>NZ_JAOWDM010000082.1:0-510908 GCF_030334645.1 Citrobacter sp. Cc139
CCACTATCATTTGGTCCGCTGGAGGTATCTTTCCATTCTGGAGAGTCGCCTGATTCATAACGAATTGAACTGTTGGCATACAGTTGGGAAAGTGCTGTTTGTAGTCCGTAGTAAGTGTGTATCCTCACCTTTTCAAGAGGAGTCATTTTGATATGCACATCTGCACGTCCTTCATTGAAGGTCATTTTTACTTTCTGTTGAATAATCTCCCTACCGGAGCCATCTTTCTTTTTGGTGTTAAATCCCTGGATGTTAGATGTGGTTTCAATCACTAAATCATTTGTATATCCCTTAAAGGTATCTTTGACCATCTTCCCGTCAACCCATACCTGAAGAGAAACATGCCTGGCTGTAGGTGATCCGCTCTGGTCCCGGTTAAATCCATGCCAGCCACCTGTGAACGCAGCTATTGGGTCATCACCATCTTCATTATTTTCTGCGCTGACCATAATTGGTCCAATGATGTCAGTGTCGAATGTTTGAACCGCAGTTAACCCATCCAGTATGCCGCTTGGAAAAGTTGCATCCTTCCCAGAATCAATCCTGTAAAGCCTTGAAAATGAGAAAAGTTTATTGAGGCCAACTCTCTCAAGCTCAATTACCCTATCTTCTTCAGGTGAATATTTATACTGAATTTTAATATCTGCGTTCTGGACATCAACACTCACAAACTGCTTCTGTTTCCCACCCTCAGCAAATGCCTCTCCTGCCCATACACAGGATATGCTGAGTAAAAAAACAACTGACATGAACAATTTCATGTTAACTCACCATTTAGTGATTTGAATGCTATGGTATTTTCAAGTCAATTCTGCGTTATTTTTCTTCTATCAACAAGCTTGAAGTGAACCGAAGGTGCGGAGATGTGAGACAAAAGTGGGACACACAAAGCTTTGCATCGGTTTGCAAGGCTTTGTGCTGCTTTCCTATGATACTTTCTCATCAAGCCAGTCAGCCAACCACTGCACCATTTCCGGGTAATAGGTGAGGGTGATCATTATCTTAATCAATTCACCCTTTTCTGACATGGTCTCGGCGTGTACACTGACAACTCGGTATCAGGTAGTTAATGCGGGTACATTTTGGATTATGTACACCACAATGTACACACTTAGCAGAGTGAAGCTCAGAAACGCATTTAACTAGATGATATTTTTAAATAATTTGATTTTGTATGTGCTCTTACGTGTGGGGCACCACTGCAAATAAGGATATAACATGCCTGTTATTACTCTTCCTGATGGCAGCCAACGCCATTACGACCACGCTGTAAGCCCCATGGATGTTGCGCTGGACATCGGTCCAGGTCTGGCGAAAGCCACGATTGCTGGCCGTGTTAACGGTGAGCTGGTAGATGCTTCCGATCTGATTGAACATGATGCGAAGCTCTCCATCATCACCGCGAAGGATGAAGAAGGTCTGGAGATCATTCGTCACTCCTGTGCGCACCTGTTAGGGCACGCGATCAAACAACTCTGGCCGCACACCAAAATGGCGATCGGACCGGTTGTTGACAACGGTTTTTACTACGATATCGATCTTGACCGTACGTTAACCCAGGAAGACGTCGACGCGCTCGAGAAGCGGATGCACGAGCTCGCTGAGAAAAACTACGATGTCATTAAGAAGAAAGTCAGCTGGTACGAAGCGCGTGAAACCTTCGTGAAGCGTGGCGAGACCTATAAAGTCTCTATTCTTGATGAAAACATTGCCCATGATGACAAGCCTGGCTTGTACCATCATGAAGAATATGTCGATATGTGCCGTGGCCCGCACGTGCCGAACATGCGTTTCTGCCATCACTTCAAACTGATGAAGACCGCTGGGGCATACTGGCGTGGCGACAGCAATAATAAGATGCTGCAGCGTATTTATGGTACTGCATGGGCAGATAAAAAAGCCCTCAACGCCTACCTGCAACGTCTGGAAGAAGCCGCCAAACGCGATCACCGTAAAATCGGTAAACAGCTTGACCTGTACCATATGCAGGAAGAAGCGCCGGGTATGGTGTTCTGGCACAATGATGGCTGGACTATCTTCCGTGAACTGGAAGTCTTCGTTCGTTCGAAACTGAAAGAATATCAGTATCAGGAAGTTAAAGGTCCGTTCATGATGGACCGCGTGCTGTGGGAAAAAACAGGTCACTGGGATAACTACAAAGATGCGATGTTCACGACGTCTTCAGAGAACCGTGAATACTGCATTAAGCCCATGAACTGCCCGGGCCACGTACAGATCTTTAATCAGGGTCTGAAATCTTATCGCGATCTGCCGCTGCGTATGGCTGAGTTTGGTAGCTGCCACCGTAACGAGCCGTCAGGCGCGCTGCACGGTCTGATGCGCGTTCGTGGCTTCACTCAGGATGATGCGCATATCTTCTGTACTGAAGAACAGATCCGTGATGAAGTTAACGCTTGTATTCGTATGGTCTACGATATGTACAGCACCTTTGGCTTCGAGAAGATCGTCGTCAAACTGTCCACTCGCCCCGAAAAACGTATCGGTAGCGATGAAATGTGGGACCGTGCTGAAGCTGACCTGGCCGTTGCGTTGGAAGAAAACAACATCCCGTTTGAGTTCCAACTGGGTGAGGGCGCATTCTACGGTCCGAAAATTGAATTTACCCTGTATGACTGCCTCGATCGTGCATGGCAGTGCGGTACTGTACAGCTGGACTTCTCTCTGCCGTCCCGTTTAAGCGCCTCTTATGTTGGCGAAAACAACGAGCGTCAGGTGCCGGTTATGATTCATCGCGCAATTCTTGGGTCGATGGAACGTTTCATCGGTATTCTGACCGAAGAGTTTGCTGGCTTCTTCCCGACCTGGCTTGCGCCGGTTCAGGTTGTGGTCATGAACATTACCGATTCTCAGTCTGAATACGTTAACGAATTAACGCAGAAACTACAAAATGCGGGCATTCGTGTAAAAGCAGACTTGAGAAATGAGAAGATTGGCTTTAAAATCCGCGAGCACACTTTACGTCGTGTCCCTTACATGTTGGTCTGTGGCGACAAAGAGGTTGAAGCAGGCAAAGTTGCCGTGCGCACCCGTCGTGGCAAAGACTTGGGCAGCCTGGACGTAAATGAAGTGATTGAGAAGCTGCAACAAGAGATTCGCAGCCGCAGTCTTCAACAACTGGAGGAATAAGGTATTAAAGGCGGAAAACGAGTTCAAACGGCACGTCCGAATCGTATTAATGGCGAGATTCGCGCCCTGGAAGTTCGCTTAACAGGTCTGGAAGGCGAAGCTTTGGGTATTGTGAGTCTGAGAGAAGCAATCGAAAAAGCTGAAGAAGCTGGAGTAGATTTAGTTGAAATCAGCCCTAACGCCGAACCGCCAGTTTGTCGTATTATGGACTACGGCAAGTTCCTTTATGAAAAGAGTAAGTCTTCTAAGGAACAGAAGAAAAAGCAAAAAGTTATCCAGGTTAAGGAAATTAAATTCCGTCCTGGCACCGACGATGGCGATTACCAGGTAAAACTCCGCAGCCTGGTACGCTTTCTGGAAGATGGCGATAAGGCTAAGATCACGCTGCGTTTTCGCGGCCGTGAGATGGCCCACCAACAGATCGGTATGGAAGTGCTCAACCGCGTCCGTGACGATCTGAGTGAACTGGCAGTAGTCGAATCCTTCCCTACGAAGATCGAAGGCCGTCAGATGATCATGGTGCTCGCTCCTAAGAAGAAACAGTAAGGCCTTCAAGTAGCAATGTCTGTGGAGCCTGCGGGTTCCACAGCCGTTGTTCGCCTACGTTTCGTTTATTAACAATGCGAAGTGGAAGTTATTAAAATGCCAAAAATTAAGACCGTACGCGGTGCTGCTAAGCGCTTCAAAAAAACCGGTGGTGGTGGATTTAAGCGTAAGCACGCAAACCTGCGTCATATTCTGACCAAAAAATCTACTAAGCGTAAACGTCACCTGCGTCCAAAAGGCCTGGTTTCTAAAGGCGATCTGGGTCTGGTTATCGCGTGCCTGCCGTACGCATAAGCCGTTAACGTTTAATTAATTTTTTACTAAGAATATAGATACAGGAGAGCACATATGGCTCGCGTAAAACGTGGTGTAGTTGCCCGTGCACGTCACAAGAAAATTTTGAAACAAGCTAAAGGCTACTACGGTGCGCGTTCTCGCGTATACCGCGTTGCCTTCCAGGCTGTTATCAAAGCTGGTCAGTACGCTTATCGTGACCGTCGTCAGAAAAAGCGTCAGTTCCGTCAACTGTGGATTGCGCGTATCAACGCAGCAGCACGTCAGAACGGTATTTCTTACAGCAAATTCATCAACGGCCTGAAAAAAGCCTCTGTTGAAATCGACCGTAAGATCCTGGCTGACATCGCAGTATTCGACAAAGTAGCGTTCACCGCTCTGGTCGAAAAAGCGAAAGCAGCTCTGGCATAAGCCGGTGAAAAGAGGGAGCCTGGCTCCCTCTCTTTTATTGTAGCGCAATCAATTAGTTGACATTTTACCCGTAAGCCTTTTCAATAAAGGTTGTCCGGTTTTTACCACATAAGGTAATGCAAGCATGAATGCTGCTATTTTCCGCTTCTTCTTTTACTTTAGCACCTGAATCCAGGAGGCTTGCGCGTGAAAGAAGAAACGGAAAACAGCGCCTAAAAGCCTCCCTGGTGGAGGCTTTTTTTATACGCGTCATCCTTCAAGTTGTCTCTGTGTTGGCTGCATTCGCTCACCCCAGTCACGTACTGATGTACGCTCCTGAGGATTTGCTCTTTTGCCGCCTTGATACAACTTGAATGATTTTGCGTATAGACGAGCGACTAGTGAATATCGCCACATAACGAGGAAAACCATGTCACATCTCGCAGAGCTGGTTGCCAGTGCAACGGCCGCCATTAACCAGGCTTCAGATGTTGCCGCGTTAGACAATGTCCGCGTCGAATATTTGGGCAAGAAAGGGCACTTGACCCTTCAAATGACAACCCTGCGCGAGCTGCCGCCAGAAGAGCGTCCGGCAGCAGGTGCGGTGATAAACGAAGCCAAAGAGCAGGTACAGCAAGCGCTGAACGCACGTAAAGCCGAATTAGAAAGTGCTGCGCTGAATGCCCGTCTGGCTGAAGAAACGATCGATATCTCTCTGCCGGGACGTCGTATCGAAAATGGCGGTCTGCATCCGGTAACACGTACTATCGATCGTATTGAAAGCTTCTTCGGTGAGCTGGGCTTTACCGTGGCGACCGGTCCGGAAATCGAAGATGACTATCATAACTTCGACGCACTGAATATTCCTGGCCATCACCCGGCGCGTGCTGACCACGACACTTTCTGGTTTGACGCGACCCGTCTGCTGCGTACGCAGACTTCCGGCGTGCAGATCCGCACCATGAAAGAAAAACAGCCGCCGATCCGTATCATCGCCCCTGGGCGCGTATACCGTAACGATTACGATCAGACGCACACCCCAATGTTCCATCAGATGGAAGGGCTGATTGTTGATACCAACATCAACTTCACCAATCTGAAAGGTACGCTGCACGATTTCCTGCGCAACTTCTTTGAAGAAGACCTGCAGGTTCGCTTCCGTCCTTCTTACTTCCCATTCACCGAACCTTCTGCGGAAGTTGATGTGATGGGCAAAAACGGCAAATGGCTGGAAGTGCTGGGCTGCGGGATGGTTCACCCGAACGTGCTGCGCAACGTGGGTATCGATCCGGAAATCTACTCCGGCTTTGCATTCGGTATGGGTATGGAGCGTCTGACCATGCTGCGTTATGGCGTGACCGATCTGCGTTCTTTCTTCGAAAACGATCTGCGTTTCCTCAAACAGTTTAAATAAAGGCAGGATAAAACAATGAAATTCAGTGAACTGTGGTTACGCGAATGGGTAAACCCGGCGATTGATAGCGATGCGCTGTCAAACCAAATCACGATGGCGGGTCTGGAAGTTGACGGTGTGGAACCTGTTTCGGGCGCGTTCAACGGCGTTGTGGTGGGTGAAGTGGTTGAGTGCGCTCAGCACCCGAACGCTGACAAACTGCGCGTCACCAAAGTGAATGTAGGCGGTGACCGCCTGTTGGATATCGTCTGTGGCGCGCCGAACTGCCGTCAGGGCCTGAAAGTGGCGGTGGCAACCGTGGGCGCCGTACTGCCAGGCGACTTTAAAATTAAAGCAGCGAAACTGCGCGGTGAACCGTCTGAAGGCATGCTGTGCTCGTTCTCCGAGCTGGGTATTTCCGACGACCATAGCGGCATTATCGAACTGCCCGCCGATGCGCCAATTGGCACCGATATCCGCGAATACCTGAAGCTTGACGACAACACTATCGAAATCAGCGTTACGCCGAACCGCGCCGACTGCCTGGGTATCATCGGCGTGGCACGTGATGTTGCCGTACTGAACCAGGCTCCGCTAGTTGAACCTGAAATGGCGCCAGTAGCCGCAACCATTAGCGATGTCCTGCCGATTCAGGTCGACGCGGTGGAAGCCTGCCCACGCTATCTGGGGCGCGTGGTGAAAGGCATCAACGTTAAAGCGCCAACCCCGCTGTGGATGAAAGAAAAACTGCGTCGCTGTGGCATCCGCTCTATCGATGCCGTGGTTGACGTGACGAACTATGTGCTGCTCGAACTGGGTCAGCCGATGCACGCGTTCGACAAAGACCGCATTGAAGGCGGGATTGTTGTCCGGATGGCAAAAGAGGGGGAAACCCTGGTTCTGCTGGACGGCAGCGAAGCTAAACTGCATGCGGATACGCTGGTGATTGCCGACCATAACAAAGCGCTGGCCATGGGCGGCATCTTTGGTGGTGAACATTCCGGCGTGAATGATGAAACGCAAAACGTCCTGCTGGAATGCGCGTTCTTCAGTCCGCTGTCTATTACCGGTCGCGCACGTCGTCATGGCCTGCACACCGATGCTTCTCACCGCTATGAGCGTGGTGTCGATCCTGCGCTGCAGTACAAAGCGATGGAGCGTGCTACCCGTTTGCTGATTGATATCTGCGGCGGTGAAGCCGGTCCAATTATTGATGTAACCAACGAAGCGACGCTGCCAAAACGCGCGACCATTACGCTTCGCCGCAGCAAACTGGATCGTCTGATCGGACACCATATTGCTGATGACCAGGTGAGTGATATTCTGCGTCGTCTGGGTTGTGACGTCACGGAAGGTCAGGATGAGTGGAAAGCGGTAGCGCCGAGCTGGCGTTTCGATATGGAAATCGAAGAAGACCTGGTCGAAGAAGTTGCCCGCGTTTACGGTTATGACAATATCCCGAATACGCCAATTCAGGCAGGTCTGATCATGGGTACGCATCGTGAAGCGGATTTATCGCTGAAACGTGTAAAAACCATGCTGAATGACAAAGGCTACCAGGAAGTTATCACCTACAGCTTTGTCGACCCGAAAATTCAGGCATTGCTGCATCCGGGTGAAGAATCGCTGCTGCTGCCAAGCCCAATTTCTGTTGATATGTCGGCAATGCGCTTGTCGCTGTGGACCGGTTTGCTGTCAACGGTGGTGTATAACCAGAACCGTCAGCAGAACCGTGTGCGTATTTTTGAAACGGGTTTACGTTTCGTACCGGATACGCAGGCCAACCTCGGGATCCGTCAGGATCTGATGCTGGCAAGCGTGATCTGCGGTAATCGTCATGATGAACACTGGAATCTGGCAAAAGAGACCGTTGATTTCTATGATTTGAAAGGCGATCTGGAAGCGGTTCTCGACTTGACCGGCAAACTGGCGGACATTCAGTTCAAGGCTGAAGCGAATCCAGCACTGCATCCGGGTCAGTCTGCGGCGATTTATCTGAAAGGTGAACGTATTGGTTTCATTGGGGTTGTTCATCCTGAGCTGGAACGTAAACTGGATCTGAACGGTCGCACTCTGGTGTTTGAACTGGAGTGGAACAAGCTCGCAGACCGCGTGGTGCCTCAGGCGCGTGAAGTTTCTCGCTTCCCAGCGAACCGTCGCGACATCGCAGTCGTTGTGGCAGAAAACGTTCCCGCTGCGGATATTTTATCCGAGTGTAAGAAAGTTGGCGTAAATCAGGTAGTTGGCGTAAACTTATTTGACGTGTACCGCGGTAAGGGTGTTGCGGAGGGCTATAAGAGCCTCGCTATCAGCCTGATCCTTCAGGATACCAGCCGTACACTTGAAGAAGAGGAGATTGCCGCTACCGTCGCCAAATGTGTAGAGGCATTAAAAGAGCGATTCCAGGCATCATTGAGGGATTGAACCTATGGCGCTTACAAAAGCTGAAATGTCAGAATATCTGTTTGATAAGCTTGGGCTTAGCAAGCGGGATGCCAAAGAACTGGTCGAGCTGTTTTTCGAAGAGATTCGTCGTGCTCTGGAAAATGGTGAGCAGGTAAAACTCTCTGGTTTTGGTAACTTCGATCTGCGTGATAAGAATCAACGTCCGGGACGTAACCCGAAAACGGGCGAAGATATTCCCATTACAGCACGGCGCGTGGTGACCTTCAGACCCGGACAGAAGTTAAAAAGTCGGGTTGAAAACGCAACGCCCAAAGAAGAGTGATTTAACGATTCGTTAAACCACTTGCGTTGCCATCAAAGCGGCAGCGTAAAGCATGACGTATATATACCCTAAATAATTCGAGTTGCAGGAAGGCGGCGACGCAGCGAATCTCCAGGAGCGTACATAAGTACGTGACTGGGGTGAGCGAGTAAAGCCAACGCACATGCAGCTTGAAGTATGACGGGTATAACTAAAAAGGCCGCTCTGCGGCCTTTTTCCTTTTCACTACCGAAACAGCACCGTAGAATCACCCCCATCTCTTTTCAGCAGAATGGAAAACATGCTGACTTTCGCCCATCAACAGCAGCGACGAAACGTGCGCTGGATACTGTCTCTGTCAGTGCTGATGTTACTGGCAACGATTTTAAGCTTGTGCGCAGGAGAACAGTGGATCGCTCCCGGCGACTGGTTCAGCGCCCGCGGCGATCTGTTCGTCTGGCAAATCCGCTTTCCTCGTACCCTCGCCGTTTTGCTGGTAGGCGCTGCGTTGGCTTTATCCGGTGCGGTAATGCAGGCCCTCTTTGAAAATCCACTCGCGGAACCGGGTCTACTGGGCGTGTCTAACGGCGCAGGTGTAGGACTCATTGCTGCGGTGCTGCTCGGCCAGGGGCAGCTTCCCGGCTGGGCGTTGGGCTTATGTGCCATCGCCGGGGCGCTGATTATTACTCTCATTCTGTTACGCTTTGCCCGTCGTCATTTGTCTACCAGTCGCTTGCTGCTGGCGGGAGTGGCGCTGGGCATTATCTGTAGCGCGTTGATGACGTGGGCCATCTATTTTTCCACCTCTTTTGACTTACGACAACTGATGTACTGGATGATGGGGGGCTTTGGCGGCGTCGACTGGCATCAGGCCTGGCTGATGGTGGCGTTGATCCCCGTACTGATATGGATCTGCTGTCAGTCTCAGCCGATGAATATGCTGGCGCTGGGGGAAACTTCTGCGCGCCAACTGGGGTTACCATTATGGTTCTGGCGCAATCTGCTGGTGGTCGCCACAGGATGGATGGTCGGCGTAAGCGTGGCTCTGGCGGGTGCGATTGGTTTTATTGGATTGGTTATCCCCCACATTTTGCGGTTGTGTGGTTTAACCGATCACCGTGTTCTCCTGCCTGGCTGCGCGTTGGCTGGCGCAATCGCATTATTGTTTGCTGATGTTGTCGCGCGTTTGGTGTTGGCTTCGGCTGAACTGCCCATCGGCGTGGTGACGGCTACCATGGGAGCGCCGGTATTTATCTGGCTATTGTTGAAAGCCGCGCGCTAGAAAGCGTTGGTTCGGTCTATGATTAAAAACTGAAAATCAACCTGTTGTTCTGGAGATGCTATGCAAGACACTATCCTCAATACCGAAGTGACGACCATTGACGGCGAGGCGACTACGCTGCAACCGTATTCCGGCAATGTACTGTTAATCGTCAACGTTGCTTCAAAATGTGGACTGACGCCGCAATACGAACAACTGGAGAACCTGCAGAAAGCCTGGCATCAACAGGGCTTCAATGTGCTTGGTTTTCCCTGCAATCAGTTTCTGGGCCAGGAACCGGGCAGCGAAGATGAAATAAAAACGTACTGCAGTATGACCTGGGGCGTTACCTTCCCGATGTTCAGCAAGATTGACGTCAACGGCGAGGGGCGTCATCCGCTGTATCAGAAGCTGATTGATGCCGCGCCAACGGCTGTGGCGCCAGCAGACAGTGGATTCTATGAACGTATGGCCAGTAAAGGCCGGGCGCCGCTCTACCCGGACGATATCCTGTGGAACTTTGAGAAGTTTTTAGTGGGACGGGATGGGCAAGTACTGCAACGATTCTCTCCGGATATGACGCCTGAGGATCCGATGCTGGTGCAAAGCATCAAGAAGGCGCTGGCAAACTAATGTCTCGATTGATGCAGCTACAGGATGTAGCGGAATCGACCCGGCTCGGCCCGCTTTCTGGTGAAATAAAAGCAGGGGAAATCCTGCATTTGGTGGGGCCTAACGGTGCGGGGAAAAGTACGCTGTTGGCGCGTATGGCGGGTTTGACGACCGGGGAGGGCAGCATCACCTTCGGCGACATGCCGCTTGAAGAGTGGCCGGCAGCAAAGCTGGCGCAATATCGTGCTTATCTTGCGCAACAGCAAAACCCGCCTTTTGCCATGCCGGTCTGGCATTTTCTGATGCTGCATCAACCCGACAAAGCGCGTGCCGATCTGTTACAGGAGGTCGCCGATGCGCTTGGTCTGGGGGATAAGCTGGGGCGTGGCGTTAATCAACTCTCCGGCGGTGAGTGGCAGCGTGTGCGCCTGGCGGCCGTTATTTTGCAAATTTGCCCGCAAGCTAATCCATTCGGTCAGCTTTTACTGTTGGATGAGCCGATGAACAGCCTGGACGTCGCGCAACAAAACGCCCTGGACAGGTTGTTGGGCCAGCTGTGTTTGCAGGGAATAGCGATTGTGATGAGCAGCCATGACCTCAATCATACCTTGCGCCATGCGCATAAGGCCTGGTTGCTCAAACGTGGGAAGCTGCTTGCCAGTGGCTCACGTGATTCGGTCCTGACACCAGCTAATCTGTCTGCGGCTTACGGCGTGAACTTCCGTCGTTTGGATATCGAAGGCCACAGAATGCTCATATCAACCACTTAAGTTAAATGGGTTCTTGAAAATCCTGTAATTTCCACGCTAAATTGGCATAAAAATAAAATCCAGAGGATTCGTCCTGAATGCGCTTTTGGCTCCTTTTCATCACAGCATTGTTTTTGGCGGGCTGCAGCAGCCATCGTGCTCCTGCGCCAAATGCCCATTTGTCGGATTCTATCGCCGTTATCGCCGGTCTTAATGACCAGCTACAAACCTGGCATGGCACACCTTATCGTTATGGTGGTATGAGCCGTAGCGGGGTGGATTGCTCAGGGTTTGTTTTGATGACGATGCGGGATAAATTCGATCTACAGCTCCCGCGCGACACGCGCATGCAATCAAAGATTGGTACCGAAATCGATAAAGATGATTTGCTGCCAGGCGATCTGGTTTTCTTTAAAACCGGATCCGGAGAAAGTGGTCTGCATGTCGGCATTTACGACACCAATAATCAATTTATTCATGCCTCAACCAGCCGCGGAGTGATGCGCTCGTCACTGGATAATGTCTACTGGCGTAAAAACTTCTGGCAGGCTCGACGTATTTAATCCTCACAACTGACGAGGCTGCCAACGACTGTGCAGCCTCGTCATTTTCATTTGAATGCTAACTGTTATTACTGCTTCCAGCCGATCAATAACCCTGTGTGTTAAGAGTGTATCTTGCTAAAAATATGATTTATGCCGGGATATTAAAAAGTGCAAAGCTGGATATTCGCTTATAATCACGATAAGCTAAAAAAAAGGATTCGATTTACTGGCTATAAAGGGACAAATGAAAGAGCCTCTACTTGCATCAGCAGTAACGTATTTCTCCATCCTTTGCTACAGGATGCCGGATAACACCTATGCAGAGGGGCTGGTACGATGATTGTTTCACTGGATAATCTTTATCAATCGGAGTTGTCTTTTCTTCCTGCGAGAAGTGAAAAAGGCGATCTTGAATTCGTAGATATCATCACCAGTTTTGCCAGCCTGCAGGGGGATGTGCGCATACCAACCGAGCTGGTCTTACCTCGGATGTCGGACGATGAACAATGTCGTTTATTTGCAGAGAAACTAGAATTAATCGAAACGTGCCAACATTTTTTTATTCAGCGAAAAGTCTCAGTCTGGATTAATTTAACCCCGGCAGTTGCTCATACTTTATTATCAGACGCTGAATATGCTTCACAAATTGAACGATTTTCATTTCTGGAACTGGCTATTAATGAAAGCTATCCAGAGTTAAACAAGGGTAAAGACAATCCAACGCTGGCTGCACTTGCGGCAAGATTTCCATTAATTCTGCAAAATTATGGCGCTGGCGGCATATCAACGCGGGCAATTTTTGATGGCCTGTTCAAACGTGTGGTGTTGGATAAAAACTTTGTTCAACAAAGGATTGCACATATTTCATTTGAACCATTTATGCGCGCTATCCAGGCGCAAATATCACCCTGCTGTGAGTCAATCATCATTAGCGGTATTGATACGCAAGAAATGTTGGCACGAGTACTTCCCCTCGGTTTCAGCGCCATGCAGGGAGGACTGTGGCCTGCGGTACCGCCCTCGCAGATAATTTCGTTATCGAGGATATAACCCTTTTATTTGCTGGTGTTTAACAGGCTATTAACAGTCTACACTAGAGACAGGAGGCCCTATGACCCTGTCTTTTACCACCCGCTGGCGTGATGAATTACCAGCAACCTATACAGCACTCTCGCCTACGCCCCTGAAAAACGCGCATCTTATCTGGCATAACGATGCCCTGGCTGAGCAATTGGCTATTCCTGCGGCGCTGTTTACTACCCCAGAGGGTTCAGGCGTTTGGGGAGGCGAATCCTTGCTTCCCGGGATGTCGCCTTTAGCGCAAGTTTATAGCGGACATCAGTTCGGCGTTTGGGCCGGTCAGCTTGGTGACGGACGTGGGATCCTGCTGGGCGAACAACAGCTTGCTGATGGCTCGACGCTTGACTGGCACCTGAAGGGTGCCGGACTGACGCCTTATTCCCGCATGGGGGATGGGCGCGCCGTGCTGCGTTCAACCATTCGCGAAAGCCTGGCCAGCGAGGCGATGCACTGTCTGGGAATACCCACCACGCGGGCATTGTCGATTGTCACCAGCGACACGCCGGTATATCGCGAAACGGTAGAGCATGGGGCGATGCTCATTCGCGTGGCGCAAAGCCATATGCGCTTTGGCCATTTTGAACACTTTTACTATCGTCGCGAGCCGGAGAAAGTCCGTCAACTTGCAGACTTCGCGATTCGTCATTACTGGCCGCATTGGCAGGAAGAAGCCGATAAATATCAGCTGTGGTTTAGCGATATTGTCATGCGTACCGCAAGCTTAATCGCCGACTGGCAGGCGGTAGGGTTTGCGCATGGCGTTATGAATACGGACAACATGTCTATTCTGGGGCTGACGATGGATTACGGTCCGTATGGTTTTCTTGATGACTACGTGCCGGATTTTATCTGTAACCACTCCGATCATCAGGGACGATACAGTTTCGATAATCAACCTGCAGCCGCGCTGTGGAACCTGCAACGTCTGGCACAAACCCTGTCGCCATTTATCCCGGTCGAGGCGCTCAATGATGCGCTGGACAATTACCAACTGGCGCTGTTAACGCGTTACGGTCAACGGATGCGGCAAAAGCTCGGCTTCTTTAGCGAGCAGAAAAACGATAACGAGCTGCTGAGTGAACTGTTTAGCCTGATGGCGCGAGAAAGAAGCGACTATACGCGAACGTTTCGCATGCTCAGTCTGACGGAACAACACAGTGCGCTATCTCCGCTACGCGATGAGTTTGTGGATCGTGCGGCGTTTGACGACTGGTTCACACGGTATCGCTCGCGCCTGGAACAGGACAGCGTTGCTGACGATGTCAGACAAACGCAGATGAAGGCGGCAAACCCGGCGATGGTTTTACGCAACTGGCTGGCGCAACGGGCGATTAGTCAGGCGGAGCAGGGAGATTACGCCGAGCTACATCGGCTGCACCAGGCGTTGCGTACCCCGTTTGTCGATCGCGATGATGACTATGTCAGTCGGCCGCCTGACTGGGGCAAACGGCTGGAAGTGAGCTGTTCAAGCTAAGGCGCCAGAAACACCTGGGGGGACACGTTGGCCGGATGATGGCCAACGTGAACCTCAGCACCGTACCAGCGCATCAGATCATCGGCCCGTAACACGGTCTCCGGCGTCCCTTGCGACGCCAGCCTGCCATTATGCAGTAATACTATTCTGTCAGCCCATAAAGCAGCCAGATTCAAATCGTGAAGCACAATACACACATGCAGCTCTCCTGAAGCGACAAGCGTTTTCAGTAACCGCAGCAGATGTTGCTGGTGGTAAAGATCCAGCGCCGAGGTGGGTTCATCAAGAAATAACCAGCCGCGAGGCGCTCCGTCGCACCAGAGTTGTGCCAGGGCGCGGGCTAACTGCACGCGCTGTTGCTCGCCGCCGGAAAGCGTGGCGTATTGCCGACCTGCCAACGGCGCGCATCCGGTCATCTCCATCACCTGCGCGATAAGGCGAGGTTCCGAACGCTGGGTCCAGGGCGCACGGCCCATCGCGATAACGGCCTCTACCGGCCAGTCAAATCCCAGTTGCGTTTGCTGACGCATCACCGCCCGATGGCGCGACAGCGTCTGCGTATGCCACTCATCCAGCGCTTTGCCCGCCAGCATGCAGCGCCCGGCAACCGGTTTGAGAAAACCGGTCAACAGGCGCAGCAGGGTAGATTTCCCCGCACCGTTTGGGCCGATGAGCGCCACCAGTTCACCTTTTGCGAGGGCAAGCGATACATCAGCAATCACCGACCTGCCCGCCACGCGATAGTGAAGTCCTTCAGCAACGAAATGTTCAGCCATGCGATCCTCGCTGACGAAAAATAAGCCATAAAAACCACGGGGCGCCGAGCAGACTGGTTAAAAGACCGACCGGCATTTCCGCTGGCGCAACTGAAGTGCGGGCCAGCGTGTCGGCAATCAGTAATAAAAACGCGCCCGCCAGCACGGAACCGGGGATAACGGCCCGATGGTCTGCGCCGAGCCACATACGTATTAAATGCGGGATAACCAGCCCGATAAAGCCAATTACGCCGCTTACTGCCACCGCTGCGGCTACCAGCAAGGCGCTGCAAAGCAGCAAAATACGTTGGATTGTACGCACATTCACGCCAAGATAATGCGCCTCTTCCTCGCCCAGTTGCAGCAGGTTCAGGGCTGAAGCCAGACGCCAGACGATCAGCACCGTCGGGATAGCCAGCGAGGTAACTGCCAGCAGCGTGGACCATTGCGCAGCGCCCAGACTTCCCATCCCCCACAGCGACAGCTGGCGCAGTTGCGCATCATTACTGACCCACGACAGAACGCCAACAGCCGCCCCGCAGAGCGCGTTGATCGCAATACCGACCAGCAGCAGCCGCGAGAGTGAACCGTCGCGCTGTTGGCTGAGGATAAAAATCACCACGGTTGCCGCCAGTGCACCGACAAATGCAGCCAACATTGGCGCATACAGCATCAGTAGCGCGGGCAAAGAGACAGGCAGTACCACCCACAGGGCGACGGCGCAGGCCGCACCGCTGCTAATTCCGAGTAATCCCGGGTCGGCAAGTGGGTTGCGAAACAGTCCCTGCATCACACAACCGGATAGCGCCAGAGAACCGCCAATCACCAGCGCCAGCAGAACACGGGGCAGGCGAATAGTGAGCCAGATTTGACGCAGAGTTTCATTGTCATCACGCCAGAGCAGACTTACCGGCAGGCGCAACGCGCCAAAACCGGTAGCCAAAATTGTCATTACGACCAGCATTAGCGCCATGACCCACAAAGAACAAGTGATTCGTCGGGACATCAGGGCAATTGCTCTGCTTTCGCGCGTAGTTGCAAAATGGCCTGCGGCGTGCGGATACTGAAGCCAAGCAGAGCCATATCATCAACCTGCAATACCTGTTTATTCCGTCCCGCAGGTGTTTGCGCCAGCCCTGGCAGCGCCCACAGGCTCGCCTCGCCACCCATTGCCTTAACACCTTCCCGGGAAATCACAACCAGGTCCGGCTGGCTGGCAATCACACCTTCTTGTGAAAGAGGTTGATAACGGTTAACCCCCTGCATCGCGTTGCGCAAACCGGCGGCGCGAATAGCGGCATCGGCTCCGGTTTGCTGGCCTGCAGCCATGGCGGTCATCCCACCATGATTAAGAATAAACAGGACGCGTTTGTTAAGTTCAGATGACGGGAGCGCCGCCAGCTCCTGACGTAAGGTTGCACGCAACGTTTCGCCGTCGGCCTCCCGGTGAGTCGCCTCGGCAATGACGCGAATTTTTCCATCAATCGCGTTAAGGTCGTTGTTTGCCGGGATCGTAACAACCCTGACGTTGCTCTGCTCGACCTGTTTTAGCGCCAGAGAAGGCTGCGCCTGCGCACTGGCAAGGACCAGCGTCGGACGGGTGGCAAGGATCCCTTCGGCGTTAAGCTGGCGTAAATAGCCGACGTCAGCCAGGGCGTTTGCGGCTTCAGGCCACTGGCTGGTACTGTCTCGCGCCACAAGCGTTGACTGGGCCCCCAGCGCGTACACAATTTCGGTGACGTCGCCCCCCAGAGTAACGACTCTTTCCTCGGGGACCGCCAGTGCAGTAACGGGCAGCAGCGCAATCAGGAGCAGCAGTTTGTTCATGCGGCCAGCCCTTTCGGCGTCAGTGCGTCAATTTGCGCGCGCCATTGCGTTTGCTCCGGTTCGCCTTCCGTACGTTGACCATACAGTTGGGCAATCTGTGTGCCATCGGCCGCAAACAGTTCCAGACTGGTAACGTGTCCATCGGCGGTTGGTTTGCGCGTTACCCATGTTTCAGCCACGCTTTCTTCCAGCAGATGTAATGTAAATGCTGGGGTGAATATATTCAGCCAGCCTTTCATCGGCACCAGTTTTTCTATCACGCCGGTAAAAATTTGTACGCAGCCGCGATTACCCACAAACACCATAATTTCATTGCCATCCTGACGCGCGGTATTGAGTAACTGCGCCAGTGCGCCATTGGTCACTTTACAGGCCAGGTCATCGCCCACCAGATTAAACGCCTGTTGGCGAGTGAGATCGTGGCGTTTCAGCAGACCGAAGAACTGGTGGACATCGGTCATGGCTCGCCACTCTTGATCCACTGTCTGTGCATCAACGGTGACGGTAGCAGGAGCAGGGTTTTTAGCGGATTGCAGCGCCAGTGGCGGGTTTTCAGTGAAGATGAAACGGCTCAGTAACGCTGCCCATTCTTCAACGAGGGTATTTTGTGTGGCATAGACCTTCAGTAATGCATCACCCTGATGGTCGAAAAACTGAATGCTCTGACGCTCGCCGTGAGCGGTTGTTTCTCTGATATGAAAGGCGCTTGCCCATTGATTCAGGAACAGACGCAGATCGAGGGCGCGTGGATTGAGTACCAGCCCGGCATGCCCGCTCAGGTGCTGGTTGGTAAATGCGCCGACCTGCTCATGCACCGCATATTCGTTGCGGCAAATACATTTGGTTTCGCCTACGGCTTCCAGCGCGCCGAGGATTTCGCGGACTTCGCCACGTAAGCGCCAGGCGTCATGACCGACGCGCGCGAAGGTCAGTTCTGCCTCGCTGATGTGCATCATAGCCGCGATGTCACGTGCGTATTTGCCAGGGTTTTCTTTTTTCAGTTCCAGCCAGCGTGTGTGGTGATTCATTGTCTCTTCCTTCCAGATTGCTGCCCCGGCGAACCGGGGAAAAGTGATTACCACTGATAACTCACGAAAATTTTGCCATTGCGGCCATCCTGCGGAATGCCCTGCGGCGACCAGTACTCTTTGTCGAAAGCGTTGCCCAGGACCAGTGTGGTGGTCATGCCTTTTAGCGCCTGTTGCCCCTGATAGCTCACGTAGAAGTCGTTTACCGCATAGCCGGGTTGTTTGGCGTAGCTGCTGCTGATGTGCGTTGAGCGGTCAGCAAATGTACCTATCCAGCCAACGGAGAAACCGCTGTGTGCAACCGGCACGTTCAGTTTGCTGGTGACGGTGTCCGGGTTAATGCTGGAAATGTACTCGCCCGTGTCAGTATCTTTACCCCGCGTGCGGTTATAGGCCATATCGAGGCTGAACAGATCGGCGGTGTATTTCGCCATCACGTCCCAGCCCCAGATTTTGGCGTTGGGTACGTTATAGGACATGGTCGTCGCGGCGGCAAAATCGACGCTGGTGGAGATGTAATCTTTGGCTTTGGTGTCGAAATAGCTGGCTTTAAATTCGAGCGCATCGCTCGCCATCAACAGATCGTCAAAGCGCAGGCCAAATCCATATTCCTGTGTTTCGTTGGTTTCCGGACGCAGGTTCGGGTTTGGCACCCAGTAATTAGTGTAAAAACGGCCAATCGAGAAGTGTTTCGCGTCGTTATACATCTCGCCCATGGTTGGAGCACGGAAGGCCTGAGCGTATGAACCGAAAAGCATCAGCCAGTCGGCAGGCGCAACGGTGAGTCCAGCGCGGGACGACCATTTATCGGCATCGACATCTTCATAACCGTCGCTGCTGCCACGATAAGAGTCATACCGTGTCCCCCCCAGCAGCGTAACCGGCAGGTCGCGCAGGGTGATTTCATCCTGTAGCCAGCCGGAGCTAAAATCGATTTTTGCCTCCGGGAAACCGGTGGTTGCGCCGCCCGGTTGTTGTTCCTGACGATAGTATTCACCGCCGTAGGTCAGTAAGTGAGAAGCAAATGAATCGGTAAACAGGCGGCTACGGTTGTCGACTTTCCCGCCTTTGGTGGTCTGCTTGCGAAATTCGCCGGTGCTGTCCGTGTTTTGTGCATTAATGCGCGCTTCGGACCAGTAGATGCGGGCATCCGCGTTTAGCCAGTCATTATCCGCCGGGGCGAGGGAGTAGGTCAGTTGCGCATCGCGCTGGATGGTCGAGCGATCGGTCATCGGGTTGCTGGTGGTATCCGCCGCGCTGGTTTGTGGGTTTTTAGGTTCCCGGGCATCATTGTTGTAATAACGCAGCGAGCCGGCCAGCGTCTGGGCGCTGTCAATTTTCCAACTGCCTTTCGCCAGCATATTGTTAATCGCTTCATCGTTCGGGGCGGTAGTGCCGTCGCTCTGGCGCAAATTACCGCGATCGCGACTGGACCAGGCCAGCAGCCCGTCGAGGGTATCGGTGCGGCCAAATGCGCTGGCGCCCATACCGAGGCTGTGATCGCCGGTAGCCGCGGTACTGAACACGCGATAACCGCTATTCTGACCCGCCTCCAGTAAGTCTTTAGCATCCGCAGTGTCATAGGCGATTACGCCACCCAGCGCGCCGCTGCCATACAACAGTGCGGAAGGGCCGCGCACCACTTCAATCCGCTTGATTAGCGCCGGATCGAGGAAGGTACTGTTCAGGTGCCCGGTATCGGTTCCCTGGCGAACGCCATCCACCAGCACCAGAACACCGCGACGGTCATAGCCGCGCAGATTGACGTCCTGACCATTTGTCCGCCCCGTACCGTCAAGGCTCAGGCCCGGAACCTTCCGTAACAGGTCGGCTGCCGAGCTGGCTGTCTGGTTTTCAGGTGCAGTAGCGTCGATAACGCTGACCATCATCGGCGCTTCAAAGGCGCTACGGGGATTACCGGTGGCGGTGACGGTCATATCCTCTACTGCCGCCCAGGCAACGACGGGAAGATTACTGACAATCGCCAACGCCAGGAGCGACGGGCGCAAGGATGCGGTGTGCAGGTGGGGCATAGCAACTCTCCATTAGAAAATCGAAAAGCGCTGGCTGCCTGGGTATCACCTGGGTGGCTGGCGAAAAGTGTCGTTTATTTAGTCAGAATGAGTTTTCCAGCATGGGTCTGGCGCAGCAGGTAGTGCTGGCCATCGTGCTCTATAATCACGCGTCCTTCTTTGCCCAGCAAACTTTTACTGTCAATGCGACGCTCGGTTGCGGCGACGGCAGGCGGTGTTTTTTCTTTTGCAGGCGTTGCTGTTGTGTTATCCATACGTGACATAGAGTTTAAAAATAGCAATCAATGTAACAATGATAATCATTATCATCAAACTGCAAATGTGCGGCAAGCGTTTTTGTGAAATAATTGTGACGGGAACAGTTTTTGCACAACAATGAAGGAAAAAACAAAGAATTACCACCGGGCAACGTGGTGTTACCCGGTGTACAGCGTTAAAAACGGCTATCAACCGCCGAGGCGAGTTTGTCCACCAGTAGTTCAGTATCTTCCCAGTTCAGGCACGGGTCGGTAATCGACTGACCGTAAACCAGCGGCTGACCGCTGACGATTTTTTGCGTGCCTTCACGCAGGAAACTTTCCGCCATGATCCCGGCAATCGCCGTCGAACCGTTGCGAATTTGCTGGCATACGTCATCACACACTTCCAACTGACGGCGATGCTGCTTCTGGCAATTACCATGGCTGAAATCGACGACCAGATGCTCAGGCAGGGAAAATTCGTGCAAGGTATCGCAGGCGGCGGCAATATCTTCAGCAAAATAATTCGGCTTTTTACCGCCGCGCATAATGATATGCCCGTATGGATTACCGCTGGTCTGATAAATGGTCATCTGGCCGGTTTTATCCGGGGAGAGGAACATATGGCTGGCGCGGGAGGCGCGAATCGCATCGACGGCGATACGGGTATTACCATCCGTCCCGTTCTTAAACCCAACCGGGCAGGAAAGAGCAGACGCCATTTCGCGGTGGATCTGGCTTTCGGTGGTGCGCGCGCCAATGGCGCCCCAACTGATTAAATCAGCAATAAACTGGCCGGTCACCATATCGAGAAATTCAGTGGCCGTGGGGACGCCCAGTTCGTTGACCTGCAGCAGCAGTTTACGCGCCAGCTCAATGCCGTGGTTCACACGGTAGCTGCCGTTCAGGTCCGGGTCGGAAATTAAGCCTTTCCAGCCCACGACGGTGCGTGGCTTTTCAAAATAGGTACGCATCACGATTTCCAGACGCGTCTGGTGCTTTTCGCGCAGCGCCTGCAGGCGCGTCGCGTATTCCACGGCGGCATCGAGATCGTGAATTGAGCAAGGGCCTACGATCACCAGCAAACGGGGATCTTCGCCATTCAATATTTTTTCTATCCGGCGTCGGGAGTCCGTAACATGACGGGCGACGGCGGACGAAACAGGATGCCGCTGCGCAAGCTCTGCTGGAGTGACCAGGTTGTCAATACGCGCAGTACGGAGTTCATCGGTTCTGTTCATTACTTGTCTCAGAAATTTGTTGCTTCAACGGCAGGACTACCGGGAAGTGATGTGCATCACAATATCACACTCATCCGGCCTGGTGGCGAGCATAATAACAAAAAATCGAACCAATGCACTAGCGTTCTAGTACATGCGGCGATTCAGCCCCATAATGTCGAGGATCTTGGTAGCAATCTCTTCTACCGAATAATTGGTACTGTTTAACCATGGGATCTGATTTTTCCGGTACAGCGCTTCCACTTCGGCAACTTCCATCCGACACTGGCGTAGCGAGGCGTAACGGCTGTTCTCTCGTCGCTCTTCGCGGATCGCCGACAGGCGTTCGGGGTCGATGGTCAGACCGAACAGTTTATGCTGCAGCGGCTTCAGGGATGTGGGCAGCACCAGATTATCCATATCATCGGCAATAAAGGGGTAGTTGGCCGCGCGGATACCAAACTGCATGGCCAGATACAAACTGGTCGGGGTTTTGCCGCAACGGGAAACACCGAGCAGGATCACCTGCGCCTGATCGAGGTTGCGCAACGAAATACCATCGTCATGGGCAAGGGTGTAATCAATAGCGGCAATACGCGCATCGTACTTGTTGAGGTTGCCGGGATTCAGGCCGTGGGTACGATGGGCAATCGGCGTTGGGTCGAGCTTCATCTCTTGCTGCAATGGAGCGACCAGCGCCTGTACGATATCCTGACAAAACCCCTCGCTTTGCAGAATGATTGAGCGGATTTCCGGCAAGACGATGGAGTAAAACACCAGAGGACGCACGCCGGTTTGTTGGTAAATGGCGTCAATCTGGTCTTTAACCGCGCGCGCGCGACTCTCGTTTTCAACAAACGGCAGCGTAATGCTGTTGATAGTGACCGGAAATTGCGACATTACCGCGTGGCCCAATACCTCGGCGGTGATGGCCGTACCATCAGAAATATAAAAAACGTGACGATCAACAGCATTATCCATTTTGCGCATCCTGGGGCAGACATAATTCTCTGAAAGCATAAATTAAAATTCGCCAGAAGCGAATATTGCGCCATCACTTTTATAAAGTGAAACGCTATTTTTATATTTAATGAAAAGTGCATTTCATTTTTCGGAACAAATGTTTATACCGGTAGTTTTTGTGGTGATCCCGTGTCGCTCGCGGGTTTGCGCAAATGCGTAAACAATCTTAAAAAATAAAAAATAAAGTTGCTTGAACGATTCACCGTTTTTTTCGCCGCGGTAAATATGCAAAGATAAATACGCAAAATTGAGTTTCCTAACCTCGTTCATATATAAGGATTGTTCGATGTCCAACAATGGCTCGTCACCGCTGGTGCTTTGGTATAACCAACTCGGCATGAATGATGTAGACAGAGTTGGGGGCAAAAATGCCTCCCTGGGTGAAATGATTACTAACCTTTCCGGTATGGGAGTTTCCGTACCGAATGGTTTTGCAACAACCGCCGATGCGTTTAACCAGTTTCTGGACCAAAGCGGTGTAAACCAGCGCATTTATGAGCTGCTGGATAAAACGGATATTGATGATGTTACCGAGCTTGCGAAAGCCGGGGCACAAATCCGCCAGTGGATTATCGACACTCCTTTCCAGCCGGAGCTGGAAAATGCCGTCCGCGATGCCTACGCGCAGCTGTCAGCAGACGATGCCCATGCTTCTTTTGCCGTGCGTTCTTCCGCCACCGCAGAAGATATGCCAGATGCGTCATTTGCTGGTCAGCAGGAAACCTTCCTTAACGTCCAGGGCTTCGATGCTGTCCTGGTCGCTATCAAACACGTATTTGCTTCGCTGTTTAACGACCGCGCGATTTCTTATCGTGTTCACCAGGGCTATGACCACCGCGGCGTGGCGCTTTCTGCTGGTGTCCAGCGAATGGTGCGCTCTGACCTTGCGTCCTCAGGCGTTATGTTCTCCATCGACACCGAATCCGGTTTCGACCAGGTGGTGTTTATCACTTCCGCATGGGGTCTGGGCGAGATGGTGGTGCAGGGTGCCGTTAACCCGGATGAGTTCTACGTGCACAAACCGACTCTGGCGGCTAATCGTCCGGCGATCGTTCGTCGCACTATGGGATCGAAAAAAATCCGTATGGTCTACGCGCCAACCCAGGAACACGGTAAGCAGGTGACCATTGAGGATGTGCCGCAGGAACAACGCGATATTTTCTCTCTGACCAATGATGAAGTGCAGGAACTGGCGAAGCAGGCGGTACAGATCGAGAAGCACTACGGTCGTCCGATGGACATCGAATGGGCGAAAGACGGTCATACCGGCAAGCTGTTCATTGTTCAGGCTCGTCCGGAAACCGTGCGTTCTCGCGGGCAGGTGATGGAGCGGTATACGCTGCACGCCCAGGGTAAAATTATTGCTGAAGGTCGCGCCATCGGCCACCGCATTGGCGCCGGCCCGGTCAAAGTTATTCACGACATCAGCGAAATGAACCGTATTGAACCCGGCGACGTACTGGTGACTGATATGACCGACCCGGACTGGGAACCGATCATGAAGAAAGCGGCGGCGATTGTGACCAACCGTGGCGGCCGTACCTGTCACGCGGCGATCATTGCCCGTGAACTGGGGATCCCTGCCGTGGTTGGCTGCGGCGATGCCACCGAGCGCATGAAGGATGGTGAGAAGGTCACTGTCTCCTGTGCCGAAGGCGACACCGGTTATGTTTACGCTGAGATGCTTGATTTCAGCGTGAAGAGCTCCAGCGTGGAGACCATGCCGGATCTGCCGTTGAAGGTAATGATGAACGTCGGCAACCCGGACCGGGCTTTTGACTTTGCCTGCCTGCCAAACGAAGGTGTCGGCCTTGCGCGTCTGGAATTTATTATCAACCGAATGATCGGCGTGCACCCTCGTGCGCTGCTGGAGTTTGATGACCAGACGCCTGAGCTACAAAATGAAATCCGCGGCATGATGAAAGGTTTCGACTCTCCGCGTGAATTCTACGTTGGTCGTCTGACGGAAGGGATCGCGACGCTGGGTGCGGCGTTTTATCCGAAACGCGTCATCGTGCGTATGTCGGACTTTAAGTCCAACGAATATGCTAACCTGGTCGGCGGTGAGCGTTATGAGCCGCACGAAGAGAACCCGATGCTGGGCTTCCGCGGGGCGGGCCGTTACGTTTCAGACAGCTTCCGCGACTGTTTCGCACTGGAATGTGACGCGGTGAAACGTGTCCGTAACGACATGGGTCTGACTAACGTTGAAGTGATGGTACCGTTTGTACGTACCGTTGCCCAGGCGAAAGCGGTGGTTGAAGAGCTGGCGCGCCAGGGGCTGAAACGCGGCGAGAATGGCCTGAAGATCATCATGATGTGCGAGATCCCGTCTAACGCCCTGTTGGCAGAACAGTTCCTTGAGTACTTCGATGGCTTCTCCATCGGCTCAAACGACATGACGCAGCTGGCGCTGGGCCTGGACCGTGACTCGGGTGTGGTTTCTGAACTGTTTGATGAGCGTAACGACGCGGTGAAAGCGCTGCTGTCGATGGCGATTCGCGCTGCTAAGAAACAGGGCAAATACGTGGGTATTTGCGGTCAGGGACCTTCTGACCACGAAGACTTCGCGGCCTGGCTGATGGAAGAGGGGATCGACAGTCTGTCGCTGAACCCGGACACCGTCGTACAGACCTGGCTGAGCCTGGCTGAACTGAACAAGTAACATTATGCCTTATCCGGCCTATTCAACGTAGGCCGGATAAGATGCGTTAGCATCGCCATCCGGCACTTTATCCTGCAATACTCTCCATGCTCAAACGTTTAATAATATCCTGACGCAACTGGTATTTTTGTACCTTACCGGACGCTGTGCGAGGTAACTTCTCGACAACCACGATATGCTCCGGGTATTTATACTTTGCCACCCGTTTGCGGCTAAAAAAGGCGACGACAGATTCCAGCGACAGCGAATGATGCGGGGCTTTTAGTACCACATAAGCGCACGACCGTTCACCTAACCGTTCGTCCGGCATCGCGACAACGCAGGCATCATGAATGCGTGGATGTTGCAATAAAATATCCTCTACCTCGCGGCTGCTGATATTTTCCCCTCCGCGCACAATAATATCTTTTTTACGCCCGGTGATTTTGATGTATCCCGCGTCGTCCATCCGGCATAAGTCGCCACTGTAATACCACCCCTCTTTATCCAGCGCGCGGGCGGTCAGTTCGGGTTCATCGAGGTAGCCCATAAAAACATTGGGGCCACGCGAGGCTTCTTCACCTTCTACTCCTGCGGGCAGGGCATTGCGCGCTTCATCGACGACTTTAATTTCGACGCCTGCGGCAGCATAGCCGTCGGTGGTCATCATGCGGGAAGGTGAATCATCGAGATTGACCAGCGCATGCGGCGAGCTCTCCGTTGAACCATAAATGCTTAACAATTTAATGCCGAGCCGTTGGCAGTCACGGGCAATCTTTTGCGGAATGGTGGTGCCTCCGCATAAAAAAAAGCGTAGCGATGAGAGATCGCAGGCGCGTTTTTCCATGCGACACAACATGTCATAGACAAACGGCGTTGCGCCGAGTACGCAGGTGCAGTGCTGTTGCTCCAGCAGATCGAGACAGGCGTCTGGGGTAAAAATATCCAACAACACGCTGCGGGCGCCGATTAAAAACGGTGCGGTAACGCCATGCAGAAAACCGGTAGCATGTCCAAGCGGCGCGGGCATTAAAAACACATCTTGCCAGGTGAGATTGAGACGGGCGCAGTAGGCGCGTTCGCTGGCAAGGATATTGTTGTGGGTTAACATTACGCCTTTCGGCATTCCCTCGGTTCCGGAGGTAAACAGTACCGCTGCCAGTTCATCCGCGTGAACGTTAATCGTTTGATTTAACGGCGGTGCTAAAAGCAGTTGGCTGAGTGCCTGCGAGGTGGTTGCCGGCGCCAGTTTATCCACGGCGACAATCTGTTGCAGATGCGGTAACTGGTTTTGTAAGGGGAGGATCAAATCAACCGGCCGGGTTTGTTTAAACAGGGTAGGTGCGAAAAAAATCTTCGCTTTACATTTATTTAATACCCATACTAACTCCGCTTCGCGCCAGGCGGGTAGTAACGGGACGGAAACGGCTCCGGTTTTCAGGCAGGCCAGATAAATAATGGTAAATTCGCACCAGCCCGGCAACTGGAAAGCGACGCGATCGCCGGGTTGAATACCGCAGGCTAAAAACCAGCTCGCCAGACTGCTGGCGGCACCGTCGAGTGCGGCGTAGGTATATGAAGCGCCATGATTATCAACCACGGCGATTTTATCCGGCATGGCTCTGGCTGTTTGGTTCCAGTAATCGCCAAGCGAAGCATCTCCCCATAAACCTTGTTGTCGCCAGGCATCGCGACGTTCGGCGTTAAACGTTAGTGTGATACTCATTCGTTATTCCCTGGATAATATCGGCATACGTCTGACCGGATTGGCCGTGGAGGCCGATCCGGGGTACAACGGCTCAATCCGTTAGCCGTAGCGAAAATCAATGCCAAATGTTCCTGCCGGATACTCCCATTGTTCGAGGATCGTATCGCCGCACAGCACCCGACAGGTGCCACACTCCAGGCAGCCAGCAGAATCAAAATGAATATTCCCACTCTCGTCCTGCTTATACAGTCCGGCGGGACAGGCCTTCAGCAGTTTGCGAAATTCATTCAGATCGGGATGTTCGGCCAGAATAATGTGCGGGTGACCTTCATCGACATTGAATTTATTGACGCCCAGCTTGACGTCGACGTTAACGGTATTGTCCTGACTCATAGCGCAGTTGCCCCCTTGATGCCGTCTTTCAGTAAGTTCATCAACCCAATTTTCTTCGCATGGGACATCATCATCTTACGAATCGGTTGGTTCAGGCGTCCGTCAACGGTGAACATATCGTTCATGATATCTGCGACCATGCGAGGGTATTGGGTGAACAGGCGCGGGTTTTCCATCAGCGTCGGGATCTTGCGAAAATGCTGTAAATCACGCATCACACAGCCCTGTTCGAGGGCGCGTTTGTAGCCCATCAGGCTGCTGGCGGAGAAGTCCTGGCGTTCTTTGGCTGCAATGGCGGTTTGGGCGGCGGCTTCTGCGGAGGCTATTGCTAAATCCATACCACGCACCGTGTAACCCAGATTCAGACAGAAACCCGCGGCATCGCCGACGATCATTACGCCGTCATCAACCAGTTTGGGTACCATTGCCAGACCGCCTTCCGGTACCATATGTGCGGAATACTCCAGCAGTTCTCCTCCCGCAATCAGTGGACGAATAGTCGGGTGTTGCTTAAAGTCTTCCAGCATTTGTGGAATACTTTTCGTTGCGTGAGCAATATCCCCCAGCCCGCATACCAGCCCCAGAGAGACCGAGTCCTGGTTGGTATACAGAAAGCCTCCCCCCATCAGTCCATCCGACGGTGAACCGGCAAACAGCCAGGCTGCGCCTTCATCGCCTGAGAGGTTGAATCGATCCGCAATCACAGCCGGAGGTAAGCCGATCAACTCCTTTACGCCAACAGCATAGTGGTGAGCAGAAGAGGGAGGGACCATCCCCAGCGACCGTCCTAATATTGAGTTGACGCCATCGGCCAGGATGACAATATTGGCTTCCAGGATATCGTCACCAGCTTGCACGCCGGTGACCTTATTACCTTCGCGGATCAGCGCATCAACGCGGACGCCGGGGATGAACTGCGCGCCGGCCTGTTCTGCTTTTTCCATCAGCCAGGGATCAAGTCGGTTGCGCAACACGGTGTAAGAATCCTGCGCTGGCGCGTTGTCTTTATCCCGATGAAAGTCGAGCGTTACGGCGCTCTCTTCGGTCAGGAAGGATATTTTTTCGCGGGTCACTTTACGTTCGAGTGGTGCTTCCTGCGCGAATCCCGGCATGATGCGTTCCAGACTATGCGCATAGAGTCGCCCACCGGTCATATTTTTACTGCCCGCACTGTTTCCGCGTTCGATGACCAGCACGTCCAGTCCGGCCTGCGCCATAACGTAGCCTGCAACTGTACCCGCCACGCCAGCACCGACCACAATGGCATCGAATTTTTCATCTGACATGCTTTATGCTCCTTTCCCGCCGCGAAGCAGCGGGAGATGTGCGTTAAATGGGGGGTTAGCGGCTGAGATGTTCGATAAGGGCCGGAACAACTTTGTAGATATCGCCTACCAGGCCGTAATCGGCGTAATTGAAAATAGGGGCTTTTTTGTCTTTATTGATAGCGACAATGACTTTCGCGCCGTTACCGCCGACCATGTGTTGAATTTGTCCTGAGATGCCTAACGTGAGGTAAAGGTCTGATTTCAGTAACACACCAGAAACGCCAATGTAGCGTTCGCGCTCCATCCAGTTTTCGCCTTCGGCAATCGGGCGTGAACAGCCCACTTCTGCACCCAGTACCGATGCCAACTGGTGCACCATCTCCAGATCGTGTTGCGCAACCAGGCCGCGCCCCACGCCAACCACACGTTTGGCTTTACTGAGGTCCACGCTGCTCACGGATTTGGCGCGACGTTCCTGGCACATAATTTCATGAAGCGGTGCGATGTAAGCTGCCGAGACAACAGGACAGGTGTGCGATGCGTTTTCCGCTACGGGTTCAAGCACCCCTGGGGCTAGCGTGATAATTGCCAGCGCGCTTTTGATTTTTTCTTTGCCGAATGCCAGACCACCATACATGCGGTGCTCTGCGAACACGGTGTCATCCTCAAGCGTCACCGATATTGCGTCGTTCACCATCGCGGCATTGAGTTGGATGCTTAACCGTGCCCCAAGTGATTTCGCGCGCTTTGTAGCGGGCATCAACAGCATTCCGGCGTGTTCTTGCATCTGCGCTGCAATGGTTTCGGCGTAATTTTCAACACGCTGTAAACCGGAGGGGGCCTCGAGCACGATTATCTCATCGGCACCCAGAGGTTTAACCTGATTAGCTTGTTCGATGCCTTGTACAATAAGATGGACGTGTTCACCCCACTGACGCGCGCCGGCCATTAATTCTGCGTAGCGTTCTACGTTATCGCTGAACACCCATACGTTAGCTAATTTACTCATGATAATTTCTCTCCGTTGAGCTTAGTTCAGGGCTTTTTTCAGGTGTTCCGCCAGTTCGGCAATGGCTTCAGCCGAGTCATTTTCCAGAATGATGTGCTTACGTTCTGTTTGTGGCGGTACCGTAAGGCTTACCAGTTCCGCTAACGGTGACGCCGGCGTCCAGCCAATATCGCTGGCTTGCCATGTTGTGACGGGCTTTTTACCCGCGCCGAGAATGGCTTTCATTGAGGGAATACGCGGCGTGTTGATATCCGAGGTTACGCAGAGTACAGCGGGGAGCGGCAGGTCAATCACTTCGACTTCATCTTCCAGAGTACGCTCAACCACAATGCGGTCGCCATTACGTTGGATGTTGCTGACGGCGCTAATCACCGGGAGTTGCAACAGTTCGCCAACCAGTAAGCCAACCTGTTGGGCGTAGATATCCCCCGATCCTTCTCCGAACAGCATCAGGTCGAAATTTATATTTTTGGCCGCGCAGACCAGCGTCTGAGCGGTGTCGCGGGGCAATGAATGCTCCAGCTGTGGATCCTGCACCATGAACAAACTGTCCGGTCCACGCGACAGCACGTCTTTACGCACTTTGGAATTTTGCAGTAGCGAGCCGCCCACGGTTAAAGCGACGATTTCATCACCCTCCGTACTCAGTTGCGCCGCGGCCTCAATCGCATTCAGATCAAACTGGCTGATTTTGGCGTCGGCTCGGTCAAAGTTAAGCGAACGCTGTGGGGTAACAACAATGTCCTGTTCTTCAGGCACCAACTTAAAGCAGGTTATTATTTTCATGGCATCTCCAGTCATCCACAGTAGGGAAAATTAACTGAAAATAGTGTGCGGCAGAGAGGGGACTGTTTTCGACGGGGCAATCTGTTTTCATTCCCAACAATCTTGCAAAAAAAAGTGCGGCGGGAATGCTTGTTTCATAAACGAGAGCTCGGGGTTGTGTACTGAAGAAAAAAAATAGCAAACACACCAGGGAAGGATAATTGCGAAATGCATCCTGTTTTTTATCGTTTCTACGCTTAATTTGTTTCTGATATGTAAATTGTTAATGTTGAATTAATAACATTTACTCTTATCAGTTTTTATAAAACGGGAATAATCGTAGAGAACAGCGAGATAGCGCCGGAGGTATCATCTTGCAGTCGACGCAAATAATTTTGTTTCGCCAGCAAGGAATAACGTTGTATAACATCATTATTGTTTTCGCTTTCTGATATTAATTATTCGCAAAATTACTGCCTTTAGGTGGAGGTTGTCATGTATCAACGCTGCTTTGATAATGCCATGGAGACCCTTTTTGAGCAGGGGAAAACGCCGAGACTTTCCCGATTCGTTATTAGCGATGATCCTAACTGGGAGTCCGGCCATCATGTTCATGATAATGAAACGGAGCTTATCTATGTTAAAAAGGGGGTTGCAAGATTAATCATCGACTCTTCGCTGTATGTCGCGCATGCCGGGGACATTGTGGTGATTGAACAAGGGCGATTGCATGCGGTTGCATCTGATACCAGCGCACCGGCTACCACTTACACCTGCGCGCTCTACGGTTTCCGGTTTAACGGCTGGCAGGATAATCAGCTATTGCAGACGCACTCGTGTCCGGTCATTAACGTCAGTCAGGGTAAAGAGGTTATTAAGAGTATTTTTAATGAACTGGGGGTGATGCTCCCGCAGAGCAAGAACAACCTGACTTCTTCCGCTTATGACGCATTCGCGTATGCATTAACCGTGTTATATTACGAAAACTTTAAAAATGCTTACCGCTCTGAACAAGGGTATATTAAAAAAGATGTCTTAATTAAAGATGTGCTGGTCTATTTAAATAACAATTTCCGCGAAAAAATCACTCTCGAACAGTTATCTAAAAAATTCCGCGCCAGCGTGAGCTATATCTGCCATGAATTTACCAAGGAGTATCGTATTTCACCCATCAATTATGTTATTCAGCGACGAATGACGGAGGCAAAATTTTCCCTGACTAATACCGAGGCCTCGTTGGCGGAAATTTCGTGGCGGGTAGGGTATGAAAACGTCGATCATTTTGCCAAACTTTTTCAGCGGCATGTGGGATGTACTCCCAGCGATTATCGTAGGCAGTTTAAAAATAACCTTGCTGAGCAAGAATGCCTGATGCCTGAAGTCTGATTCCCCCGCACCGTCCCGGATAGCGCATCTGCGCTATCCGGTCAGTTATACCGCTTACTTATTTTGATAATCTTTCAGGATTTGGCGACCCGCGACGTAAATCATGATTTCATCGGTACCACCGCCAATGCGCTCACAGCGGACATCGCGCCAGAATCGGGATACGCGTGCTTCATCGGTGTAACCCAGTCCGCCCATAATCTGAATTGCGTCGTCAATCACTTCCATTGCCGTACGGGCGCAATACAGTTTTGCCAGCGCCGCACTTGTGCGCAGCGACTGTTCCTGATCGGCCTGCCAGGCGACCTTCAGCACCATATTACGCATGTTTTCGATTTTTATTGCCATCAGAGCCAGTTTTTCCTGGATCATCTGGTTATGACCAATTGGCTTACCAAATGCGATGCGTTGGTTAGCGTAACGAGCGGCATCTTCGAAGGCGCATTCGGCAAAACCCGTGCTGCGCGCGGCGTTGATCAGGCGTTCCATTTCAAAGTTGTACATTACATTAAGGAAGCCCATGCCTTCTTCGCCGACCATATCGCTTTCGTCCACTTCAACGTTATCAAAATAGACTTCGCAGGTGCTTAACATGTGCCAGCCGATTTTATGCAGTGGGTTAACCTTAATGCCAGGTTTCTTTGAATCCACCCACCATAGCGTAAAGGCTTTCTTCGGATCTTTCGGCTCCGGGTCGCGAGCCAGTACCAGCATGTACGGATACTCTTTAGCGCCGGTGATAAATGTTTTTTGCCCGTTGAGATACACCTTGCCGTTTTTGCGGGTATAGCTGGTGGTGGCGCTGTTATTATCGGAGCCTGCTCCCGGTTCGGTTAATGCCAGCGCATACGCTGGATCGCCCGTTTCCATGGTGCTTTCTGCCGTTTTACGCAGTTGCTCTGCGGAGCCAAAACGTCGCATGCTGTGGATGCACTGGCCATTGGTGATCAAAAATGCGGGCGCGCCACATTTTGACACTTCCATCAGCGCCAGCATCTGGGTGACGTAATCAGCAGGGATGCCGCCAAACTCTTCCGGAACGCCCAGCATCGAAATACCGTTGTCCGCAAGAGCTCGCATAAATTCCTTCGGATAAGTCGCCGTCTGATCGCAGGTGCGGAAATACTCTTCCGGAAAATTGCTGGTAATCAGTTCGCGAATGCTGGCAAGCAACAGTTCTTGTTCTTCAGTTAATGAAAAGTCCATCAGGGTACTCCTTTTAATTGGCTGCGTCGGGTAATACAAAGCCCATCGAGGCATCGATAAATAATCTTTCGTCCATCAGTTTCAGGTCTGGGGAAATAATCGGAGTGAAGTCCATTTTGTCGAGAATGTCTTCCTGCAAAGAGACCCCTGGCGCAATTTCAACTAAATGGAGACCATCTTCTTTTAACGTAAATACAGCGCGTTCGGTGATGTAACGCACATCGAGACCACGCTCAAGGGCAATTTTTCCACTGAAAGTGACTTCAGGTAATTCGTTAACGAATTTTTTCACCCGACCTTCCTGCACGATATTTAACTTGCCGTCGGCAACTTCCGTTTTCAAACTTCCGGCAGTTAACGTGCCGCAAAAAATAATTTTCCTTGAAGTGGCGCTAATATCGATAAAACCGCCGGTGCCCATGATTTTGCCATTGAATTTATGTACGCCGACATTGCCGTGCCGATCCACTTCAGCAAAACTTAAATAACACACATCCAGCCCGCCGCCGTGGTAGAAGTCAAACTGGGAGGTCATATCCAGAATGGCGCGGGTGTTGACGTTGGCACCAAACGCGATACCCTGAGACGTAATGCCGCCAATCGGGCCGGTTTCGACCGTCAGAATAAAATCGTCGGCACAACCTTCTTCGCGTGCGACAAGGCCAATCCCGTCGGCGATGCCCACGCCAACGTTGCCGACCGCGCCTTTACGCATTTCGAACAGCGCGCGTCTGGCCACCAGTTTACGCTGGTTAAGCGGCAGGGCTGTTTGCTGGCTGTCATCGAGGACAAAATCGCCGGAAATAAAACGGTTAACCGGCGCGCCACCGTACAGTTGCGTTTGGTCGGGGTCGATGACCACAATATCGACCAGATAGCCCGGAATACGCACCGCTTTCGGATGCAACGTGGCTTTCTTCACCATTTTTTGCACCTGCATCATGACGATGCCGCCGTTGTTGTGTACAGCCTGGGCAATCACCAGCGCATCGAGATACATCACTTCATCTTCAAAGGTGGCGTAGCCTTCGCTATCGCAGGTAGTCGCGCGAATAAACGCGATGTTTGGCGCAATGGCTTTATAATAGAGGTACTCTTTGTTATCGATTTCCACCAGTTTGATCAGATCTTCGGTCGTCACCTCATTCAGTTTGCCGCCCTGTTGGCGAGGATCGACAAACGTACCGATGCCGATATCACTCAGAATGCCAGGCTGATGAGCAGCTGATGCCCGCAGGGCTTGGGTTAATACGCCCTGGGGATAGTTATAGGCAGCGATTTTATTCTGCTCAGCCAGGTCAGAGATTCGTGGCGATTGTCCCCAGTGGCCGCAGAGCGCCCATTTGACTAAACCTTCCTGCGCCAGCGGGCTGATTCCGCGGTCGGCGCGGTCGCCTAAACCCGTTGGGCTAATTAATGATAAATTACGTGGTGACTGCGTGTTTTTGTATTTTTCTGCCAATGCATTAATTAATGTGGTTGCCTCAAGAATACCGCCGCCTGCGCCTAATACGCAGAGGGTTGCTTCATCAGGAATATAATTAATGGCTTCTGCTGCGGATAATACAGGTACCCGACCATCGATACGGTTTGGTCTTGGAAATTTCATATAAACTCCAGATTATATGCGTGCGACTACCTGTCGCTATAGTCGACAATAATATTGTGAGTTAATTTAATCAGGCTTAGCTGCCAGCCAGATATTCGTGGTTAAGCGAATATCTGGGGCAGGGCATTGCTAATAGTGATGTGGATATATTCTGCTATTAAGCCTGATGCAATATTGTTAATACAGTACGCAGATCGGCGACCGAAATTTGTCCCGGGGCCGACGCTTTTTTCACGGCGCCAAAGGTGGCTGCTGAACCGAAAACCTCGCCGGAGAGACGTGAAATCACCCCAGTTTTAGCCATCGACATGGTAATTATCGGCCGGTCCGCATAGCACTCTTGCATTTCCAGCGTAGCGCCCAACAGTGTCAGCACATCCGTTTTGTTTTGCGGCATCAGGGCGATTTTAGGAATATCCGCGCCAAGTTCCTGCATTTTACGCAGACGCTGGATGATCTCCTCTGCGGCTGGCGTCTTATGGAAATCATGATTCGACATAATCACGCTGACATTTTTCGCGTGGGCATGTTCGACGGTCGCTTTAACCAGCTCATCACCGGTGAAAAGCTCCAGGTCGATCATATCCACCAGACCGCTGTCTACTGCTGCACGGTTAAGTGCAATATAGTTTTCGACAGACAGTGCCTGTTCACCGCCTTCTTTGGCGCTGCGGAAGGTGAAAAGTAGCGGTTTGTCGGCTATCACATCGCGGATGGCGCGAGCCGCTTCCAGCACGGCATCTGTGGAAGAGACATCGCTGAAATGGTCAACGCGCCATTCCAGAATGTCGAAATCCGCTTCGCGATAGGCCAGCGCTTCGCTTTTTACCGTGGCGATGTCTTTACCCATCAGCGAGACAATGATCTTCGGCGCACCCTCGCCAATCACGAGGTTTCTTACGGTTACGGTTTTCATTGATTACCCTTTAAATATATTACAAATGCGTGCCCGTCAGGCTGCAAAACCCATAACCTGTTTCACATACTCCAGTGGGAAATCTTTCCCGGTCCAGAGTTTGAACTGTTCAGCCCCTTGCCATAACAACATGCCGTAACCATCAATTGTTTTGCAACCCGCAAGTTGCGCCTGTTGCAATAATTTGGTCATATGCGGGTTATAAACGCATTCAGTCACCAGCAGCTCCGGGCGCAGCAGGGAAACGTCGGTCACGAGAGATTCGTTGTCCAGCGGCTTCATGCCGACTTTTGTGCCGTTGGTCAGAATATCCGCGCTGGCGAGGGCATCGGCAAATGCTTGCCGATCGGCGAGATCGATAACGGTCACGACGCAATCGGTGTTTTCATTGACGCGTTTGGCGAATGCCTGCGCCTTTTCAAAGAATTCATCTTTACGGTTAAACAGCTTAATTTCTTTGATGCCTTCAATGGCCGCCTGCGCGCCAATGGCTGTCGATGCGCCGCCCGCGCCCAACAGTACCATGGTTTTACCTTTAATATCGAAGCCGCTTTCTTTAATGGCGCGAATATGACCGGTGCCATCGGTATTGTAACCGCGCAGGTAACCATCATCGTTCACGATGGTATTGATTGCGCCGACCAGTTTGGCCGCAGGGGTCAATTCATCAACATATTCACATGCCAACTGCTTATTGGGCATAGAGACCCCGGTGCCGCGCATCTTCAACGCTTTCAGTCCGGCAATGGCATTGGCAAACGTTGAGTTATCGACTTCAAATGCCATGTAGGTAAAAGGTAGTCCCGCTTTTTCTAATGCCTTGTTTTGCATTTCTGGTGACAGACTATGTCTGATAGGGTAGGCCATTAAGCCAATCAGTTCATATTTAGCAGTTACGTCCATTTGATACTCCTTCTAAACAATTTATTGAAAATAACGTTCGCCCAACCGCACATCATTTTTGGGAATATCAAATACGCGGTAGTAACGAATAAAGACGATGATGGCGGTGATGAAGGCCAGCAGAGCAAATGCAAAGTCCAGCAAAATGATGTATTGCAGGCCAATGTTAGAAAGGTATCCGGTGATTAATGGGATAATAAAATTGGCCACGCCACCCATCATCATATAAACACTGGTGACTTTGGCTTTGCTCCTGGGGAAAAACTCTGACATCACCGAGACGCCAAGCTGTAAAATACCGCCAGCGGCAGAGAAACCAATCAGAAATGAACCGGCGTTACACACCAGCGGAGAGGGATATAAATAGATGACCGCTGCGGTGATGGTTGCCAGCGCGGCGTTAAACACATTTGCCCATATCGGTCGAACCATTTTTTTCAGCAGGGCGGCAAAAATAAATACGCAGACCAACGAGCCCATACTGTAGTAAGAGATCGTTTTCAGGGCATCGGCTTCCGCCATGCCGGCAAACGCCATGGCGTATTTCGGCATCCAGACCACGATGACGTAAAAGGTTGAAAACGCCGCGACACCGAACATCACGGAAGCGACGCCTTCCAGCCAGACCAACGGTTTGCTGTTCATCTGTGGCAGCTCTTTGGCGATACCGGCATCCACCATCTGGCTGGGAAAGCGGCTTTTTAACAGCATCAGGGTGATAACGACGAACAGTACGCCAGGGATAATGACCGCATAGCCGTACCAGATATGGTTGAGCAGCATGGTGCTGACGACAATGGGGTAGAGCATCTGCCCGAACGAGACCATCGCTTTAACCAGGATAACAGCCGATCCTGATGCTTTGGGGAAGCATTCCATTAATGCCGGATAGCCACCGGTATCCAGCGCCGAGTTAGCCACGCCAACGCAAACAGCCAGAATAAAGGCAATCAGCAGATTAGGGCTGGCGGGAATACCGAAGAAAAACAGCATATACAGAATAGCGCCTAACAGAATGATCGCCCGGCGGCCAAACTTATCTGAGAGCACACCAAAGAATAAAATACTCACCAGTCGCCCCAAACCAATGCCTGAAATTAAATAGGCAATCCCGGCATTGTCGGTGGAGAACTTTTCTGCGAGAGACGACATATTTTGCGCCAGCGTAATGACACTAATGCCGTGGAGAAAATAACTTAAATAAATACAGATTATCGCCAGAAGAAATGGCGTGTTAAAGGTCTTGTTTTGAGACATTTTCACAACTCCTTGCGGATTTTAAAATTATTTCGTGTTTGACGATATTTTTAAATTTCGGCGACCTTGTGCTTAATATACCGTTCAGTAGACACATTACCTACATAGCATGGCGTTTAACTTACCAGGTATTTTGCATCTTAAACTGTGAATTTAATTCTTCCTGATGACTTTTCGCTGATAATTTAAAAGGGCAGCCAATTATGTTGCAGAAGGGATGAACAATATTGCATCCCCGTTATTCTGCGACCGTCGCCATTTTTAGTTGATGTTTTAATGCGGCGCGGCTGCGATACCCAATAAACAGCGCCAACAGGAAACCGACAGCGGCGATACCGGCATCAAACCACATGATATGAGCAATGCTGGTCTCTGAGATTCTTGCTGTGATCAGCGGAATGGTGAAAGTCGCAATGCTGCCCGCGCTGTAGTAAATGCCGGTCGCTTTACCCTTTGCATGTGGAAAGCGTGCCGCCATCAGCGTTAAACCGATTTGCACCACGCCTCCGGCTGAAGAAAATCCAATGACAAACGCAAAGGTGATAACCACGTAGGGTGTCGGGTGCAGGCAAACCACCAGCAGCGCAATAAATGAAATAAAGGTGTACAGCATCAACAACAATGTCGCGCGTTCCGCTTTGCGCGCCAGTGGAGCAGTAATCAATACGCACAGCAAAGAGCCGCAGGTGTAAATGCTTAACAATTTGATAGATAACGTATAAGTCATGCCAGCAACAAACTGTCCGTACTGCGCCAGCCACTGGCTTACCAGATAAAATGTCGCCATGGCGATATAGCTATACAGAGTGTAACAGGCAAGATCGAGAATCGAGCAACGATGTTCAGATTGTTGTGTTTCCCGTTTAGCAGGTAATGCCTTGATGGAAGTTTGATTTCCTGGATGCGCCGGGAAGCGACAGCGAAACAAAAACACGCCGTTGATTATCATAATGGCGGCCGCCAGCAGGAAGGACCAGCCAAACCAAAGCTCGGCCCACACCAACAAACTGATAATCATAGGAAGCAGAAACTGGCCGCTGGAGACGAAGGCTTTTATTAATATATTGGCTGTACTGGGCGAGCGGGGAAACGCCTCCATCAGGCTGGGATAGGTTCCGGCATCGAGAAAACTGTTGGCCATTCCCGCCAGAAAGCCAAAGGCATAGGCGATAAAAATACTATGCGTATTGATGATGCCAACAAAGAAAATCAGGTAGCAGATCATGCCGAAAATAATAAACGGTCGGCGGCCATAGCGATCGGAGAGCATGCCAGCCATTAATAAGACACTTAAACGACCGATGCCCAGCGAGGAAATAACGATCGAGACACCCGCGGCGTTGGTTTGCCACTGGTGTTCAAGCGAAGACATATTGAGGCTCATCAGAATGACCCCCATGCCGTGGACCAGGTAATTAAAGTACAGCCCTATCGCAGTGGAGAAATAGGTGTTTTTCATAATGTGTTACTCAGCGAAGAGGCTAAATTGGTATGGCGTTGTAAATGCTTAACACAAACGCTCAAGGTCGTGAGCGTAGAGCTCAACGGCAGCCGATTGATAGATTTTCCAGTCGAGGAAATCGTTGTGGTGATAAACCGTCTGAAATGAGTTCAGATCGGGGAAAAAACGCATAGTGTTATTACCAATGCGGTTATTAATTTTGTCGATAACTGCATTTATTCTTACTTTCCGTCTGGCTTTCATTTCTTTACAAATGTGCGCGATGTACTCCGGGATTTCCCTTTCGCCATTTTCCCATTGTTGCCATGCGGCAACATTATTATCACGCGAGATATACATCGCGCTTTCTTCCACCGTCATAGCAAAAATATGGCGGATAGCCTGCAGTTCCAATGCGTTCATTATTTGATCACCTCATAAAAGACGGTGGAATAGTAATAGCATTGCTGTGGATATTTCGGCTTGAAGAGAGTCACAGTATCTTGTGCAATATTATTTGTTGTATAGCGGGGAAGAAGTACTGAGTTTTGCAGCCAGTCGAGCGCAGAGGTGAGTGAAGGACAAAAAAAAGCCCATCGTGGGAGATGGGCAAAGACTACACACAGCAATTCGTTGTTTCACTCAGGGGAATTCCATGCTTATAAATCAATGTGTTGATCTACAGCCTTGAGCTAATAGTAGGCATACTGATTTTTCGCGTCGATCAGATTCATCTCAATAGTTTAAAAACTGTAAAGAATTTGCGACATAAATGAGTGCTGCGAGGAGAGTACCGTTCGGTTTAACTCAGTACCGGGACGGGATAGATTAACATTGCTAAACAATCAGGCGGCAATGCCGCCTGACGTTGGATTACTTATTGCTTTCTATTTCTGCGAGGAGTTCGTCAGGATCGCTCCCCGGCGCAGGCGCTTCATTCACCCAGGCAGAGAACAGACGCCAGGACACGGCCAGGACTACCGGGCCGATAAACAGACCAATCATGCCGAATGCAATTAATCCACCGATGACGCCAGAAAGGATAAGGATCAGCGGCAAATCGGCGCCCATACGAATCAACATTGGGCGAATGACGTTATCCAGCGTTCCGACCACACCGCTCCACACCAGCAGCACGGTGCCCCAGGTTGAATCCCCGGTCCAGTACAACCAGATAATGGCCGGGACCAGCACCGGCAGCGGCCCCAGTTGTACCAGGCAGGAGAGGATCATTAATACTGCCAGCAGCGTCGCATACGGCACGCCGGTTACCGCCAGACCAATGCCGCCGAGGACCGCCTGCACCAGAGCCGTAACCACAACACCTAACGCAACAGCGCGAATGGCCTGCGCCGCCAGCAGAATGGCGGCATCACCGCGTTTGGATGCCAGTCGACACGCGAAATGACGGATCCCTAACGCCACCTGCTCACCACGCCAGTACAGCAGGGCGCTGAATAGCAGCATCAGGCCACAATGCATCATAAAGCGACCAATATGCGCAGCCTGACCGACAAACCAGGTCGTTGTGGCGCCGACATAAGGCCGAACTTTGGCCATAATGGCTGCGCCGCCCATATCCAGCAGGCTGTGCCATGCGCCATACATTTTGGCGCCCACCAACGGAATGCTGTTCAACCACGCCAGATCCGGCAGCGTCATATCGCCAGCAGTGACGGCATGGATCAACGGTCCGCTGCCATCAACAATGCTATTAACCAGCAGCGCAATAGGAATGATAAACAACATTACCAACAGCAGGGTCATTACCAGCACCGCCAGTGAACGGCGTCCCCACAGCAGTTTTTGCAAGCGTAACAGGATAGGCCAGGTTGCGATGACCACCGTACCCGCCCATGCAAAACCGAGGATAAAGGGCTGCACAATCCAGAGACAGGCCACAATCATGATGGCTAAAAACAGCACCGTTAGCAGCACTTGCGCAATATCCCTGGGCTGACGAAAATTTACCATAAATACTTTTCACCTTTGTCTTTGCGTCAGAACGTTGACGCGACGTGAACACTTAAATCACACCCTGTAATGATGAGCAATTTCAGCGGTTTTGAACAGGCGGATTCTGCCTGTAAATCTGCTGAGCGTATTAGAAAAAAATGTGATACAACAAACAAAGAAACACGCAAACGATTAAATTCACAACACAGACCGCAGGAAAGGGTCACTATAATGATTCCACAAATTTCTCAGGCGCCAGGTGTCGTTCAACTGGTGCTCAATTTTTTGCAGGCGCTGGAGCAGCAAGGATTCACGGGCGATACGGCAACGAGCTACGCCGATCGGCTGACAATGTCGACGGATAACAGTATCTATCAGCTGCTTCCTGATGCTGTGGTTTTCCCGCGTTCAACGGCAGATGTGGCGCTGATCGCCCGTCTGGCGGCTGAACCTCTTTTTTCGTCGTTGATTTTTACCCCGCGCGGCGGCGGTACCGGGACGAACGGTCAGGCGCTGAATCAGGGCATTATTGTTGATATGTCCCGTTATATGAGTCGCATTATTGAAATCAACCCGCAGGAAGGTTGGGTGCGGGTCGAAGCCGGGGTAATCAAAGATCAGCTCAACCAGTTTCTGAAGCCTTACGGCTATTTCTTTGCCCCGGAATTATCCACCAGTAACCGGGCAACGTTGGGCGGGATGATCAATACCGACGCATCCGGACAAGGTTCGTTGGTTTACGGTAAAACCTCCGATCACGTGCTGGGTATCCGCGCGGTGCTGATGGGCGGCGATATTCTTGATACCCAGCCAATGCCGATCGAACTCGCCCAAACGCTGGGCAACAGCAATACCATTATTGGCCGCATCTATAAGACGGTGTATGAGCGGTGTCGTGATAACCGGCAGCTTATTCTTGATAAATTCCCCAAACTCAATCGCTTCCTTACCGGTTACGATCTCCGACACGTCTTCAACGACGAGATGACCGAATTTGATTTAACCCGCATTCTTACCGGCTCAGAAGGTACGCTGGCGTTTATTACCGAAGCGCGCCTGGATATCACACCGTTGCCCAAAGTCAGGCAGTTGGTCAACGTCAAGTATGACTCGTTTGATTCAGCATTGCGTAACGCCCCGGTTATGGTGGAAGCGCGCGCACTGTCTGTAGAAACCGTTGACTCCAAAGTGCTTAATCTGGCGCGGGAAGATATCGTCTGGCATTCGGTAAGTGAGTTGATAACCGACGTACCGGATAAAGAAATGCTGGGCCTGAATATCGTCGAATTTGCGGGTGACGATGAAGCATTGATTGATACTCAGGTCAGGGCGCTGTGCGAACGCCTGGACGGCTTAATTGCCCGTCAGGAAGCCGGTGTCATTGGTTGGCAACTGTGTACTGAACTCGCGGGCGTGGAGCGCATTTACGCCATGCGTAAAAAAGCCGTCGGTTTGCTGGGAAATGCGAAAGGTTCCGCGAAGCCTATTCCGTTCGCTGAAGATACCTGCGTTCCACCGGAGCATCTGGCTGACTACATTGCCGAGTTCCGTGCGCTGCTCGACAGCCACGGTCTGAGTTATGGCATGTTTGGCCACGTGGATGCCGGCGTGCTGCACGTCAGACCGGCGCTGGACATGTGTGACCCGCAGCAAGAAGTGCTGATGAAACGCATTTCTGACGATGTGGTCGCGCTGACGGCAAAATATGGTGGTTTGCTGTGGGGCGAACACGGGAAAGGTTTTCGTGCAGAATACAGTCCGGCGTTTTTCGGTGACGAACTGTATCGCGAATTGCGCAAAGTGAAGTCGGTATTTGATCCGCAAAACCGGCTGAACCCGGGGAAAATCTGTCCACCGGAAGACGTTGACGCGCCAATGATGAAAGTGGATGCCGTTAAGCGCGGGACTTATGACCGACAGATCCCATTGGCGGTGCGGCAAGAGTGGCGCGGAGCAATGGAGTGTAACGGCAACGGGTTATGCTTTAACTTTGATGCGAAAAGCCCCATGTGCCCGTCGATGAAAATCAGCCTCAACCGTATCCACTCGCCGAAAGGCCGTGCCACGCTGGTACGTGAATGGCTGCGTCTGTTGGCGGATCGCGGAATTGACCCGATACAGCTGGAAAAAGAGCTGCCGGAAAAACGCGCCAGTTTACGCACGCTGATTGCCCGCACCCGCAACAGCTGGCATGCGCGTAAGGGCGAATACGATTTCTCGCATGAAGTCAAAGAGGCGATGTCCGGTTGTCTGGCGTGTAAAGCCTGTTCCACGCAATGTCCGATTAAAATTGATGTACCGGAGTTCCGCTCGCGCTTCCTGCAACTGTACCACACGCGTTATCTGCGACCGTTGCGCGATCATATGGTGGCGACCGTTGAGAGTTATGCGCCGCTTATGGCGCGTGCGCCCAAAACGTTTAATTTCTTCATCAATCAGCCGCTGGTGCGTAATCTGGCTAAAAAGCACATCGGTATGGTGGATTTACCGTTGTTGTCTGCGCCGTCGCTGCAACGTCAGTTGGTTGGTCATCGTTCTGCGAACATGACACTGGAGCAGCTCGAATTACTCAGCCCGGAACAAAAAGCCCGTATGGTGCTGGTGGTACAGGATCCGTTCACCAGCTATTACGATGCGCAGGTGGTGGCTGATTTTATCCGTCTGGTAGAAAAACTGGGCTTACAGCCGGTACTGCTGCCGTTCTCGCCAAACGGCAAAGCGCAGCACATTAAAGGCTTTTTAAACCGTTTTGCCAAAACAGCGAAAAAGACATCTGAGTTTCTCAACCGGGTGGCGAAGCTGAATATTCCAATGGTGGGCGTTGATCCGGCGCTGGTGCTCTGTTATCGCGATGAATACAAGCTGGCGCTTGGAGAACAGCGGGGGGATTTCCATGTATTGCTGGTCAACGAATGGTTATCTACCGTTGTGGCGTCACAGCAGCCAGCTGCTATTGCCGGTGAGCCGTGGTATTTCTTTGGTCATTGTACCGAAGTGACGGCCCTGCCAGGCGCGCCTGCGCAGTGGGCAGCTATTTTTGCCCGTTTTGGCGCCAGGCTGGAGAACGTCAGCGTGGGGTGCTGCGGCATGGCTGGCACTTATGGGCACGAAGTGAAAAATCACCAGAACTCACTGGGGATCTATGAGCTATCATGGCACCAGGCAATGCAACGACTGCCGCGAAATCGTTGTCTGGCTACCGGATATTCCTGTCGTAGCCAGGTTAAACGCGTTGAAGGCACGGGCGTTCGCCATCCATTACAGGCACTGCTGGAGATTATAGGATGATCTGGAAACGTGAAGTCACTCTTGAGGCGCTCAATGCCATGGGTGAAGGAAATATGGTGGGGTTGCTCGACATTCGCTTTGAACATATTGGCGACGATACCCTGGAGGCCACAATGCCGGTGGACCATCGCACCAAACAACCTTTTGGTTTACTACATGGCGGTGCATCGGTGGTGTTGGCGGAAAGCATGGGTTCAGTGGCCGGTTACCTGTGCACTCAGGGAGAGCAAAAAGTGGTGGGCCTTGAGGTTAATGCCAACCATGTTCGCTCTGCGCGGGAAGGGCGTGTCAGAGGCGTGTGTAGCGCCATTCATACCGGCTCTCGCCATCAGGTATGGCAAATCGAAATCTTCGATGAGCAAGGGCGATTGTGTTGCACATCGCGTCTGACGACCGCTATTTTGTGATGCATATTGCTTTTGGTCATTATCTGCGCAGTGAATGGTGTTATACTGTGCAGGTTTTGAACACAAGCGAGGATGATATGTCTACCCAATTAGACCCGGCCCAACTGGCAATAGAGTTTTTACGTCGTGATAAAACCGATCTTTCACCGGCTCAGTACCTGAAAAGACTGAAACAGCTTGAGCTGGAGTTTGCGGATTTATTGACGCTCTCTTCAACTGAACTGAAAGAAGAGATCTATTTTGCCTGGCGCATGGGCGTTCATTGATTCCGGTATGCTTATTGTAATGTAACCCCGACATGCGTTCGGGGTTATTTTTGGCGTTAAATCTTGTTTACCACTTCATCTCACCGGTATTGACCTTCGCGCTTAGCTCCAGAGAGCTGGCGTCCGCCAGACCTGGCCATGCCGCCGTCATGGTTTTAATCACGTAAGCTGAACCTTTATTCGCGCTTAACGCCTGCTCAAATGACTGCAAATAGTCCCGGGTGAAGCGAATCGCTTTATCGCCTGTCGGGCGTTCGCCAATGTAATGCCCCGGAACCACCTGAGCGGGCTGTAAGTTCTGCATCTCGCTTAACACATTGCGCCACGCGGAACGCTGTTCAGCAGACTGCGTATCCGCCGTCCAGACATGAATACCCGAAGCCACGCCAGTACCGCCAATGATTGCGCGGTTCGCCGGGATCCAGACATACGCCGCATAATCGTCGGGATGGCGAAGTTCCAGCGTTTCGCCATCAACCGTGAAACGCGTTTGTGTGGTGGCTTGCGGCACGGTGAGTGATGTTGGCGCGCCGTCCTTCATTTGCGGGCCCCAGAACTGCAGTTTGGCCTCTTTCGTGGCGCGGATATGCTCAACCACATGCGGTGTTGCCAGCACTTTTACCTGTGGGAAGGCGTTGACGAGGGGCTGCAGACCGAAATAGAAATCCGGATCGCCGGAGGTGATTACGATGGCTTTCAGCGTCTTACCGCTGGCGCGAATCATCTGTACCAGTTGTTCACCATCTTTGGTGCTGAACTGCGCATCAAACAAAATCGCCTCTTTCGGTCCTGAAACCAGCGTCGAGGAGACCGGGAAAATAGCCTTATCCTGCGGGTTGTAGACGTCCAGCTGGAGCGGGGCGGCAAAGAGTGAAGAGGAGAACAGGGGTAACAGCAGAGCCAGAGTTTTAACATTCATACCAGGTAACCTTGTGCAGGAAATTGTCTTTTGATAGTTCGCGTATTTTAAGGATATTTGCATCTGTTAGAATTCCTGTATCAGGGTATGCTGAGTTTCTTAAAACGATCGGATGGGATGCAATGGACAGAGTAATGGCGGCAACGGTATTCAACCATATCTGTGATTTGGGCAGCTTAAGCGCCGCCGCGCGAGCGCTGGGGCTTTCCAGACCGATGGTTAGTCGTTACCTCGACGAAATGGAAAAATGGGCGGGGGTAAGGCTTATCCATCGGTCGTCGCGTCGCCTGACGATCACGCCAGCCGGAGAAGAGGCATTAGTGAAAACGCGTTCTCTGGCGCAACTTTCGCTGGATATTGCTGCCGCCAGTGCCGCGCAAATACCTTCCGGTACGCTACGTGTCGCTTGCGCGCACTATACCGCGATGCACATTCTTGCTCCGGTGCTGCCCACTTTTCTGGCGCGGTATCCGCAACTGCGCATTGAGGTTGAGATTAATAATCAACCGGTAAGTCTGGTAGGGGAACGCATCGATGTGGCGATCCGCATTACGGATACCCCCGAGCCTGGGACCATCGCCCGTCGGTTGGGGGACTGTGAATCCGTGCTGTGTGCGTCTGTCGATTATCTGCATCAACATGGCACTCCTGAAGTTCTCGACGATCTTACGCAGCATAACTGCCTCTATTACAGCGGCTTTGCCGGAAAATCCTGGCACTTTCTCGATGTACAAGGGCAGACGGTTTCTGTTGCGATCAAAGGGAATTTGAGCGCCGGGATCTCTTCGCTGCTCTGTGAGTCGGCGCTGGCGGGTATGGGCATTGCGCTGGTACCGGAGCCGGAAGCGCGAGAAGGGTTGGCGCAGGGAAAGTTAGTTCGGTTACTGCCAGAGCTACAGCCTAAACGCCTGCCAATATACGGGTTGTATCTTTCTCGTGAGCATCAGCCTGCGGGGTTACGCTTGTTGTTAGACGCAATTAGTGAAACAACGCGCGAATTATGTCATTGACTGCGCTCAAAAAACAATCAAACCGCAATTTGTGTTAAACAAAACTTATCTGGGAGTGAGATTATTCTTATGCCCCTTCAAGAGCTAAGCCATTACGAGTGCCGGAGATAAGCGCCGGATGGGGCCGGAACCCTTAAGCCTGCCAGCAAGCAGACTTAAGGGTTTTTTGTTATCAATGGGTCACGTACAAAACAGAAAAAATGGGACGGAGGCCCACCGTCAGGCATACACCTGAACACCGCCGTATGCGCGAATGCTGGGGGTAACCAGCATTCGTGGAGTGTTTAAGAGAGATTGATAGTATTAGCATCAGAGCTAAAATTCGTCCACGTTAGCAAAATCTGCCCTTGGGAATGGCGTCCAGGAATCAGTAATGCGCACAACCGCGCCATGTGTTTTTTATATGCGTCAAATATTGCCACATTCGCATTATGGTGAGAGGGATGGCGTAGAAGTTCGCGCAGACCTTTTTCTTTCCGGCGATATGGCAGGAGTATTCGCGAACGTGCCATGACACAGAACTCCTGTCATATCTCCGACCTCAGTGCCGTTCCAGGTTGCGTATGAATTGGAGGCTGGTGACAGATTGCACTTTCCAGAATCCGCTCTCTTTGACCATGCAATCAATGACAATATGTTTTTGTTCTTTTCCAAACGCTACGTAAACATTCACGCAAACCGGATCCGTATCACCCGCAATGGCGCTTACATTGCCTGGCCAATCTTCGCCTATGTCTTGAGCCTTTAAAAAAAAATCAGCATCATAAAAAACCTCATCATCATAATTTGGATCTTGTGTTCGCCTTAGTTTCTGCATCGTTGATGCAGTAACGTATTTATCAATATCCTTACCGTCGGTAATCGGAAAATTATTATTGTTAATTTGATTCACGTACCAGTTGTTAAATACAATAGCCTGATTAACAGGGTCGTTGGTTTTTGCCATTGCAGATGATGCCATGAGCAGAAAAAGCAGTAATTTTTTCATATTACTTGTGCCTGTATATGGTAACAGCGGGCTGGATTTCTCTGTACTGCGGCCCAGGGTATAAACTACGCTGTACGAAATCGGAGTACCAGGTCCCGGACCCATCGTAAATACAGGCGTGCCCATACTGGTTTGGGCCTGGTAAAGCATCAATAACCGCTATATCACCCTCTATTGGGGGGCCGTATGATTTGCTGAATCCTGCTTTTTCCAGTGATCTTGAAAAATTGTTGGCGTTAGCACTCTCGATCTTGACGCTACCAGCACGAATTGCTGCAGCTACTGCCCGAGCGCAATAACCTTGGCTTTTTTGATGCGCATGACTTCGCGCATACGAGACCGCATCGTGTTTGTTCCATGACATACATTTCCCTTAATAACATAATGAATCATAAGATAACATTACTCCGACACTTAATTCGAAATTGTATTTTATGGTGAAATTTAATTAACCAATATATATGTTGTTAATATTAATTATTAAATTGATAATTAAAGCGTATGACAATATTCAGGATTCAACATAATTAATGGATCTCATCGTAATTTGTGCAATAACGGTCAAGTGTGTACCTGTTCGACTGGCTTGTAAATGATGGTGTATAAATCTGGTAAGCGACTCGCATAATATCTTTTTTAAGAATCAATGGCGGAGAGTTTGGCGAAAATTTTGGGGACGCAGAAGGCGATATTTGGGCGCGTTAAATAATCCGCATTTGTCTATCACGATAAAAACTAAGGTTACTGACTATATCATAATCGCAGGATTTCATTAAATTTTCAAAACCAATCCCTTAAATAGGTATTACCTATACATCTTTTGGCGTTTGACCTGCCTGAACGATTGGATTTTCATAATCCATTATTAATCAATGCATTGAAGAAAATAATCCATCTCTGATAACCCGCGCTGCAGGGTCTATGCTTATTAAAAGTAGCCAAAAATGGCGATTAACCCGAATGCCCCTGCTGTTAAGGGGTTGAAGTGATAATCATTATCACTAACATGGTGTTATAGCTTGAAAGCTAATGACTCGAGGTAACCCTATGGAATTGCATTCAGGAACATTTAACCCGGACGATTTCGCATGGCGTGGTTTGACGTTAACGCCGGCAGCTGCGGCGCACATCCGCGAACTGGTGGCAAAACAACCCGGTATGTTGGGCGTGCGTTTAGGTGTGAAACAAACCGGATGCGCGGGATTCGGCTACGTGCTGGACACCGTCCGTGAGCCGGAAAAAGACGATCTGCTGTATGAATCGGATGGCGCCAGACTTTATGTGCCGTTACAGGCGATGCCGTTTATCGACGGGACGGAAGTCGATTTCGTACGCGAAGGATTAAATCAGTTATTTAAATTTCATAACCCGAAAGCCCAGAACGAATGCGGCTGTGGCGAAAGTTTTGGGGTATAGGCGGTACTATGTCTCGTAATACTGAAGCAACTGATGATGTCAACACCTGGGCTGGCGGGCACCTCAATTATAAAGAGGGCTTCTTCACCCAACTGCAAACCGATGAGCTGGCAAAAGGGATCAATGAAGACGTTGTGCGCGCGATTTCGGCAAAACGTAATGAACCCGACTGGATGCTGGAGTTTCGCCTGAATGCCTTTAACGCATGGCTCACCATGGAAGAGCCGCACTGGCTCAAAGCGCACTACGACAAGCTGAATTATCAGGATTACAGCTATTACTCTGCGCCGTCCTGCGGCAATTGTGATGAAACCTGTGCTTCTGAACCGGGGGCTGTTCAGCAAACAGGGGCGAATGCCTTTTTAAGCAAAGAGGTAGAAGACGCCTTTGCACAGCTAGGGGTGCCGGTTCGTGAAGGAAAAGAGGTGGCGGTTGATGCTATTTTCGACTCGGTGTCGGTGGCGACAACCTATCGCGACAAGCTGGCAGAGCAGGGCATTATTTTCTGTTCGTTCGGTGAGGCGATTCATGACCATCCCGAGCTGGTGAAACAGTATCTGGGAACCGTCGTTCCGGGTAATGATAATTTCTTCGCCGCGCTGAATGCCGCAGTGGCATCTGATGGCACCTTTATTTATGTGCCGAAAGGCGTGCGTTGTCCCATGGAACTCTCGACCTACTTCCGGATTAATGCCGAAAAGACCGGGCAGTTTGAACGCACTATTCTGATTGCGGATGAGGGCAGCTACGTCAGTTATATCGAAGGTTGTTCAGCTCCGGTACGCGACAGCTACCAGCTACATGCGGCGGTGGTGGAAGTTATCATCCATAAAGATGCTGAAGTGAAATACTCGACGGTGCAAAACTGGTTCCCCGGTGATGGTAATACCGGCGGCATTTTGAACTTCGTCACCAAGCGCGCGCTGTGCGAAGGCGAAAACAGCAAAATGTCGTGGACGCAGTCGGAAACCGGCTCGGCTATTACCTGGAAATACCCAAGCTGCATTCTGCGTGGCGATAACTCTATCGGTGAATTCTACTCCGTCGCGCTGACCAGTGGTCACCAGCAGGCCGATACCGGTACCAAGATGATTCACATTGGCAAGAACACCAAGTCGACCATCATCTCGAAAGGGATCTCCGCCGGTCAGAGTCAGAACAGCTATCGCGGCCTGGTAAAAATCATGCCGACCGCCACCAACGCGCGTAACTATACCCAATGCGACTCCATGTTGATCGGGGCGGACTGCGGGGCGCATACCTTCCCGTATGTCGAGTGTCGAAACAACAGCGCCCAGCTTGAGCACGAAGCCACGACGTCACGCATCGGTGAAGACCAGCTGTTTTACTGTCTGCAACGCGGCATCAGCGAAGAGGATGCCATTTCGATGATCGTCAACGGTTTCTGTAAAGACGTGTTCTCTGAACTGCCGCTGGAATTTGCGGTGGAAGCGCAAAAACTTCTCGCCATAAGTCTTGAACACAGCGTCGGTTAAAATTTAAGGAAAGCACATGTTAAGCATTAAAGATTTACAGGTCAGTGTCGAAGATAAGGCGATTCTGCGTGGGCTCAGCCTTGAGATTCGTCCCGGAGAAGTCCATGCCATTATGGGGCCGAACGGTTCCGGGAAAAGTACGCTGTCCGCCACGCTCGCCGGACGTGAAGACTACGAAGTCACTGGCGGGACGGTTGAATTTAACGGTAAGGATTTACTGGAACTGTCGCCGGAAGACCGGGCCGGTGAAGGGATCTTTATGGCATTTCAGTATCCGGTAGAAATTCCCGGCGTCAGTAATCAGTTTTTCCTGCAAACGGCGCTGAATGCGGTGCGCAATTATCGTGGGGAGGAGTCTCTGGACAGGTTCGACTTCCAGGATCTGATGGAAGAAAAAATCGCGCTGCTGAAGATGCCGGAAGACTTACTGACGCGTTCGGTAAACGTCGGTTTCTCTGGCGGTGAGAAAAAGCGGAATGACATTCTGCAAATGGCGGTGCTGGAGCCTCAGTTGTGCATTCTCGATGAGTCAGACTCCGGGCTGGATATCGATGCGCTGAAAATCGTCGCCGATGGCGTGAACTCGCTGCGCGACGGGAAACGCTCATTCATTATCGTCACTCACTATCAGCGCATCCTGGACTATATCAAACCCGATTATGTTCACGTTCTCTACCAGGGGCGAATTGTGAAGTCCGGCGATTTCACGCTGGTCAAACAACTGGAGGAGCAAGGATATGGCTGGCTTAGCGAACAGCAGTAACGTGCTGCAACAGTGGCACCATCTGTTTGAGACCCAAGGGGAGACCCGTTCGCACTATGCGCAACAGCATCTGCAACAGATGCTGCGTCTGGGGCTGCCAACGCGTAAGCATGAGGACTGGAAATACACGCCGCTGGAGGGATTAACCAACAGCCGGTTCGTCAGCAATATCTCCGCGCTAACGCCAGCCCAGTTTGAGGCGCTGGCACCAGCGATTGATGCGGTACGATTGGTGTTTGTCGACGGGAAATTTTGTCCAACGCTCAGCGACAGCGTGGAAGGTAGCGGATTTGATATTACCGTTAATGATGAGCGTCAGATGCTGCCTGCGGCTATCCAGCCGGAAGTATTTCTGCACCTGACCGAAAGCCTGTCCCGCAGCGTAACGCACATTTTGGTCAAGCGTAACCACCGGCCAGCGAAACCGTTGCTGCTGCTGCACATTACCCAGGGAGCGACGGGCGATGCGGTGAATACGGCGCACTATCGTCACCATCTGGATCTGGCGGAAGGCGCAGAAGCCACCGTTATTGAGCATTATGTCAGTCTCAGCGAGCTTCGCCATTTTACCGGGGCGCGCTTAACGATGAACGTCGCGGCCAATGCACATTTGCACCACATTAAACTGGCGTTTGAGAATTCGCTCAGCCACCACTTTGCCCATAATGATATTCAGTTGAGTGCAGATGCCTCGGCAGTCAGCCAAAGTTTCTTGCTGGGTGATGCCGTGTTACGCCATAACACCAGTACCCAGCTCAACGGCGAAAATACCACGCTGCGCCTTAACAGCCTGGCGATGCCGGTGAAAAACGAAGTTTGTGACACTCGGACCTGGCTTGCGCACAACAAGGGCTATTGCAACAGCCGCCAGTTGCATAAAACGATTGTCAGCGATAAGGGGCGGGCGGTGTTCAATGGCCTGATCAACGTCGCTCAACACGCCATTAAAACCGACGGTCAGATGACCAATAACAATTTACTGCTCGGAAAACTGGCGGAAGTGGACACCAAGCCTCAGCTCGAAATTTATGCCGACGACGTGAAATGCAGTCACGGGGCGACGGTAGGGCGGATTGACGACGAGCAGATGTTCTATCTGCGTTCGCGCGGGATCGGTCAGCAGGATGCTCAACAGATGATTCTCTATGCGTTTGCCGCTGAGCTGACGGAAGCCCTGCGCGATGAAACGCTTAAACAACTGGTACTGGCGCGGATCGCTCACCGCCTGCCGGGAGGCGTAGCATGACATTTCCTATTGAAAAAGTGCAGGCTGATTTTCCGGTCCTGACGCGTGAAGTGAACGGTTTACCGCTGGCGTATCTGGACAGCGCCGCCAGCGCGCAAAAGCCTAATCAGGTGATCGATGCCGAAGCCGAGTTTTACCGTCACGGCTATGCGGCGGTTCACCGTGGTATCCATACGCTGAGCGCGCAGGCCACGGAAAAAATGGAGAATGTGCGCAAGCTCGCCTCGCTGTTTATTAACGCTCGCTCCGCTGAAGAGCTGGTGTTCGTTCGCGGTACCACGGAAGGCATTAACCTGGTGGCGAACAGTTGGGGCACCAGCAATGTCAAGACTGGCGATAACATCATCATCAGCGAAATGGAGCACCATGCCAACATTGTTCCCTGGCAAATGCTGTGCGCCCGCGTGGGCGCAGAACTGCGGGTCATTCCGATCAATGCCGACGGCACATTGCAACTGGAAGCGTTGCCAGCGCTGTTCGATGAGCGTACGCAACTGCTGGCAATTACCCATGTTTCAAACGTACTGGGCACCGAAAACCCGCTAAGTGAGATGATTGCGCTAGCGCATCAATACGGCGCAAAAGTACTGGTGGATGGCGCACAGGCGGTTATGCATCATCAAGTGGATGTGCAGGCGTTAGATTGCGATTTTTATGTTTTCTCCGGACACAAGCTCTACGGGCCAACCGGTATTGGCGTGCTGTATGCCAGAGAGGCGCTGCTGCAGGAAATGCCGCCATGGGAAGGCGGCGGTTCGATGATTGCGACCGTGAGCCTGAGCCAGGGGACGACGTGGGCCAAAGCGCCGTGGCGTTTTGAAGCCGGTACGCCTAACACAGGAGGAATTATCGGGCTTGGCGCGGCTATTGAGTATGTTTCAGCGCTGGGGCTGACTGAAATTAGCGAATATGAACAATTCCTGATGCGCTATGCGTTGGAACAGCTGGCGGACGTGCCGGATTTGACGCTTTACGGACCGGATAACCGCCAGGGGGTGATTGCCTTTAACCTCGGCAAACATCACGCCTATGACGTCGGGAGTTTTCTCGATAACTATGGGATCGCCGTGCGGACGGGGCATCACTGCGCAATGCCGCTGATGGCCTACTATCACGTTCCCGCCATGTGTCGGGCGTCGATTGCCATGTACAACACCCATGAAGAAGTGGATCGCCTGGTGACAGGTCTCAAGCGTATTCATCACTTACTGGGATAACAGGGAGGCGTTATGGCTGCGCTACCGGATAAAGAAAAATTGTTGCGTAATTTTCTGCGTTGCGCTAATTGGGAAGAGAAATACCTGTACATCATTGAACTGGGTCAGCGTTTGCCGGAATTAAACGCCGACGATCGCTGCCCCGAAAATAGCATTCAGGGATGTCAAAGTCAGGTATGGATTGTTATGCGTCAGAATGCTGAAGGGATTATTGAATTTCAGGGCGACAGCGATGCGGCAATTGTGAAAGGGCTTATCGCCGTGGTCTTCATTCTGTACGACCGCATGACGGCCCAGGATATTGTGAATTTTGATGTGCGTCCGTGGTTTGAAAAAATGGCGCTCGCACAGCATCTCACACCGTCTCGTTCACAGGGGCTGGAGGCAATGATTCGGGCTATCCGCGCCAAAGCCGCAACTCTTAGCTAAACTGATAAAACACGTCAACTTTCAGACCGACTTGAAATCGATCGTGTAAGGCAACGCAGTGACTCGTAAGCCGGATCTGGCGCTCGCCGTCGTCCGGCAGGAACGCCAGGGGGGTGAGTGAGTATGAAACGCGCGTCTGTTATTACCTTAATGCTAATTGGCGCTTACAGCGCTATTCAGGCCGCATGGGCGGTCGATTATCCGTTGCCCCAGGCAAACAGTCGTCTTGTTGGGCAAAATCAAACTTATACCGTGCAGGAAGGGGATAAAAACCTACAGGCGATTGCCCGTAAGTTTGATACCGCCGCAATGCTGATCCTCGAAGCCAATAATACTATTGCCCCTGTTCCCAAACCCGGAACCCTGATTACTATTCCCTCGCAATTACTGCTGCCTGATGCGCCACGCGAAGGCATTATTGTGAATCTGGCGGAGCTACGTCTGTATTACTACCCGCCGGGAGAGAATATCGTTCAGGTATTCCCGATTGGTATCGGTTTGCAGGGGCTGGAAACTCCGGTGATGGAAACCCGGGTAGGGCAGAAAATACCGAATCCTACCTGGACCCCTACAGCAGGCATCCGTAAACGCTCTCTGGAACGTGGCATAACATTGCCTCCGGTAGTGCCCGCCGGGCCAAATAACCCGTTAGGACGCTTTGCACTGCGTCTGGCGCATGGAAACGGTGAATACCTGATCCATGGCACCAGCGCGCCGGACAGTGTCGGTCTGCGCGTGAGCTCCGGGTGTATTCGCATGAACGCGCCGGACATCAAGGCATTGTTTGCTCAAGTCCGAACAGGAACGCCGGTCAGGGTGATTAATGAGCCGATCAAATATTCGATTGAGCCGAACGGCATGCGGTATGTCGAGGTGCATCGCCCACTGTCGCCGGAAGAGGAACAAAACGTTCAGACCATGCCGTATGTGCTCCCAGCCGGTTTTACTCAGTTCAAAGACAATAAAGCCGTTGATAACAGCCTGGTGGAGCGCGCGTTGTATCGCCGTGCGGGTTATCCGGTCACGGTGACGGCCAGCCAGGCCTCGGTCGTTAGCAATGGTGCGGAAGTGAAGTCTGCGCGAAATGGTGTGCCGGGAGAGAATGCAGAGGTGCGCGCTACGCAATAACAGGGAACGAGAAATTCAGGGCAAAAAAAATGGCGCACAATGTGCGCCATTTTTATTACACAGATACTATTACTTGCGGTATTTAGTAGCTGCGTTGTCCAGACGCTGGTTAGCGCGAGCTGCGTCGTCTTTAGCAGCCTGAACGTCGGAACGCATTGCGTTCACGTCGTTGCTCAGCTGGTCAACTTTAGCGTTCAGAGTCTGAACGTCAGAAGACAGCTGATCGATTTTAGCGTTGCTGGAGCAACCTGCCAGCAGAGTAGAACCCAGGATTACCGCGCCCAGTACCAGTTTAGTACGATTCATTATTAATACCCTCTAGATTGAGTTAATCTCCATGTAGCGTTACAAGTATTACACAAAGTTTTTTATGTTGAGAATATTTTTTTGATGGGAATGCACTTATTTTTGATCGTTCGCTCAAAGAAGCATCGAATTGTGCAAAAACGGCTAAAAAACCGAGTGAAAACAGAAAGCTTCCATCGGATTCATCTTAGATAATCACGGATTAGATAGTGAAATCCGATTTGATTTTTTATTAATTGTGGCTATCGATAAAATAAAAAAAGCGCCACGAGGGCGCTTTTATAAGCAAATTAATTCGCGGCGGAATTATTACAGTACGTGAACGGATGCGGTGTTGGTCGTGCCGCTTGGAACCAGCGCGCCAGAAACCATAACCACAACGTCACCTTTCTGCGCCAGACCACTCTCCAGAGCAACTTCTTTGCCCAGACGGTAGAAATCATCGGTGGAGCTGATTTCTTTAACAACCTGTGCCACAACGCCTTTGCTCAGTACCAGCTGACGCGCGGTAGTTTCGTTAGTCGTCAGCGCCAGGATGGTGGCATCCGGGAAGTATTTACGCACTGCGCGAGCAGATTTACCGCCCTGGGTTGCAACGACGATCAGCGGAGCGTCCAGTTTTTCCGCAGTTTCAACCGCGCCACGGCAAACGGCTTCGGTGATGCGCAGTTTGCGGCTGTCGTTGTTGAAGTCCAGACGGCTGGTCATCACGCGGTCGGTACGTTCGCAAATGGTCGCCATGATGGTCACGGCTTCCAGCGGGTATTTACCTTTCGCGGATTCGCCAGACAGCATGACTGCGTCGGTGCCGTCGAGGATGGCGTTCGCGACGTCGCCGGCTTCAGCGCGGGTCGGACGCGGGTTTTTGATCATGGAGTCCAGCATCTGGGTCGCAGTGATAACGACTTTGCGCGCGCGGATACATTTCTCGATGATCATCTTCTGCGCGAAGATAACTTCTTCAACCGGGATCTCAACGCCCATGTCGCCACGAGCAACCATGATACCGTCAGACGCTTCGAGGATTTCGTCGAAGTTGTTCAGGCCTTCCTGGTTTTCGATTTTGGAGATGATCTGGATGTTTTCGCCGCCGTGCGCCTTCAGGTGCTCGCGGATTTCAACCACGTCAGAACGTTTACGGATAAAGGATGCCGCAACGAAGTCAACGCCCTGTTCGCAACCGAAGATCAGGTCCTGTTTGTCTTTCTCAGCCAGTGCTGGCAGCGCGATAGAAACGCCTGGCAGGTTAACGCCTTTGTTTTCGCCCAGGTCGCCGTTGTTCAGCACTTTACAGATAACTTTGTTACCTTCGATCGCGGTAACTTCCATGCCGATCAGACCATCGTCAACCAGTACGGTGTTGCCGACAGAAAGATCTTTAGTGAAGCCTTCGTAAGTCACAGCAACGATTTCGCTGTTGCCGACAACAGATTTGTCGGTGGTGAAGGTGAAGGTCTGGCCTGCTTTCAGAGAAACGTCGTTACCGCCTTCCAGCTTAATGGTACGGATTTCCGGACCTTTGGTATCCAGCAGGATAGCGGCTTTCTTACCGGTTTTGCTCATCACGTTGCGCAAATTTTTGATGCGCTGACCGTGTTCTGCGTAATCGCCATGAGAGAAGTTCAGACGCATGACGTTCATGCCCGCGTCCAGCATTTTGGTTAACATCTCTTCGGATTCGGTTTTCGGACCGATGGTGCAAACAATTTTCGTCTTTTTCATGACAGTCTTAGTCTTTAAGTTGAGAAGGATTGGGAAATCTGGCTCCCATCGCGCACGGATGGGAAGCTAAACCTGAGTTACGAAAGTGGTGATGTCTCGCTCTAAGGATAGGTGACATCGAAAGAGCGTGCAGAGGAATGTGTGCTTGCGTTTCAGCCCAACGGGAAGGTGAGTTTTGTAGTCGTTGAGTTTTACAGGTCAATGTGCTGAAACCATTCAAGAGACAATTGGCGCGCATTATACGCTGAATTTTATCTAAAAGGAAAATGGAAACGCTGTTTCAAAACAGTTCTGTGCGGTTTTACAAAAAATATTCATTAATTTGTTCATCGGTATGGATAAAGGCGTTGGGCTTAGCGACAGTTTGTTGCGCAACAACCCGCCCTGGCTAGCCAAATAAACAGATTTAGGCGGGCGTTTTCAATGTACAGATCATATTCCTAAAAATTATATCAAATTCGTTTTAATTCATTCTAAAAGCCAATTTCACTCATTACACTCGTTTGGACATCCATACTGCTAAACAGCTAAAAGCGCTAGCAGGATTACAAAAAGCAGCAGCGGATACCCAAACGACATGATTGTCCTGAAAAATATTTCAAAAGTGTTTACGCCAGGCAGGCTATCCATTACCGCTGTCGATAACGTCAACCTGACGGTTGAGCAGGGACAGATTTACGGAATTATTGGTTACAGCGGGGCGGGTAAGAGCACCTTAATTCGCTTGCTTAATGGTCTGGAAAAACCGACCTCCGGCAGCGTGACGATTAACGGCCATGATATCTCTGCCGCCCGCGGAGAATCTCTGCGTCAGGCGCGACTGAAAATCAGCATGGTGTTCCAGCACTTCAACTTACTGTGGTCGCGCACGGTTAGCGAAAATATTGCTTTCTCTATGCAAATCGCGGGTGCGCCAAAGGCGTCCATCAAAGCGCGGGTTGCCGAACTGATTACGCTGGTTGGGTTGAGTGGTCGCGAGAATGCTTATCCGTCTCAGCTCAGCGGCGGGCAAAAACAACGGGTGGGAATTGCCCGCGCGCTGGCGAACAATCCTGACGTACTGCTGTGCGACGAAGCCACCTCGGCGTTAGATCCGCAAACTACCGATCAGATCCTTGATTTACTGCTCGATATTAACCGTCGCTTCAAATTAACCATTGTGTTGATCACCCATGAAATGCATGTGGTGCGCAAAATTTGCGACCGCGTGGCGGTGATGGAAAACGGTAAAGTCGTTGAAGAAGGCGACGTGCTCAGCGTCTTTACCCATCCGCAGCAGCCGATCACCCGACAATTCGTGCGTCAGGTGAGCCAGTACGCCGAAGAAGATGAGTTCAACCCACAGCTGGCACGCGAACTGGGCGGCGTGGTGATCAAGCTAACATTTACCGGGCAACGCACCCACCGTCCCGTCGTTGGAGAATTGACCCTGCGCTACGGCCTGCCGTTTAACATTTTGCACGGCAAGATGACGCAAACCGCGCACGGGGTGTTTGGTCAGCTATGGGTGCACGTTGTGGTGACCGAGGAGCAACTGAGCAATATTCTGGCCGACCTGCGCGATAGCGACATTGAAGGTGAGGTGATTCAACATGGCTGAAGGACTGTTCCCCCATCTGAAATGGGATCAATTATTAGCAGCAACCCAGGAAACGCTCTATATGACCGCGCTTTCTGGCGTGGCGACCTTTGTCCTTGGGATCGCCCTTGGCCTGGCGCTGTTTCTGACGGCGCGTGGCGGACTGTTCCACAATCGCGCCGTGTATAGCGCGATTTCGCTGGTGGTGAATATCTTCCGTTCGATCCCCTTCATCATTTTGATCGTGCTGCTGATCCCATTTACCAAAGCGATGGTTGGCACCATTCTCGGCGCCAATGCCGCGCTGCCTGCGTTAATTGTGGGAGCCGCGCCGTTTTATGCGCGTCTGGTCGAAATTGCCCTGCGTGAAGTGGATAAAGGCGTTATTGAAGCGACACGTTCGATGGGCGCGCGTCTGAGTACGCTTATTTTTCGGGTTTTACTACCGGAATCTTCTCCCGCTCTGGTGTCCGGGATCACCGTGACGCTGATTGCGCTGGTCAGCTACAGCGCGATGGCGGGAGTCATTGGTGCCGGGGGTTTAGGGAATCTGGCCTATCTGGAAGGATTCCAGCGCAACCACAGCGACGTCACGCTGGTGGCGACGGTGACGATTCTGCTCATCGTCTTCATCATCCAGCTTTGCGGCGATGTGATCACCTCTCTGTTAGATAAACGCTAATAAAATACGGAAACCATTATCATGAAAAAATCACTGACATTACTCGCCGCAGCAACCTTAAGCGCCCTGAGCTTCGCCTCCTGGGCTGATACGCTGACCGTTGGCGCATCAAACGTACCGCACGCGGAGATCCTTGAGCAGGCCAAACCGATTCTGGCAAAGCAGGGGATCGACCTGGAAATTAAGCCGTTCCAGGATTACATCCTGCCGAATACCGCGCTGGCTGGCCGTGAAATTGACGCTAACTACTTCCAACATATTCCGTATCTGAACAGCGTGATTAAAGATCATGCTGGCGATAAAACCTATGACTTCGTCAGCGCCGGAGCGATTCACATTGAGCCGATCGGCATCTATTCGAAGAAGGTGAAATCGCTTAAAGATCTGCCGGAAGGCGGCAAGGTCATCATGCGCGATGCGGTATCTGAGGAAGGCCGTATCCTGTCGATTTTCGAAAAAGAGGGTGTGATCAAGCTGAAACCGGGGGTGGACAAAGTCACCGCGCGCATTAGCGACATCGTGGAAAACCCGAAAAAACTGAAGTTCCTGCCTAACGTAGAAGCGGCGCTGTTACCGCAGATGTACAACAACGACGAAGGCGATGCTGTGGTGATTAACGCGAACTACGCTATCGACGCGGGGCTGGATCCGGTGAAAGATCCGATTGCCGTCGAAAGCGGTGAAAACAACCCGTATGCCAACATCATTACCGTACATCGCGGCGATGAGAAGAAAAAGGATATTGTGGCGCTGGTAGACGTGCTGCATTCAAAAGAGATTCAGGACTGGATCCGCACTAAATATAAAGGCGCGGTGATCCCGGTGAATAACTGATCCGCTTTTTGCCTTATCCGGCCTACAGAACGTTGTAGGCCGGATAAAATGCGTTAGCGTTGCCACCGGACGCGCGAGTTACACGCGCTCAATTCTCGCTGGCAGCCCCTGGCGTACCGCCGCACCCGACACCCAGTCAAGCCAGGTATTGGTTACCTGCCGGGTAGGATCCGCAAAGCCCAAATCATTGAGATTAATTCCCGACCTTATCTGCGCGTCAAATGGCATCGGCTCGCCGTCGAGCGTATGCTGCGCCGCGCCCATTTCTTTATGTCCATAGCCATGTTCAATGGCGATAACTCCCGGCATAACACCATGAAGCAGGCTTATTTGCGCCTGTACCTGACCGCCAGGCGTAGTGATACGTACTGTATCGCCATGTGCTAGACCGTACCGCTTACCATCCTGCGGGTTGAGCGCCACCAGATTAACCGGCTTCAGATGATGCAGGCGTGGGATGACCGCCGTGGCGCTGGACATAGTATTGGATTTAAAGGAGATCAATTTCAGCGGCCATTCTTGTTCCGGGAACAACTCCTCGACCGCCCGTCCGTCTGACAGACGCGAAGGATACCAGGCCGGGCAGCCGCTGTAGCGCTCGCCGGTAATCGCATGGCGGTGCGCGGCGACATTCGCATTCCAGATTTGCAGCGGTTTTTCCCACGCATTGCCGACGCGATCCTCCACCCGGCCACTGCTGGCTGGGGCGAAACGCCCGCCGCGTGAATACACAAATGCCACCCGGCTGGCTTCATCGGCTTTCAGCGTTTGCGTTATCACCGGCATGATCCGTTGCACCCCGGTCAAGGCAATGTCTTCCGGCTGAGCCTCCGGGACCGGTGATTTACCCATAAACGCAATATTGGCGGCGAGGCGCAGATAATAATCTTCCGCACGATTTAACGGATACTGATTGCCCTGTGGGTCGGTAATCGCATTATCACCAAAACCAGGTAAACCAATGCGTTTTGCTACCGCAATACAGAAAGATTCCATTGAGGCCGGTTGACCGTCAGCGGTACTGCTGGTTGCGGCTCTGACCACGGGCCAGCGAGCGGTGGTAGCTTTGCTGGCGACGCCCGCCCACGGGGCGCTGAATCCCCAGCTTTCGAAGTTATGAGTATCCGGCACGATGTAATCTGCCAGCGCCGTGGTTTCGTTCATAAAGGCATCAATGGCGATAAATAGCGGCAAACGCGCAGGATCTTTAAGCTTTTCTTCCGCCACGCCGCGCAACCCTGCGATGCCGTAAAACGGGTTGGTCATGTTAGAGATCCAGGCTTTTAGCGGATAAGGGTAGCCTTCGAGTGCCGAGACAAGAAGTTCAGTAAGTTGACCTGCCACAAACGGATACCAGGGGGCTTTTGCCGGGAAGGGCGATTGTCCGGCGGCTATTTTATTGCGGTACTCTTCGGAAGACTCATACGCGGTTTTACTGCGTGCGATGCTTAATCCCTTTGGTTTAATCTTCCCGGTGAAACTGTCCATGTTGTAGCGTGGTCCATCGGTGGCGCCATTGAACTTGCCGCCGCCGACAAACACGCCGCCTTCAAGACTCAGGTTGCCAATTAGCGCATTGAGCATCATTACCGACCAGGCGTTATAAAATCCATTACCTGCCATCATGCCACCGTGGGCGATCACCGCCGCTTTACGTCCGTGGCGGGTAAACGCGTCGGCCAGTGCGCCAATGTCTGCTTCAGCCACGCCGCACTGCTGGCTGTATTGCGCCAGCGTCAGTTTTTCGGCGGATTCTTTCAGGCACTGGAGGCTACTTTTTACCGTCACCGTCTGGCCGTCTGCCAGCGTCACCACGCGGGTGACAAACAACTGCGCGCGTGGGCAACCGCTGGCAGCGACGATTTCTCCGGCTTCGTTAACGACCACCGGCTCCTGGGCGGCGTTTGCGTTCAGATGCGCGAGGGTTAAATGCTGCCCGGCAAGATTTGGGATCTCATCGGTGATCACCAGATGCGTGGCGTTGCTCCAGCTTTTTTCACCGGCTTGCTGCATGGCCTGTACGCCGGGAATCGCAAGGTAATCGGCGTTATAGCGCTGTTTTTCGATTATCCAGCGGATCATACCCATCGCCAGCGCGGAGTCGCTTCCCGGACGCACGGGCTGCCAGTGGCCGCGATCGTCAGCCAGTACCGTGGTTAATGGCAGGGCTGGCGCCACCACCACATAGCGGAAGTCGTCGCGTAAACGGGCGCTGGCGAGCTGGCGAGCCTGGCGTTTAAACGGGTTGCCGGATTGCGCCGGAGAGGTTCCCATAAACAACGCGAACTTGACATTATCCCAATCGGGCTTCACGTGGGTATTTTTATCCAGATCGCCCATTAGCGCACCAGAACCGGCCCGGTAGGCCAGACCGCAGTAAGCGCCATGCGCGCCGAAGTTTTTACTGCCGAAACTGTTCAGCGCGAAGCGACGTAAAAATGTATCACGTCCTTCATCGCTGGTATTGGTGACCAGCAACTGATTGGATTTGGGCCCAAAGCCGGGATGTCTGGCATCAAGCGGCGTATGGGGATCGTGAATTGCCCGCAGGCCATCAACATGGCCCTCACCAAACAGGTCACCGCCTTCCACCACCTCTGTGATTAATTGTTCGAAGCTGATGTGCTGCCATTTTCCCTCACCGCGTTTGCCGACGCGTTTCATGGGCTGCAGAATGCGCTGTGGGCTGTACAGACCTTCAAGTAAGGTTGCGCCACGAGCGCAGGCGGTGGAGCGCGCGTCCAGACCCGACTCGCCCGCCAGTTGCGCCATTGCCGTGGCAAAGGGAACCGAGGCGTCAATATGGTGCTCGTGAGATAATGGATGATAAGGGTTACCGGCAATGCGCAGCACTTTGCCTTGCTCACTATCAACGCGTACCCGCACACCGCACTGCGTCCAGCAGCCAAAACACTGCGTCATTGAGATCACCTGCTGCGGATTTTGCTGCCATTGCGGCCGGGCATTGGCTTCAGGGATGAGCGCATTACCAAAGATGCGGTCGCGGGTAATTTTACCAGAGGTACCGTCCAGCAAACCGTCCAGTGCGCGCTTTGCTACATCCCGATAACTCAGACCAAACGTCACCATGCCACCTACTGCAAGACCGACTTTAAGCCACTGACGACGGGTTAAATTAGCCATGTTGCATTCTCCTTGCGATCGCGTTCAGGGCTTCACGAACAATAATAATCAGTGCTATCCACAGGCCGAAGGTGCCCACAATGGCCAGCCAGCCATCGGTGCCGCCGGGCAGGGTGTAAGGATTAAATTGGGCGTTAAATTTCGGTACGGTCTGTACCTGAATGAGTAACGTCCAGCGCATCAGCCAGCACAGCGCCATGGCGCTAAACGCCAGTAATATGCGCAGCAGCCGCGATAATGGAAAACGCAGCACCAGCCCGCAAAGGACGAGCGAGACAAGCCATAACGCAACCCAACCGATGGCGTAGTGTCGTGCCGAAGAGGCGACATCCAGCCACTGGCGAATTGCTGAACCGGAGAGCGTATTGCCGCTCACCCAAATTGCCACCACGATAGCCAGCGCGCTCAAGGCGACAATTTGTCCCCATGCCAGTTTCCGCAGCAAAGATCCTTCACTGTTTGTTGCAGCGATGAGCAGGGCGAGGAACGTTTGCAGCGCGCTGAGGAACATTGCAACCGGAAAGGCGTAGCTGAACCAAATAGGACGCGCCTGCACCACCGACACTTCGCGACCAGTGTAAACCAGTAATCCGATGGCGGATAAGGCGCTACCGACGGCCAACCATTTAGTTACACTGTAACTTTTAAGCGTTATCCGCTTAACGTGCTGCGCCAAAAACCACAGGCCCAGGAAGCCGGTGAACAGCGGTAAAAACAGCGCGCCCCACGGCATCCAGGACCATGGCGTCGGATAAGCATAAAAATGCCAGACGCGGGCGGTTTGGTGTAAATCGGCGGTTAGCGCCAACGGGGCGGTTATTGCACAGGTCAGGGCGATCAACAGCGTCAGGTTTTCCAGGTCCGGCGTCTCTTGTTTGCGCCAGTGCAGCACGCAGGCGAACAACGCGGCGCAGGCGGCAATACCGATGAAAAAGAAATACTGTACGGCCCAGGGTAACCAGCTTACATGTTGCGGATGGGCCAGAACCTCTTCGATAATCAGTGAATGGTTCATTTAAACCTCCTGCCAGAGAGCGGGTTGAGCGCGTCCCATTAACGGGGTGACAAACGCTTCATCCAGACCCAGATAAAACACGTGCGGTGATGTTCCGCTTTCGGGTTTCAGCACTTTGATGGCCTCATGGTGTTCATGCAGCATTTGAGAAATCCGGCTGTGCGGATCTTTGATATCGCCAATGATGCGTGCGCCGCCGACGCAGGATTCCACGCAGGCCGGGAGCAGCCCCGCTTCCAGACGGTGTACGCAAAATGTGCATTTATCGGCGGTTTGCGTTTCATGGTTGATGAACCGCGCATCGTATGGGCAGGCCTGCACGCAATAAGCGCAACCCACACAGCGGGTGTTGTCGACGACCACAATACCGTCTTCACGTTGGAAAGTGGCCTGCACCGGACAAACGGGTACGCAAGGGGGATTATCGCAATGGTTGCACAGGCGCGGCAGCAGGACGTTGGTGACGCTTTGCTGGCCTGTAAGCTGCACCTGATACTGGTTAACGAGGGTTCTGAATTCTCCCTGCGGCGTCTGGTTTTCAATAGCGCAACTGACGGTACAGGCCTGGCAGCCGATGCAGCGTCGCAGGTCAATCAACATGGCGTAGCGATGCGCGAGTGAGCCTTCATGGCGTTCAGGCGAGAAGGGGAATTGCGCCTGCGCCAGGGGGGCCAGTGAAGCGCCAGCTGTCAGGACGCCCAGTTGCTGGAGAAACTGCCGTTTACTGCTGTCCATATTTTCTCCCGTCACGGTACAACAACGAAACATTGGTCACGCCGTTGATTTGTGTGTGATGAATAAAGAATCTCAATGATTTACAGTGTAAAAATCGTGACGGGGGGTACTCTATTGTGGTTAACCACATACCCGGCTTGTTGTTGATCTAAAACAACATAATTGACAGGGATAATTGAGTGGGACGCAACGTAGTAAGATGCCTGACGATGCTGGCGTCGCTGTGGATGCTAAGCGGCACGGTCGCGGCGCAGACATGGAACATTGGCGTGTTGGCAATGCGTGGGGAGATCTCCACACGTCAGCACTGGCAGCCGTTGGAAACCCTGTTGAATCAGCAAATTTCCGGTGAGCAGTTTCATATACAACCGCTGGATCTGCACCAGATGCAGGAGGCGGTGAATCGTGGCACGGTACAATTTGTAGTCACTAATCCGGCGCAGTTTGTGCAGCTAAACAACCGCTCTGCGTTACGTTGGCTGGCGTCATTACGTTCTACCCGGGGAGGCAAAGCCGCCAGTAACGTGATCGGTAGCGCGATTCTTGTCAGGCGCGATAGTGGGATCGCTTCCGCGCATGATCTGATCGGTAAAACGGTTGGCGCCATTGATGCTCAGGCTTTTGGCGGCTATTTGTTGGGGTATAAAGCACTTAGCGATGCCGGTCTGCGACCTGAGCGCGATTTACGCCTGACGTTTACCGGTTTTCCTGCCGATGCCTTACTCTATTTACTACGCGAAAAAGCTGTGCAGGCGGTGATTGTGCCGGTGTGTCTGCTGGAAAACATGGATGAGGAAGGGCTCATTCATAAAACGGACTTTAGGGCTGTACTCAACCATCCGACCTCGATTCCCTGTTTAACCAGTACGCCGCTCTATCCTGACTGGTCATTTGCGGCACTGCCTGCAGTGAGCGACGAGCTCGCCGATCGCGTCACACGGGTGCTGTTCAATTCTCCGCAGAATGCAACGTTTCGCTGGGGAGCGCCTGCCTCGACACGCGAAGTAGAAGCGTTGCTACGCGATGTCCGCCAGCATCCGCAGCAGCGTCAGCTCTGGCTGGACGTCAAAAGTTGGTTTATCCAGCACCAGCTCGCTATGGGGGCTGTGGCCGTTGTGCTGTTGCTGCTGACGCTCAATTATATCTGGGTGATGCTGCTGGTTCGTCGTCGCGGCAGGCAACTGGAGCGGAACAGCATTCTGCTGCGCAAACAAGAACAGGCGCTGGAAACCGCTCGCCAAATGAGTGTGCTTGGCGAGATGACCTCCGGGTTTGCCCACGAACTTAATCAGCCGCTGTCGGCTATCCGCCATTATGCGCAGGGCTGTTTGATCCGCCTGCGCGGTCAGGATAAGCAGCATCCGTTGTTGCCTGCGCTGGAGAACATTGATGCTCAGGCGCAGCGGGGCGCTGATACGTTGCACAATCTGCGCCAGTGGGTCAGCCAGGCGCAGGGTAATCCGGTGATGACCGATGACTTGCGGACCGTCAACGTGCATGATGCAATTCATCACGTCTGGCAATTATTGCGCATGCCCCAGCAATTCCCGGCGGTGGCGCTGCAAACGCGTGTCGGCAAGACGTTAACGCTGACTCTGCCAAGCGTTCTGCTTGAGCAGGTGCTGGCCAATCTGGTGCTCAATGCGGCCCAGGCCGGGGCAACCACGGTGTGGTTTAGCGCTCAGCGTGAGGAAGGGGATGTGCGTATTCAGGTGCAGGATAACGCTGGCGGTATTGATGAGGCGCAGTTGTACCAGGCTTTTCAGCCGTTTATGACCACCCGTAAAGAAGGCATGGGGCTGGGATTAGCCATTTGTCAGCGGCTGGTGCGTTACGCAAATGGCGACATTGAGATCAAAAATCATCAGGCTCCTGATGAAAAAGCGGGGGCGGTAGTGACATTACATTTTAAGCAAAACCAGGAGGGAGGCCGTAGTGGCACTAATTCATCTGCTGGATGACGACATTGCCGTCACCCAGGCCTGTGCGTTTTTACTGGAAAGTCTGGGATATGAGGTATGTTGCTGGGAGCAGGGTGAAACATTTCTCGCAGGGGCAAATCTGCACCAGGTGGGCGTACTTTTGCTGGACATGCGTATGCCGGTACTTGATGGGCATGCTGTACATGAAGCGATGCGCCAGCGAGAAAGTACGCTGGCGGTGGTGTTCCTCACCGGGCATGGTGATGTGCCGATGGCGGTTGAGCAAATGAAACGTGGAGCAGTCGATTTTTTGCAAAAGCCGGTGTCCGCCGGGCCTTTGCAGACGGCGTTAGAGCACGCTTTGCAGGTTTCTCGCGCCGCCTTCTCGCGACAAGAGATCGTGGCCTGCTATCAGATGCTCACGCCAAAGGAGCGAGAGTTGGCGCAACTGGTTGCAAAAGGGTTAATGAATCGGGAAATTGCGGACGCTATGAATATTGCCGTGCGCACGGTTGAAGTTCATCGCGCGCGGGTGATGGAAAAAATGCAGGCGCGGAGCCTTGCGGAACTGGTAAATCGACTGCAGCGGATCCGATAGATTTATGACATTTGTTTGATTTTCATTGAATTTTGTCTAATTAGCCAGAGTGATATATGCTGTTGGTTTGAGTTAATGACGAGCGGGCAAATATGGGAAATCAGACCAAAGACGATGAGTTGTACCGTGAAATGTGCAGAATAGTCGGTAAAGTAGTACTGGAAATGCGCGATCTGGGACAAGAGCCAAAGCATATCGTCATTGCGGGTGTGCTGAGAACCACCCTCGCCAACCAGCGTGTAAAGCGCAGTGAACTAGAAAAACAGGCCATTGAGACCGTTATTAAAGCATTGGCCGGATAATCCATAAAAAGAGGAGGGCAGTCATTTGCGCCATCCTCTTATTCTCGTCACGTTATTCTATCAATATATATAATTTAGGAGTGCAATTAGAGAAATACACTCCGCTGTATATTTCGTTGTATATCGATTGATATATAAAAATATATTTGAGAGTGGAGTCACAAATATTTGCAAACCATATGAAATATTATTTCAACTTATCTTAATGATAATAAATCTCACTCCGCATTAATTACTTTCCTTCCGTTTTTTAATTGATGACGATCAAAACGACGGGCGCTGAATAACCACATTATCATTGTGCCTAACCCTAAAGGATTAGATTCATTTAGTTTAACCACCGTCATTTATACGATCAGGTTAGGGCAAATATTCACGTGTTGTTGGCAACATTAATGGCCGAATTGGCCCGATCTGTGCGTAAAAATTAGCCTTGATGTGTTGCCGCTACTGCGTTTGCGAAGAGGATGCGAAATAAATGAACCAGGTTGATCGTCCATTTTTAGATTGTGGCTTAACGCGGCTTGAATTCCTACGTATATCCGGAAAGGGTCTGGCAGGACTGACCATTGCGCCCGCGTTGTTATCACTTTTTGGTTGTAAGCAGGAAGATATCGACAGCGGTACCGTTGGCCTTATCAATACGCCGAAAGGGGTGCTGGTAACGCAGCGAGCACGCTGCACTGGTTGTCATCGCTGCGAGATTTCCTGTACCAATTATAACGATGGGGCCGTTGGCACCTTCTTTTCCCGCATCAAAATTCATCGTAATTACTTCTTTGGCGATGATGGCGTCGGGTCCGGTGGCGGACTGTATGGTGATTTAAACTATACCGCGGATACCTGCCGCCAATGCAAAGATCCGCAATGCATGAAGGTCTGCCCGATTGGCGCCATTACCTGGAAGCAGGAAGACGGTTGTATTGCCGTGGACCATAAACGTTGCATTGGCTGTAGCGCTTGTACCACAGCCTGCCCGTGGATGATGGCGACCGTCAACACGGAAACGAAAAAATCCTCAAAATGTGTGTTATGCGGGGAATGCGCCAATGCGTGCCCGACTGGGGCATTAAAAATTATCGAGTGGAAAGATATTACCGTTTGATAGAGGGCAGGCATGCCTGATACGCGTCATTAATTGCCAAAAATAGCGCAGTTTTGAATAAAAAAGCTGCCTGACGGGTATATCTATTAAACCTTCTTGCAAAGGAAAACATGATGGCTAACGGTTGGACAGGTAATATTTTACGGATCAATCTCACCACGGGTAATATCACCCATGAAGATTCCAGTAAATTTAAGAAATTTATCGGTGGGATGGGCTTTGGGTATAAAATTATGTACGACGAAGTCCCGCCAGGCACCATGCCTTTTGATGAAGGGAATAAACTGGTTTTCGCCACCGGGCCATTAACGGGCTCGGGCGCACCCTGTAGCTCCCGCGTCAATATCACCTCCTTGTCAACATTTACCAAAGGTAATTTAGTCGTAGATGCCCACATGGGCGGTTTCTTCGCCGCACAAATGAAATTTGCCGGTTACGACGCCATTATTATCGAAGGTAAGTCCGCGTCGCCTGTCTGGATCAACATCAAAGACGATAAAGTCAGCATCGAAAAAGCCGATTTCCTGTGGGGCAAGGGCACGCGCGCCACAACCGAAGAGATTTGCCGCATTACCAGCCCTGAGACTTGCGTCGCCGCGATTGGCCAGGCGGGGGAAAATCTGGTACCGCTCTCTTGCATGATCAACAGCCGCAACCACAGCGGCGGCGCCGGTACTGGCGCGGTGATGGGCTCGAAAAATCTGAAGGCCATTGCGGTAGAAGGGACCAAAGGTGTCAACATTGCCGACCGCAAAGAGATGAAGCGGCTCAATGACTACATGATGACCGAGCTTATCGGCGCCAACAACAACCACGTTGTGCCGAGCACCCCGCAGCCCTGGGCAGAATACTCTTCGCCAAACTCGCGTTGGACGGCCCGCAAGGGACTGTTCTGGGGCGCGGCGGAAGGCGGGCCAATTGAAACGGGTGAAATCCCGCCGGGCAACCAGAATACCGTCGGTTTCCGTACCTATAAATCCGTGTTCGATCTCGGACCTGCCGCTGAGAAATACACGGTAAAAATGAGCGGCTGCCATTCGTGCCCGATTCGTTGTATGTCACAGCTCAATGTCCCGCGGGTGAAAGATTTTGGCGTACCGAGTACCGGTGGCAACACCTGCGTGGCGAACTTTGTGCACACCACTATTTTCCCCAATGGCCCGAAAGATTTTGACGATAAAGACGATGGGCGCGTGGTGGGAAACCTGATTGGTCTGAACCTGTTCGACGATTATGGCATCTGGTGTAACTACGGGCAGTTGCACCGTGATTTTACTTATTGCTACTCGAAAGGCGTTTTTAAGCGCGTACTGCCGGCGGAAGAGTATGCGGAGATCCGCTGGGATCAGCTGGAAGCGGGCGATCCTAATTTTATTAAGGATTTTTACTATCGGCTGGCGCATCGCGTGGGAGAACTCAGCCACCTTGCGGACGGTTCATATGCCATTGCTGAACGCTGGGATTTGGGCGAAGAGTATTGGGGTTATGCCAAGAACAAACTGTGGTCGCCGTTTGGTTTTCCTGTCCACCATGCTAACGAGGCTTCAGCGCAGGTTGGGGCGATCACCAACTGTATGTTTAACCGTGACTGTATGACGCATACCCATATTAACTTCATCGGTTCCGGTTTGCCGCTGAAATTACAGCGCGAAGTGGCGGGCGAATTGTTTGGTTCGCAGGATGCCTACGACGAAACCAAAAACTACACCCCGATCAATGCCGCGAAGATCAAATATGCCAAATGGACGTTGCTGAAAGTCTGTTTGCATAACGCGGTCACGCTATGCAACTGGGTCTGGCCGATGACGGTTTCGCCGCTCAAGAGCCGTAATTATCGCGGAGATTTGGATCTGGAAGCGAAATTCTTCCAGGCGGTTACCGGCGATGAAACCACGCAGGCGAGTCTGGATCTGGCCGCTGAACGTATCTTTACCCTGCATCGTGCCTATACGGTCAAACTGATGCAAACCAAAGATATGCGCAATGAGCACGATCTCATTTGCTCCTGGGTGTTTGATAAAGATCCGAAGATCCCGGTCTTCACCGAGGGGACTGACAAGATGGACCGGGAGGACATGCGCCTGTCACTGACGATGTTCTATCAGGAAATGGGTTGGGATCCGGAGCTGGGCTGCCCTACGCGCGAAACGCTGAATCGACTCGGACTTGAGGATGTGGCAGCCGATCTGGCGGCACAAGATCTGTTGCCAGCGTAAGGAACGCGAGATGACTAACGTGAGCAACGTTCAGGCACCCATTGAGGCGTTTCCTGATGAGGTAGATAGCCAAAAGAGACACTGGCTGCAGGCGCTACAGTCGCCTGCCGAACAGGTGAACGCGCCGCAGGTTCAGGAACCTGCCAGCCCGGAGTCGATAGTGGCGGAATTTATCCGCCAACATTCAGCATCGGGTCAGTTGGTGGCTCGCAGTGTTTTCCTGCAGCCACCGTATTCGGTTCCTGAGACTGACTTAACCGTGCTGCTGGATACCCTGTGTCAGGGCGCGAATGGGGCGGATATTACCTGTGTGCATGGCGCTGAAGAGGCGTATTTCTTTTCGACGCAAACCATGACGGCAAACTACGCCAGCATGTGTGTGCAGGTGGTGGAGAACGACATCTGTCGCGCGATTGCCGAGGCGGTACGCTTCGACTGTCAAACGTATCCACGCCCCTATAAGGTCGCCATGTTGACGCAACCGCCGTATAGCTTTGGCGATCAGCAGGTTGCAGCGGCGCTCTCGGCAATGGAAACGCACCCGGATTACGCAGATATACGCACTGTGGAATCGTCAAATGCGGAGCCTTATTTGTTCAGCGAACGTTTTATGAGTTATGGCAAAGCGTACGGCCTGTGCGAATGGTTTGAGGTTGAGCAGTACCAGAACCCCTGAATTCTTCAGGTTGATGTCATGGAATGTGTGGACGACCACTGTCACAGCATTAGAGGATAACCCGATGTCCTTCACCCGACGTAAATTTGTCATTGGCATGGGGACGGTGATTTTTTTTACCGGCCCAGGTCAAAGTTTGTTAGCAAGCCCCAGGAGCACTAAAGGCGTTCGTTATGTCATGATTCACGACGAATCACTGTGTAACGGCTGTAATATTTGCGCCCGCGCATGCAGGAAAACCAATCATGTTCCTGACCAGGGCAGCCGTTTGTCGATAGCGCATATTCCGGTTTCGGATAACGACAACGAAACGCTGTATCACTATTTTCGTCAGTCCTGCCAGCATTGTGATGATGCGCCCTGTATTGAGGTCTGTCCAACCGGCGCCTCCTGGCGAGATGAGAACGGCATTGTCCGGGTCGACACGTCTTCGTGTATCGGCTGCAGTTACTGCATAGGCGCGTGCCCTTATCAGGTCCGCTATCTCAATCCGCGCACCAAAGTGGCTGATAAATGCGACTTTTGCGCTGAATCACGTCTGGCGAAAGGTTTTCCACCGATCTGTGTTAACGCCTGCCCGGAACACGCGCTGATTTTTGGTCGTGAAGATAGCCCGGAGATTCAGACCTGGCTGCGGGAAAACAAGTATTACGAGTATCAACTTGCAGGCGCCGGGAAACCCCATCTGTATCGTCGGTTCGGTCAACATTTGATTAAAAAGGAAAATGTATGAACGCGTCGCAGAATGCCGAACAGTTTCACGCCCAGCTTGCGCAATATGTCCCTATGTTTTCTCCTGACTACTGGCCAGTGTGGCTGGTCATCGCCGGATTAATGCTGGTGGGAATGTGGCTGGTGCTGGCGCTACACTCCATGCTGCGCTTTCGTGCCGCGCATAAAGCGTCGGCAGGGCACGGTGAGAAGATCTACTTATACTCGAAGGCTGTCCGCTTGTGGCACTGGTCGAACGCGCTGTTATTTCTGCTACTTCTGGTCAGTGGACTCGTCAATCACTTCTCGGCCGTTAGCGCGTCGGTGATGAAAAGCCTGCTTACCGTACACGAAGTCTGTGGCTTTTTGCTGCTCGCCTGCTGGATTGGTTTTGTCCTGATCAACCTGATTGGCGGTAACGGACATCACTATATTATTCAGCGGCAGGGTTGGATCGGACGCGCGCAAAGACAAACGCGTTTTTACCTGTTTGGCATTATGCAGGGAGAGTCACATCCATTCCCGGCATCAAAGCGTTCAAAATTCAATCCGCTACAGCAGGCGGCCTATGTTGGCGTGATGTATGGTCTGCTGCCGCTGTTGTTGATATCGGGTCTGTTATCGCTCTATCCGGCGGTAGTCGGCGATCTGTTCCCCGGTGTGCGTTACTGGTTGTTACAGGCGCATTTTGCGCTGGCAATAATCAGTTTGTTTTTCATTTTTGGGCATCTTTATCTTTGCACTACGGGCCGCACGCCGGGCGAAACCTTCAAGTGCATGGTGGATGGCTATCACCGGCATTAAGCGATGATGATTACGCGTGATGACTTACGGGCCTGGCGCGTTGGGCCCGTAATGTATCGCTGGTTTCTACGTACTTTTCCCGCCGGGGGAAGTTATGCCGATGTACATCGTGCGCTCCAGCGGGAAGGGTATATCGACTGGGCAAATAGTCTGGTGGAATACGGCTGGTCAAAATGGCGGGAAGAGGAGAGTTTTGTCCGGCAGGATATTCGCGCGATGGGAAATATTTCCCGCGTGAAAACGACGGGGGGGACCGGCAGCCCGCTGGCGAGTGCGGAAGATAATGTCAGCTTTGGCTGTGCGGATGATAACGTTAAAATCGCCAGCGCTGGCTATGCCGCGCAAATTGCCAGTGCAGGTTACAGCGTACGTATAGGCAGCGTAGGCTATAACGCGCATATCGGCAGCTCGGGCGATCGCGGGCGAATTGCGGTCGCGGGAAATTCAGCGCGTATCAGTAGCGTGGGTGACGGTACGCGCATCGCCAGTGCCGGCATGCGTGTACGCATCAGTGCACTGGGCGACAGAAATCGGATTGCCTGCAGCGGTGATTTAACCCAGCTAGCCTGTTTCGGCGCGGAATCGAAAATCGCCAATTGCGCAGACAATATCCATATTATTGCCAGCGGAGAGAACGCCGTTGTTGCCAGTACTGGCACTGTCGATTCGATAATACTCGGTCCTGGCGGATGCGCGGCGCTGGCCTATCATGATGGCGAAAGAATGCGTTTTGCGCTTGCCGTTGAAGGTGAAAAAAATATCCGGGCTGGCGTGAAATATCGGCTCAACGAAGACCACCAGTTCGTGGAATGTTGAGCCTTGAGGTCATTTTAGCGCGAATCGTCGCTGGGTGAATTTTTCCAGGCTAAAGCACAGCAGGTAATAGACCAGTCCGGTAAAGATAAAAATGGCCGCCGGATAGATTTGCACCCGGCTATTAACCTGACCGGCAACCGTCGTGAGTTCTGGCACATTGACGATAAACGCCAGCGACGTGTCCTTCAGTAGTCCAATAAATATCCCGGTCAGCGACGGCATAATGTTGCGCAGCACTTGCGGCAATAAAATAAGCCACAGGGCCTGGTATGGGCGAAAACCCTGCACCACTGCCGCTTCATATTGCCCGCCAGGTAAGGCTCTAATTCCTGCATACACCGAGTGCATCACCGAGGCGGCGGTGAACCATGCCAGTGCCAACGTCACGGTAACTGCGCCAGGCAGATCGCTTCCAGTCAGCATGGGGAGCAAATACCACATCCAGAAAATCACAAAGATTAACGGAATGCCGCGAATAAACTCGGCCCAGATAAACAGTCCTTTGCGCATCGCGCCAGGAAAACGCCAGGCGCAGCAGGCAAGAACTATCCCACCGGGAAGTGCCAGCAATGCCGCGCCGATAGCCATCAGCAAAGTAAGCAGAACGCCGCCGGGTTGGCCTTCGGTCACGCGTCCCCACAGAAGATAGTCAAGATTGTCAGTAATGACCGAAATATTAGCGATCATGCGATATGCTCCTGACGCTGAACAGATGGGCTTTTGCCCTGAACGGTTTACCTGACACAGTTTTTGGTCCAAGGCGCGTAAGCAGCATACCTGACACGATACCGATGAGCAGATAGAGCGCTGTTCCAACGGCAAAGGCTTCCAGTGCGTGCGCGTTATAGCTCTCAATTTGCCGCACCTGATAGGTCAACTCTGCAAATCCAATACCGCTGGCAAGCGAGGAGAGCTTCATCAGGTTGAGATATTGCCCAACGATGGGCTGCCATGCGTTCGCCAGTCCCTGGGGAAGGAGAATGTGACGAAAAACCGCCCATGAGGAAAAGCCCTGGGCAATGGCCGCCTCGCGTTGTCCGGCAGAAACCGCCTGCAAACCAGAGGCAATCTCCTCGACCAAAAAGGCTGAAGTAAAAACACCCAGCCCCCAGGCAGAACAAAGAAACTCCGGCGTTAACCACCAGACGTCACCCGGCAGAACTGACCATGGGTGTTCAGCATTAATAAAGGTAATCACGTCACGGGGTAGCCAATTCCATGCGGCGAAATACCAGAACATCAGTTGCACCAGTAAAGGCGTATTGCGAAAAGCGGAGACCCACACGCCGACCACCGCGGTGGCAATGCGATTGCCTGTCAAACGTAAGCCGAGCAGTAGGAGAGCAAAGAGAGTGGCGAGCGTGACGCCTGCCAGCGTCACCCATAGCGTGGTGAGAAAACCGGAAATTATCCATTGTAGGGGTTGCCCGCTCAGCACCCCCTGCCAGTCCATTAGATGCATTATAACGGTAACTCCTGGTGTAACGGGTCGAGCACTTTTTTCAGGAAACGCTGAGTTCTGGGATGTTGTGGGCGGGTGAAGAAATCCTCCGGCGAGGCGACCTCCAGGATATCGCCGCCATCAATGAATACCACACGATCGGCAATCTCACGAGCGAAGTGCATTTCATGAGTCACGACGATCATCGTGATACCGCTGTGAGCCAGATTTTTCATCACTTGTAACACCTCGCCGATCATTTCTGGATCCAGCGCGGAGGTGGGTTCATCAAACAAAATGATTTGTGGCGATGAAGCCAGCGCGCGGGCAATGGCAACGCGCTGTTGCTGCCCGCCGGATAACTGAGCGGCATAGGCATCGGCTTTCTCGAGCAGTCCCACTTGATCCAGCAATTCGAGTGCCCGGCCTTTTGCTTCCGCTTTGTTCCAGCCGTGAACATATTCCAGCGCCAGCGCAATGTTTTGCAGCGCGGTCAGATGCGAATAGAGATTGAATTGCTGAAATACAAAACCGATACGGCTGCGTAACTGGCGTAATGCAGCGCCGCGCAACTGACTAATCGGTTTACCATCAATGAAAATTTCGCCACCGCTGAGCGACTCAAGCTGGTTGATAAGACGTATAAGAGTGGATTTTCCAGAGCCAGAAGGACCCAAAATGGTCACCACTTCACCAGGTTCAACTGCCAGGCTGACGCCGTTAAGTACGGTATGAGCGTCATACTGTTTAAACACATTGTGCAGTTTGACGCTTGCCTGACCCAATTGGGTAGAATCCGCAGCCGAAGCTGCGGAACGATGAAAAAGAGCTGAGAGCATATTACTGGGCTTCTATTTTAAAGGCGCGGGGCTGCGGGTTTTTAGTTTCAGGGCCGAACCATACATCATAAATTTTTGCTGCCTGACCGGTAGACTCCAGCTTCAAAAGTTCATCGTTGACGGCTTTTAACAGCGCGGGTTCGCCTTTTTTTACCCCCACGCCGATCTCTTCTTTACTCAGCAGGTCCGGCAAAATTTTGAAATCTGCTTTATCCGGCGCACCGCTTAACAAGCCCGCCAGGATTGTACTGTCCTGGGTGATGGCCTGCACATTACCGTTGCGTAATGCGGTTAATGCCAGGGGGATATCGTCATAGGCCAGTACGCGCGACTGCGGGAAGCGCTGATGTAACGCCTGCTCACCGGTAGTACCTTTTACCGCGCCGATTCGCGCTTTGCTGTATTCATCGAGCTTGTCCGGGGATTTTGCTGGCACAAGGAACTGCTGGCCGGTGACAAAATAGGGCACGGAGAAATCGATCACTTGTGCACGCTCAGGTGTGATCGTGATATCCGCTACGATTAAATCGGCTTTACCGGATTGTAATAGCGGAATACGGTTGGCCGGATTGGTGGCCACCAGCTCCAGTTTTACCCCCAGGGATTTGGCCAGCGCTTCGGCAAAATCGACGTCATAGCCGACAATCTTATGCGTTTTTGCATCAACTGAACCGAACGGCGGATTGGCGTCGAATGTCGCCACTTTAACGACGCCGGCGGCTTTGATATCGGCCAATTGGTCAGCCTGAGCCTGAGAAACGCTAATGCCAGAGGCCAGCAGCACGCTGAGTGTCAGAAGTGTTTTTTTAGCGCTGTGAATTTTCGTTGCCATCATTGTATGAAATCCCTGTAGTTTTTGGTTTGTGCTTTTTACGCTCCCATAACTTACGATTCAGACAAAATAAGAAAAAATTCTTATCTATATACAAAATGTTATTAGTGAAAGGGGGGAGAACAGGAGTGATGTGCGCGAACGTTGAGAAACGCTACGTGATTACCCTCATGACCTGTACCATACGTCAATAAAGTTAATGGCTGGGGACAAGCATGCTGCGTGATAATTTTAACGATCTTTATTATCTCATTATCGTCGCCCGCGAGCGGAGTTTTACGCGGGCTGCGGCAAAGCTCGGGGTCTCGCAGTCAGCGTTAAGCCATGCGATACGTGGACTCGAAGAGCGGCTGGATGTCCGACTCCTGACCCGTACCACGCGCAGCGTCGCGCCGACTGAAGCCGGAGAACGGCTCATCAACAGTATCAGTCCGCGTTTTGATGACATTGAAACGGAGCTGCTGGCATTAACCGACATCCGTCAGCGGGTGGCGGGTAACATTCGCCTTACCTTGGGTGAACATGCGTTGCAATCGACCGTCTGGCCCGCGCTGGCGCCTTTTTTGCAGGCTTATCCTGAAGTGAAAGTGGAAATGACCCTCGACAACACCCTGACGGATATTGTGGCTGGCCGTTATGACGCGGGTATTCGTCTCGGCGAGCAGGTGGCAAAAGATATGGTTGCTGTCAGAATTGGCCCGGACTGGCGCATGGTGGTGGTCGGTTCACCCGCTTATTTTGCCCGCCATGGTAAACCACTCACCCCACACGATCTGCAAAACCATAACTGCATCAACATGCGCATGCCGACGTTGGGCGGGCTGTATGCCTGGGAATTTAGCAAAGGCGGACAAGATTTGCGCGTGCGGGTTGAAGGGCAGCTTATTTTTAACAATCTCCCCCCGCGGATTAGCGCAGCGATTGCCGGGATGGGGCTGGCATTTGTGCCGGAAGACACTGTCGAACAGGCGGTGGCTGACGGTGCGCTGGAAAAAGTGCTGGAGGACTGGTGCGAACCCTTCCAGGGCTATTATATGTACTACCCCAGCCGCAGGCAGCACACCGCCGCCTTTGCCAAATTGATTGAGGCTTTACGGTATACGGGCTGAAACGGGAAGGGGGGAAGGGGTAACAGGCGATAAAAAAACCGGCATTGCGCCGGTTCAGAAATCAGATTTTGCAGGCGTCGCCGCAGTCATTATCAGCAATAATTTCCTGCGCTTTCTTATCTGCATCTTCCAGACGTTCAGCATTACGCTCTTGCGCTTCTTCCAGTCCATCAAAGACCAGATTATCGAGATCAATTTCCATCATTCACCTGCTCAGGTTCAGCGTTTAACATCACACTATTATATTGCAAAAATGTTGCTTAACAGCAGCGATTACTGCTACTTAGCCCCGAACTTAAATCAGATGCGCATATTTTTCCGCCAGCGTAGCCCACGGTTGGCGGCTGCGAAGATCCATTGGTCATAAATACTGCTAAATGCCAGCGCTTTCTACCGTTTTGCTCTCACTTTTTCATTAACGTGACATGCGATCATTTTTAACAACTCTGCGACAAAATCACTATACATATAACTTAATATCTTTTATACATTAATTGTTCAACCCTGCGACTATTCCACAAAAGAGAAAGATATATGGAACAGACACCTGATAAGAAAAACGATAATTTTCAGAAAGATGGCAAAGAACAGTTCAATCGCTCAATCGGTTTAATTTCTAATTTCGCGTTGGGGTTTACCTACCTTTCGCCGCTCACTGCCGTCTATTCGCTGTTTGCGCTGGCTGTAACGCTGGCGGGGCCGCCCGCAGTATGGTGGATTTTAATCGTCGCATGTGGCCAGCTTTTAGTGGCGTTGGTATTTGGCGAGGTCGCTTCCCAGTATCCGATAACCGGTGGACTGTATCCCTGGGCGAGAAGATTATGGGGCAAGAAATATGCCTGGATTGCCGCCTGGATTTACCTGTGGGCGCTGGTGGTCACCATTACGTCAATTGCGGAATATACCTCGACGTTTGTTGAGTCGCTGTTCCACTATGGTCAAACGCCTGCCACCATGTTGCTGACGTCTGTCCTGCTACTGCTGTTGATGATGGCTGTTAACATGTCCGGGACCAAAAACCTGGCCAGAGTCGCCAAAATTGGCTTCTGGTGTGAAATTGTCAGCGTGATTGCGCTGGGAATTTACCTGCTGATCTTTCACCGTTCTCAGCCTTTCTCCGTCATCTTCGACTCGATGGGCGTGCTTGCTCAGGACGGAAGCTACTCCACCGCGTTTATGTCCGCCGCGCTGATGGGGCTGTTTATGTTCTTTGGCTTTGAAGCCTGCGGTAACGTAGCGGAAGAGGTGCAGAACCCGAGCAAAAAGATCCCGGTCGCGATGATTTTAAGCATCGTATTTGGCGCGATTTCCGCCATCATTTCCGTGATGGGTTATCTGCTGGCTTCACCGAATCTGGTCAGTATCGTGAATGGTAAAACGTCCGATCCAATCCCCGCCATTCTCAATGAAGCCCTGGGAGAAACCGGCGCAACTATCTTTATCATCGTCGCGATTGTGGCGATGTTGTCGTGCATTTTGTCTCTACAGGCTGCGTTAAGCCGTCTTATTTTTTCGTTCTCTCGCGACAGAATGCTGCCGGGAAGTGAATGGATGTCCAAAATCTCGAAAAACGGCGTTCCGGATAATGCGATGGTCGTCAGTTGCTTGCTGCCGGTGATCATCTGCGTTTGGGTCTATTTCCAGCCAGACAACCTGTCGCGTATTACCGCGTTTGCCGTAATCGGTATTTATATCTCGTTCCAGATGGTCGTACTTGCTGCGTTACGTCAGCGTCTGAAGGGCTGGAAACCGGCGGGGGAGTGGACCATTGGCGGTTGGGGCGTGATTGTAAACGTACTGGCCTTAGCCTATGGATTATGCGGGATCTGGTTGCTGGCCCAACCAGCAGACAGCAGCGATTTCATTGATCGTTGGACAGTGCTGTTCGGCCTGGCGATTGTCGTTGGATCGGGGCTTATCTATATGTTCCTGACCCGACCGTTTGGGCGCTCTGCGGCGCCGGAAAACGACGCCATTGCTTACGCCAATAAGCTCAATATGGGGCAGGACAACTAAAACAAGGGCCTTCGGGCCCTTAGTTTTGATAGTGATAAAGGATAAAGTAGTCGCTCTGATATACCACGGTGCTGTTGGCGGGCGACAGTAACTCACCCACGCGAAAGCGCGGCCAACTGGAGAAGATAATCCTGTTTTCCAGATTGGTCAGTATGACATAGTCAGGATGAGCGCAGGAGAGCAGTTCGGCTTCGATTTGGCTGACCAGCAGATCGACGGCGGCGACGCCAAGGAACTGATCGTTGTAGTAGACCGGCACTGCCGAAGTCAGGGTATAGGAGATATTGCAGATATAATCGACGTACGGGCCGTGGATATAAGCTTTGCCTGCCGGTGGCGAATGTTTAAACCACTCGAATGTTCTGAAATCCAGTCGTTGCTGCGTGGCCTGATCCAAATCGAGGTGCGCCTGGCTCAAACCATTATCTTTCTTATACCACCACTCCAAAAGCCAATACTCTTTGGTGGTGGCGGTGCTCTCTATATGGCTGGCAAATCCGGCTCCAGAGCAGTAATGGTTGTCATTGAGCGTACGCTTAATATGCTGTTGAACGGTGGATCGCACAGAGGGATCGAGGACAACCTCGGCCGAAGCTTTCTGTATCCCGGCAATCGCCTCATGGATGCTCCTCGCCAGCGCCACGGTAGAATCTACCGTAGAGACAGTAATATCATCAATTTTACGGATTAATGCGCTTAAAGATGTCGAAGAGCTCATTGTCTGTCCTGCCTTCACGGATTGTCAGTTCGAGTTATATTTCAGCTTTTTTTCGATAAGGTAATAGGTAAAGGTGTCGATGATCCGCGTGGCAAGCTGTACTGATTCCGCCTCGTTGTGGGCGGCCAGCGCATCGGCCAGCGCTGAATAAAGCGCGATAATTTCGGCATGAATGCTGTCCGTGCGATAGAGGATCGCTACCAGCGATGCCCATTCAGCTTGCACCTGAAGCTCCTGGTTCGCCAGCCGTGCCGAATGTGAACTGGCGGCTATTGCCAGCAGGCATCGCATATCGGCCTGGGTCATCAGCTCAGGTGATTTTGCCTGTCTGAGCACCTCAACAAACTCGCGAAATTTGGCGATATCCGCGCCGGTCATTCGTCTGGAAGCAAGTCTTGCGCTATGGCTAATGATGGCGCAATGCATTTCCCCCAGATCCGAAAGATAATCGGTACTGATCGCTTTGAACGGATGCAGGGGGCTATTTTTGCCATCGATATTTTCGCAAACGAAGCTGCCACCATTACGGCCACGAACAGTATGGATAAGATTATTAGCCCGAAGCGTGTTTAGCGCTTCTCTGATAGTGATATGTGAGACACCCATCATCTTTGCCAAATCAGTTTCGTTGGGAAGCTGTTCTTTCGGCTCCAACAATCCCGTGATAATGGCATTTGAAAGGCGTTGCACTATCTGGTCTGAACGACTGACCTGCCCGATAGGCGCAAATATGACCGCGTGAGTAATCATAATCTTTTCTGCACTCAATTCCCTGAAACAACGACCCTTTCTAACACATGCCTGCTGGGCAAGGAAGGTAAGAATGGCCGCGTTATTTTACATGCCCATGCGCAAAAGCTGCCGCACAGACGGATGTGTGTCCCAATAACCATTGGAGCTGCGCGCGCCGCGTCAGCTAACAATGACAAGCCTTTCTCTGAATAATGTAAAGAACAAGTTAAAAATGAGAGGCTTATCATAGTGTCAATGTTGCGTATTTGAAAAGTTTTTACAATATATATATTACATAAGATTCTTTATGTATTAACGGGTGGAGACAGACATGAAAACCCTGAAGCATTTTATTAATGGGCAATATGTAGCAGGCGGCAGCGAAGAGACCTTCGAACTGGTGAGTCCGGTCGACGGTGAAACGTACGCATTATCTCCTAATGCCAGCGCGGCAGAGGTGGAGCAGGCTTACTCTGCTGCTGAAGCGGCGTTTAGCATCTGGAGAAAATCGACACCGGCCCAGCGACAAATAGCGTTATTGCGCCTGGCGGACGAAATAGAACGCAACGTGGAGCGACTGGTCAATGCCCAGAGCCAGGAGACGGGCCAGCTTCGCCATTTTATTGAGAAGGAAGAGATCGCGGCATCCTGCGATGCCATCCGTTTTTTTGCCGGGGCTGCGCGTTGTCTTGAAGGCAAGGCAGCAGGCGAATATTCCGCTGGATTTACCTCGACTATTCGCCGGGAACCGCTGGGTATTGTCGGGCAAGTTACGCCGTGGAATTACCCGTTTATGATGGCGGTATGGAAGATTGCGCCGGCACTGGCGGCGGGTAACACGGTAGTGTTAAAGCCAAGCGACACCACGCCGGTCAGTACGCTGCTGTTGGCGGAACTGGCGGCACCCTTGTTCCCGAGAGGGGCGTTTAACGTGGTTTTAGGCAAAGCCAGTACCGGTTCTCTGGTGGTCTCAAACCCGAAAGCCTCACTGGTTTCGATTACCGGTTCGGTCCGTGCAGGTCTGCAGGTTGCGGCCTCGGCAGCGGCGAACCTGACCCGGGCGCATCTGGAATTGGGCGGGAAGGCGCCCGCGGTGGTATTTGCTGATGCGGATATGGACAAGGCGGTTGCGGCGATTGTCACGGCTGGCTTTTTCAATGCCGGGCAGGACTGCACGGCGGCCACGCGTATTCTGGTCGAACAGTCCATCTACGCTGAATTCCTGGAAAAACTGGTACAAAAAACAAAGAGTATTAAATTTGGGCCGCCAGAAGACCAGGATGCGCTGTATGGCGCATTGAATAGCCGGAATCAACTGGAACAAGTGAAAGGCTTTATTGAGCGTTTACCGGCGCATGCAAAAATTGAGGCCGGCGGGCGCGCCGGATCTGGCCCTGGCTTCTATTTTGAGCCGACGATCGTCTCTGGTCTGCAACAGCACGATGAAGCTATCCAGCATGAAGTATTTGGTCCAGTAATGACTATTCAGTCGTTTTCTGGCGATGAAGATGCATTACTTAAGGCCAATGATGTGGAATATGGTCTGGCGGCGAGTGTCTGGACCAGCAATCACAGCCGCGCGCAGCGCTTTTGCATTGACCTTGATTTTGGCACGGTATGGATTAACAGCCATATTCCCCTGTGCGCCGAAATGCCGCACGGCGGCTTCAAAAAATCAGGTTATGGCAAAGATCTCTCATCTTATTCACTCGAGGAATACACTCGGGTGAAACATATCATGTGCGACATTTCTGAATAGAGAGGGTGGTGATGAAAACATTAAAAGTGGCGGTGCTTTCATTGGTGATGCTCTCGGGCTATAGCCTGGCAGAAAGTACCTCGCTGAATACCGTGAACGAGTATATGGCGGCGTGGAATGCGCATGATGCTTCGCGAGCGGCTCAATATCTTGCAGATGATGCTGTCTATTATGATGCCGCCGCGGGAGAACCGATTACCGGCAGGGAAAAAGCAGAAAAAGAAGTTATTGGGGCCTTTATTAAGGCGGTCCCGGATCTGACCTGGAAAATGATCGGTAAACCCGTTTATGACGAGGATACCGTGGCTTTTCGTTGGCAGTTCTCAGGAAAAAATAGTGGTGAATGGGCAGGGAGCCCACCGACAAATAATCTGATAAGATTTGAAGGTGTTAGCTATATTCATGTTAAAGCAGGAAAAATCACCTGGCAGGGTGATTATTATGATTCTAAGAAACTGGATGAAGAATTAAAGCCAGTGAAATAGATGGCGATCCCCTTTTTGCTGAGAAGGGGATGCCTCTTATTTGTGTCGTGTTAAGGGCAGTGTAGCAATAAGGAAAAAGTTAATGGCAATTACCCGACGTGATTTTCTCAACGGCGTCGCGGTGACCGTTGCGGCGGGGCTTACCCCGCTGGAATGGGTCAGGGCGGCAGGGAAGGAAAACGCATTTATAGATGGAAGTTATTATCCGCCTGCGCTGACGGGGCTGCGGGGCAATCATCCTGGATCGTTTGAAATGGCGCATGCCGTGGGCCGTGAGCATAAACATTTTGATTTAAACGCCTTGCCTATTGAGGAAGAGTACGACCTGGTGATTGTGGGCGGCGGTATTAGCGGCCTGGCTGCCGGTTGTTTCTGGCGTCAACTTGCCGGACAAAATAGCCGGATTTTGATCCTCGATAATCATGACGATTTTGGAGGACATGCCAAACGGAATGAGTTTACCAGCTCGGGCAAGAAACTACTCGGCTATGGCGGCAGCGAAGCATTCCAGTCTCCGGCGCATAATTTCAGTCCCGAAGTGCAAAAGCTGATGGAAACTGTGGGCGTCAGCGTCACGCGGTTGAAAGAGAGTTTTGACGTAAACTTCTATCCCGACTGGCAGCTCAGTCGCGGCGTTTTTTTCGATAAAAAGAATTTTGGCGAAACAAAAATCGTCAGCGGCGATCCGGGACGGGCGGTATCTGATGATATTCCGCCGGACAGACTGAATGGACGCAAGATCGAAGACTTTATCAATGATTTTCCGCTAAGCGAGAACGACAGAAAAGCGTTAATCGATCTGCATGTACATCCTGCGGACTACCTTCCGGGTATGACGATTGATGAGAAAACTGAATGGCTGGATACTCACAGCTACAGTGAGTTTCTGGCGACAAAAGTCGGTTTGAGCAAAATGGCGCTGCTCTATTTTCAGCAGCGTTCTAACGACTTCTTTGCCATTGGCATTGAAGGGATTTCCTGTAGCGATGCCCGGGCGTGCGCCTTACCGGGTATGGAAGCGCTGGGATTACCCCCGCTGGACGGAGAGTCGCTGGCAGACCTCGAAGAGCCGTATGTTTACCATTTTCCGGATGGAAATGCCGGTCTGGCCCGACTGCTGGTCAGGTATATGCTACCGGATGCGCTACCGGGTACCACCATGGAGGACTCGGTCCTCGCCAGACTGCATTATGAAAAACTGGACCTGCCGGAAAACACCACGCGTCTGCGCCTGAACAGCACAGTAATTAACGCCGCCAACGTACCGGATGGCGTGGTTGTCAGCTATCTGCGGGACGGAAAAATGCATCGCGTTCGTGGTAAGAACACCATTATGGCGGGTTATAACATGCTGATTCCGTATCTGGTGCCAGAGATGCCGGAACAGCAGCAGGCGGATCTCAAACTGAACGTGAAAGCGCCGCTGGTATACACCAACGTGGTGGTTAAAAACTGGCAGGCATTTAAACAGCTTGGCGTGCATGAATTTTACTCTCCGGCAGCCCCCTACAGCCGGGTTAAGCTCGACTATCCGGTCAGCATTGGCGGGTATCAACACCCAGCCTCACCGGACGATCCGATGGTGATTCATATGGTCTACGTCCCCACGTATCCTGGCAGTAACCTCTCGGCCAGAGAGCAGTTCCGGCTGGGGCGGGCCTATTTGCTGGGAACGACATTTGCGGCGCATGAAGAGATGATTCGCGCCCAGTTGCAGGAGATGTTTGGCGCAACAGGCTTTGATAATCAACGCGATATTGCCGCCATTACGGTTAACCGCTGGGCGCATGGCTATGCCTATTACCCTAACTCGTTGTTCGACGACATGGACAAAATGCCCGAGATTATCGAGCGGGCGCGCAAGCCAGTTGGTCGTATTGCCATTGCTAACTCCGATTCTGACTGGGGGGCTTATGCTCATACGGCGATCGATCAGGCATGGCGAGCGGTTAATGAACTCAAGGAGATGGGGTGATCTATGCGTAATGTAACCGTTCTTGCCGCCTGTTTATTTACCGCCACGGTTTCTGCGGCTGAAACTCATGGCGAATACATCGCGAGGATTTCTGACTGCGTAGCCTGTCACACGACGGAAGGTGGCGCGGCGATGGCTGGGGGCAAAAAGTTTCCCACTCCGCTTGGGGATATTTATTCGACCAATATTACGCCAGATAAGACGCAGGGGATTGGTAGCTACGCATACGAGGATTTTGAAAAGGCGGTACGTCAGGGGATTGCCAAAGATGGTCATCCGCTTTATCCCGCCATGCCTTATCCCTCTTACGCGAAGCTTTCTGACGAGGATGTTCAGGCGCTGTACCGCTATTTTATGCATGACGTCACGCCGTCGGCACAACCCAATAAAGAGAATGCCATTCCGTGGCTACTCTCCGCCCGCTGGCCGCTGCATATCTGGAACTGGTTGTTTACCGACGCGCCAGAGACGGCTGTTGCGAGCGCGAAAACGGATGAAAACGCGGTCCTGCTAAAACGAGGCGCTTATCTGGTGGAAGGCCCGGGCCACTGCGGATCATGCCATACACCGAGAGGTGTGGCGATGAACGAAAAAGCGTACAGCAATGCCGATCCCGAGTATCTGAGCGGCGCGATGATCGACGGCTGGTATGCGCCGTCGCTGCGGGGCACCGGAATGTCGGAGTCGGAGTTAAAATCGCTGTTGCTGACCGGTAAAAGTAAACATGCCGCGGTTTCTGGTTCGATGGCTGAAGTCGTTACGCAAAGTACACAGTATCTGACGGACGAAGATGCCACGGCGATCGCACAATATCTGCTGAGCCTGAAAAGTACGAAGCCTGAAGCGGGGCGTACCGCAGCGACTACGGCATCCTGGTCGAATTCAGCCGAGGCGGGCAAAGTGACCTATAACCGCTACTGCTCAACGTGTCACGGTCTGGAAGGCAAAGGTACGGATGATAATGCACCTTCGTTGATCCGCAATCCGCTGGTGATGGTGGATGACCCGACGCCGCTGTACAGAGTGATTGCCTATGGCGCAGAAACCCCGACAACGCGGGGCAGCGTCTCCTTTAAGATGCCAGCCTACGGCGGCATGTTAAGCGACAACGAAATGCGCGACGTAATTAACTACGTGCGTAAAAGTTGGGGCGAAGGGAATGGTGAAGTAAGCCAGCAGGATCTGGCTGGCGTTAAAAAAGCGTCACATTAAACAGCATGCCGGATAAGGTGCGAGCACCGCTATCCGGCAGTGCTTATACGGCGTTTTCCCTGATAATCGTCGCGAGTCGGGAAAACGCCGCCGCCATTTCATGTTCTTCAATACTGGCAAACCCCAACAGCAGGCCGCTGCATTTCTCTTCATTCACGTAGTAACGAGACAGCGGACGCACCAGCAGATCTTGCGCATTCGCTTGCCGGGCTATGGCGACGTCATCACTTCCGGCGGGTAGCTGTAAAATCATATGCAGCCCGGCGTTGCTGCTGAAGGATCCAAGATAATGCTCACCAAGTTGGCGGGTAATAAGTTCCACCAGCATCTGGCGACGACGACTGTACAGCTGGCGCATTTTTCGAATATGCGCCGCGTAGTATCCCTCGCGGATAAACTCCGCCAGCGCGGCCTGAATCAATAAATGTCCGCCGCGATAGAGGTCGTTATGAACCTTTTTAAGCGGCGCGGCTAGCGGTTTGGGCAGTACTACATATCCGAGTCGCAGTGCGGGATAAAGTGTCTTACTGAATGTTCCGATGTAGATAACCGGCGTCTCTTCCTCCAGTCCCTGTAATGACGGAATAGGCTGCCCGGAAAAGCGAAACTCGCTATCGTAATCATCTTCTATTATCCAGCTTCGCGTTTCGCGGGCGCGCAAGAGAAGCTGTTGCCGACGGCTCAGACTCATTACCGAACCGAGCGGATACTGATGTGACGGTGTCACAAAAATCAGCTTCGGTGCGGGTTCTGTTGGGCCTGGCGGAATCATACCTTGCTCATCAACCGGGATTGCCGAAAAGTGAACCGCGTTGATGCGTAGAATGTTTTTTATCCCCCAATAGCCTGGCTCCTCAATCCAGGCACTGTCACCCGGATTGCACAACGCACGCGTAACCAGATCCAACGCCTGGTGAATACCTTCAGTAATCAGAATTTGATCAGGCGAACAACGTACACCCCGGGCGGTGCGCAGATAGTCTGCCAGCGCTTCTTTCAATTCACTCACCCCGCCTGCGGCATCGTAAGTGAGAAACGCCGGGCGCAGTCGCCTTGCCAGCCGATCCTGGATTTTTTTGAGCACCCGGTGAGGAAAATGCTGAACATCAGGCACGCCAGGAATAAAGGCTCCCCATTGCCGGGGACTGGCGCTGGCATGCCCCAGCAGTTCAAGGCAGCGGGCAGATAAGCGGGTGTGATCCTCAAGCGCAACAGCCACTGGCTCTTTGTTGGGGCGGAGGTCGAGATTGTCGAGCACGCTGTCGCTAACGAATGTGCCGCTGCTGGTGCGCGCAGAGATATAGCCTTCGGCCTGCAACTGCTCGTAAACCCGCAAGACGGTGTTTCGCGATAACGTCAGTTCGCCCGCCAGATCCCGCGAGGGAGGCATGCGGGTAGCCGGTTTCAGGCTACCCTCAAGGATGCAACTACAGATGGCGGCATACAGGCGACGATGTAATTTTTCATCTGCCTGCTGGCTAAATGCTTGCTTGATCACATCTCCGGCAAGTGAACGCATTTGGATCCTTAAAATAAAACGATTTGGCTCTCGATTAAAGTACCAGATGGCGTCTAAATTTAAAGGGTAATTCAACTGAAATGTATTTATGGACAAGGTGTAGAGAATGAACAATAAAAACCTGCAACAACGTCGTCTGGATGCCACCCCGCGTGGCGTGGGTGTCATGTGTGATTTTTACGCCCAGTCGGCAGAAAACAGCACGATTACCGATATTGAGGGCAATCAGTATATTGATTTTGCCGCCGGGATTGCCGTGCTGAACACCGGGCACCGTCATCCTCGTCTGGTGCAGGCAGTCGAAGCCCAACTGCAGGCTTTTACCCACACGGCTTATCAGATTGTGCCGTACGAAAGCTATGTGTCTCTGGCTGAGAAAATCAACGCCGTTGCGCCGATTGACGGTAAACGCAAAACCACATTCTTTACTACCGGCGCAGAAGCCGTGGAAAATGCGGTGAAAATCGCCCGCGCGCATACCGGTCGTCCCGGTGTTATCGCTTTTGGCGGCGGTTTTCATGGACGTACCTACATGACGATGGCGTTGACCGGCAAAGTAGCGCCCTATAAAAAAGGGTTCGGCCCGTTCCCGGGTTCCGTTTACCATGCGCCATATCCTTCTGAGTTGCAGGGTGTCTCCACGGCGGATTCGCTAAAAGCGATTGAACGCCTGTTTAAAGCCGACATCGATCCAACTCAGGTTGCGGCGATTATCTTCGAACCGGTCCAGGGCGAAGGTGGTTTCGTGGTGGCGCCGTCGGAGTTTGTTGCCGGGATCCGCCGTATCTGTGATGAGCATGGCATCGTGATGATTGCCGATGAGGTGCAAAGCGGTTTTGCGCGTACGGGGAAACTGTTTGCGATGGATCACTACGCCGACAAAGCGGACCTGATGACAATGGCAAAAAGCCTGGCGGGTGGGATGCCGCTGTCTGGCGTGGTAGGCAAGGCAGAAATTATGGATGCGCCTGCGCCGGGTGGTCTGGGTGGTACCTATGCCGGCAACCCGTTGTCGATTGCGGCGGCGCATGCGGTACTGGATATTATTCGTGATGAGCAGTTGTGCCAACGAGCAGCGGCTCTCGGCGAACAACTGCGCGCCACCCTGACTGATGCGCAAGGATGGTGCCCTGAGCTGGCCGAAGTGCGCGGCTTAGGCTCAATGGTTGCTGCTGAATTTTGCGATGCAGCGACGGGGGAGCCCAGCGCTGCCGTCGCGCAACGCGTGCAGAAGAAAGCCCTTGAGCAGGGATTGCTGTTGTTAACCTGTGGCCAGTACGGCAACGTTATTCGTTTCCTTTACCCGCTGACAATTCCGCAGGATCAGTTTGTGAAAGCGCTCGATATCATTAAAGCTGCGACGAAATAGTTTAGCCACTCAGTATCAACAAAAGCCGACGGTGGTCATTGCCGTCGGCTTTATTTTTGCCCACAAAAATTGATCTTCCTCGTGTGTAGCGCGGTAATTATCGCTAATGGGTTGCCAGTTATATCGTTATATAATTTAATATATATCGTTTTTATTCCTCATCCAGATGGTACCCCATGTTAACTCTCCGTTCTTTTGTGCTGGTTTGCGCCAGCTTCCTGGTGGCGTTCTCCGCGCAGGCCGAGCGTACGATTACCGATCAGCTTGGTCGTCAGATCACGATTCCAGACCATGTCGACAACGTGGTTGTGCTGCAACACCAGACGCTGAATATTCTGGTGCAACTCAACGCCCAGCAAGACATTGTTGGTGTAATGTCGAGCTGGAAAAAACAGCTCGGACCTGAATTCGCGCGTTTTATGCCGAAGATAACGACATTGCCGACGCCGGGCGATCTCACCAGCGTGAATATCGAGAGCCTGCTGGCGATTCACCCACAGGTCGTCTTTGTTGCCAACTATGCGCCTACGGAGATGATTCAGCAGATTCAGAACGCCGGTATTCCGGTGGTCGCGATCTCATTGCGTCAGGATGCTGATGGTCAGCAGAATAAAATGAATCCGACTATGGCCGATGAAGAGCAGGTCTACAACGAAGGGTTAAAGCAGGGAATTCGCCTGATTGCGGATGTTGTGGGGCGCAAAGCGCAGGCAGAAACGTTGATCGATTACGTTTTTGCGGCGCGGGCAAAGTTCAACGCGCCAGTTGCCAACATTCCTGATGCGAAAAAGGTGCGTATTTATATGGCTAACCCTGATCTGATGACTTACGGCTCCGGGAAGTATACGGGACTGATGATGCAGCATGCGGGGGGATTAAACGTAGCGGCGGCCAGTGTGAAAGGCGCCCGTCAGGTCGCGCTTGAGCAGGTATTAGCGTGGAATCCGCAGGTGATTTTTGTTCAGGACCGTTACCCGCAGGTGGTGACGGAGATCCAAAACGATCCCAACTGGCAGGGGATTGATGCGGTGAAAAATCATCGCATCTGGCTGATGCCGGAATACGCCAAAGCCTGGGGGTATCCGATGCCGGAAGCCTTGGCGATAGGTGAACTGTGGATGGCCAAAAAACTGTATCCGGACGCCTATAAAGACGTGGATGTCGATGCGCAGGCGCAAGACTACTATCAGCGTTTTTATCGTGTGAACTGGCAGTCTGATGCAGCTAAGTAACCGCATTTTACCCCAGCAGCCGCTGCTAATGGCGGCGGTCTTATTACTGGGCGTCAGCTCGCTGTGCCTCGGACAATATCCGCTGTCGTTAAGCGAGGTATTTTACCATCTGACGCACTATAGCGACGCCGCAGGGATTGCCAGCCAGATTGTCTGGACGGTGCGGTTACCACGAATTCTGATCGCGTTGCTGGCGGGGGGCGCGTTGGGTTTATGCGGTGCGACGCTGCAAGGGGTATTTCATAATCCACTGGTCGACCCGCATATTATCGGCGTAACGTCGGGGGCTGCTTTTGGCGGTACGCTGGCGATTCTGCTCGGTCTTTCGCCGTGGCTGATGATGGGCTCAACGTTTTTCTTCGGTCTGACGGCGCTGATTCTGGTGTATGCCATCGCTACATTGCAGGGGCTGGAGAATACGCTGGTGCTGATCCTGTCGGGTATCATTCTGAGCGGTTTCTTTGCCGCACTGGTGAGTCTTATTCAGTATCAGGCGGATACCGAAGAGACGTTACCGAACATTGTGTTCTGGCTGCTGGGGAGTTTTGCGACGGCCAACTGGCATAAAGTTCTGCTGTTGGCGATTCCGGTGGGTATCGCCGCGACGGTTTTGTATCAGTTACGCTGGCGGATAAATCTACTATCGCTCAATGATAAAGATGCCAGAGCGCTGGGCGTGGCGGTGGTTCCTCTGCGACGCAGCGTGCTGGTGTGCTGCGCTTTTTTAGTCGCCGCTCAGGTGGCGGTAAGCGGCAGTATTGCCTGGGTCGGTCTGGTTATTCCGCATCTGGCACGTTTGCTGGTGGGTGTCGATCATCGTCGGTTGCTCCCTTGTGCCTTCTGGCTGGGGGGCGGTTTTATGATTGTGGTGGATGATATTGCGCGCACCCTGATGCCTGCGGAGATCCCGCTGGGGATCATCACTGCATTATTTGGCGCGCCGCTGTTTGCTCTTTTACTCATCCGCAACAGCCGTCGGAGGAAACAATGAAATCTGTCGCACTGCGCGTGAATCGGCTGACTTACGGGTATCGCGCACCGCTATTTGAGCCGCTTACGTTCAGTTGCTGGAAAGGTGAGGTCTGGGCGGTGCTGGGACGTAACGGTCTGGGTAAAAGTACGCTGCTCGATACGCTAACCGGCACGCTGCCTGCTTTGGGCGGCAGTATTGAGAATGCCGGTGGAATTGGGATTGTGGCGCAACATTGTCATCTGCCGTTTCCCTATACGGTCAGCGATGTGGTACTGATGGGGCGGGCACAACACGTGAAGTTATTTGCGCAGCCCAGCCAGCAGGATAAAAAAAGGGCAGCGCAGGCGCTGGAGCAACTTAATATCGCACATCTTGGCGCCTGCTCGTTTGGTTCACTCTCTGGCGGGCAACAACAGTTAGTGATGATAGCCAGGGCATTGGTCACGGAATGCCAGACGTTATTGCTTGATGAACCATGTTCCGCGCTGGATCTCGCTAATCAGCAGGTGGTGCTGCAGCTCATCAGCGATCTGGCTCGCCAACAAGGCTGCAGCGTGCTGTTTTCAACCCACGATCCGCTGCATGCGCTACAGATAGCCACGCATACGCTGCTGCTGCTTCCTGAAGGAAAATGGCGGGCAGGGGCGACGGACAGTATCGTGACGGAAGATAATCTGTCCCATGCCTATGGATTACCGCTGCGAAAAGTGAACGTTGACCATTACCAGACGCCGTTTATTGCGCCGCTGTTTTCTATTCGTCGGTAAGTGGTAGAAAACCGGCGGCGATCAGAAACTCCTGACCGCCGTTGCCGAGCATAAACTCAACCAGCGCCAGCGCATCTTTGGATGCCTCCAGCAGCGCCAACTGGTATTCACATTGAATGTTATATTCAGCCGGAATCGCTACATAACGAACGTTGGGTAGTGCGCGGAGCGTTTTTGCATAATGCGCGTAGCCGATAAACAGATCGGCCAGTCCCTGACGCAGGATCCAGGCGCTGGCCAGTTCTCCCGACGGGATCCTCACGGTGTCTCGACCGCCAACCAGGGGAATGGCCCTTTCGCGAAGCTGCTGCCCAAGGCCCGTCTCCAGCGCATCCATCTTGTCAAAAAATGCCCAGGTATAATCCCCGGAAGGGTCACTGCCGGGCGTAGAGGTACCAATTCGCAGGGTAGGGTTTCGCAGCAAATCCAGCCATTCACCGGTCCGGTTGGTAACCAGACCCAGTTGGTTCCAGCAAAAGGTGTGCGTTGAGAGAGCTTTATGCTGAGCCAGAAGGCGCTGCGGATGCTCCTGACTGGCCGAAGCAAACAGCGCACAGGGTTCGCCTGCTTCAATCCGCTCGCGCAGTAAACCGGCTGGACCATATTCCACTTTCACATCTATTCCACTTATGTGCGTGAAATGGGTTATCAGCGGAGTCAGTGCCGGACGTAAACTGCCGGCTGCAAGCAGAGTGATGGAAGAAGACATCGTGTCACGCCTCGTAACAGGGTAAGCGTCGACGAAGACGCGTGGCTGGCCGGGAAATGGCATGCGCGACGCACTGGCCAATTTCTGCGCAGGCAGTAAGCCCTTGCACAAACGGTTGATCGTGCATCAGCCAGGGAAGTGCGGCGAGCGCAATGCGGCCCCGGACAATATCAGGCGCCTGTAACGTATAGTCATCGCCGACATCCGGTATTTCCTCACTCGTGGATTGCAGTTGATCCCGCAGCGATGGAAATGGCAGATCTTTAATTTTTAACGCTTTCTGGCCTCTGGCATCGATAAAAACGTCAAACTTATAGGTTTCGCCCTGAGCGCGTATCACCGTCATTTTCTCTTTTTGCTCTAACTGATAATCCTGACCGAGCGCGCGAATATTCAGGATCCCGGCCTCACGCAGCGCCAGTAATCTACGGATCGACTGTGAAGGAATGGCTGCATAGTTATCGATAAAGACGCGAGCAAGTCCATTGTTAAACCGCTCTCTGTCTTTCTCATCCAGCCACGGGACAATTTCCTGTACGGCCTCATGCAGTCGCAGAATAGCGTAACGCCAGGCAACCGTGTGTTTTTCACGTTTATTGCGTTCGACTTCTTCAAGATTGGCTGCGGCCCAGCGAAACGGATCGTGCTTTTTACGGGCAGCGAACCAGACATCTGTAAAGCTGTCGGCGTTCAGGGAAGAGAGGGCGACTTCTTTGCTCCAGACAGGGTCTGCCAGCTCAATTTCTTTGGCTATGAGCATAAAGATCCTGTCCAGCAGCCCAGCAGAACCAACTGCAATACATTGTTCCAGTGCCTCAGTAGTCACAATGGAGAGTGGTTCATAGGGGAGAGGGCAGTAAAAATCGGCTTCCGGTAGAATGCCAGAACGGGACATGAGGAGAATGTTGAGATCCTGACTGCCTTCATTTCTTTCGAAATGAACACCCTGCGCATCATCTAATACAAACCTACCGTGTTGTGCGACGACGGCCATAGCCGCATCAATAGCGCTCAGCGACGTACCCAAAATTCCTACATTACACGCCGGGATTTTTGCCTCCATAAGCCCGGTCCACGGACTCGGGAAGAAGGTACGTGATGCGCTTTGTGCATCAGGCCAGACGTGACCCGTGGCGATGACAGCCAGATCAAAGTGCTCCGGGTCGTTATGATCGCTGCAAATAACAACGCCATCCGTTGTGGCTTTGACATCCTTGACCTGACAGGATTCGTGTACGGTGATGTTAAACCCCTGTTTGTCCGCAAGGTCTACAAGGCGTAAAAACTGGTCACGAAAATATTCACCGAGCAGAATTCGCGGCAGAAATTGTCGGTCATGCAGCGAGGCGTGTTTCACGCCATAACGGGCTAAATGTTCAACGCTTTGTTGGCGTAACCAGTCGAGATAAGAAGAGGTAATGGGGGGTATTTCAATACTGGCGATATTTGCCAGCATCAATCGCGAGTTTTCCTCATCGCTATAGGGCATGCCTACCCCAGCTTCATTCGATTGTTCGTAGAGGCTAATTGAAAGCGGGGTTTGATGCTTGAGAAGCGCGAGTAACGTATAGATTCCTGTCGGTCCCGTACCGACGATAGCGATCTTGTTCATCTTATCCACCTGATATTATTTTTATGCCCTGTGATCGATGTTCTGTGTCGGCATTGTGCCGAAAACAAGCGAAGCAGGATAAGTGTGGTCGATAACGGCGCAGGAGACAAACGGGATAGACAGCAACAATAGCGAAATCGCTCAGGACGGCAACAACTATTCGGGGATTTTATCGAGAATAATGTAAGGGGAAAGGCACCACATCAAAAGTGATATGGTGCGTCCGAGTGGACTCGAACCACCGACCCCCACCATGTCAAGGTGGTGCTCTAACCAACTGAGCTACGGACGCAATATGGTGCGTTCAATTGGACTCGAACCAACGACCCCCACCATGTCAAGGTGGTGCTCTAACCAACTGAGCTATGAACGCAACGTTGTAGGTGACAACGGGGACGAATATTAGCGGCACAGACCGAATGAGGCAAGAGGGAAATCGCATTTTTCTTCCGGATCTCACGCGTTTGCAGAGTAATTAAGCAAGTTGATTATATTTTGTTGATTTTGCAGCGTGTTTTTTATTCAGGGGGGAGATAGACTGGACATTAGTGGTTAACTGATATCCGAAAAGTTGATAGTGAAAAAAAGCCTGCATGGGCACGGACCCTGGCAGGCGTAAAGAAGAGAATTCGAACTTTTTATAATGAGGCGTAATAATAAGATAGTTACATCTCACTCTCTTAGTAGCGGTTATGCTTTTGAAAAACTTAAGCGTAACCACATTTTTTAATGTTTAGCGGGAGTTATCAGTCATCCTGTATTTTTCTATTCGTGTTCAGAACACCGGTAAACCGAGCCCTTGTTTCACTTCTCTTAATGTTTGCTGTGTGACTTCGTGCGCCTGTTCACTGCCTTTTTTCAGCATCGCCATCAGCATGCCTTTGTCCTGAATGTAAGTTGCCCGACGCTCACGCATCGGCGCGATGAGTTCTTGCAAGCACATCTCCAGCTCATTTTTGCATGCCCTGTCACCTAATCCACCGCGCTGATAATGCGCTTTCATCTCCGCCACTTTGATTTTATCTGGGTGAAACGCGTCGAGGTAGGTGAATACGATATTGCCGTCAATCTGCCCCGGATCGGACACTTTCAGATGATTAGGGTCGGTGTACATTGCGCTGACGGCGCGATGAATGGTTTCCTCGCTGGCGGACAACAGAATTGTATTACCTAGTGATTTCGACATCTTGGCGTTACCGTCGATACCGGGCAGACGACTGGTTTCACTCAGCAACGCTTTACAATGCGACAAGACTGGGGCAGGTAATAAGCTGTTCATTTTATGCACTATTTCATTGGTCTGTTCAATCATCGGCAGTTGATCGTCGCCGACCGGAACCACTTCAGCTTTGAAGGCTGAAATATCTGCCGCCTGACTGATGGGATAAACCAGAAAGCCAACCGGTAACGAGCGGGCGAACCCTTTCTGCGCAATTTCGTTTTTGACCGTAGGATTTCGCTCAACGCGCGCCACGGTAACAATGTTCATATAAAGCGCGGTCAGTTCGGTAAGGGCGGGCAAGGCCGATTGCAAACAAATGGTGGTGAGTAAGGGGTCTATGCCCGCGGCGAGATAGTCAGCCAGCACTTCGGGAATGTTGTTTTGGATCTTTTGTGGCGTACTGCCGTTATCGGTCAGTCCTTGCAGGTCCGCGACCAATATAAACTGCTGATAATCGTGCTGCAGGGTGGCGCGTTGGCGCAACGAGCCAACATAGTGGCCGAGATGCAGCGGGCCAGTAGGACGATCGCCAGTGAGGATGATGGTTTTGTTGTTCATATAAGACTCCTTAAGCGTAAAACCGAAAGGGGTCTTCAAATGCAAATAACCGCCTTTCGGCGGTTATGTAAAATGGGGAAACACATTCTGACCGCCTTTAAGAAGGCAGCCACCACAGATTATGAGTAAAAGCGTTGATATCGTGTCTGGTGTTCATCCTGTCAACTTACCACTACCTGACGTAGAGGTAAAGCAATGCGCCAACAACTGACATAGTTCAGCTCGCTTCCAGCATGCCAAAGCTCACAATGCGCGAGCGCCCCAGTTCTTTTGCGCGATACAGCGCGACGTCTGCGGCACGCAGCAGATTATCGCTTTGGGCATGCTGCGGGTAGCTGGCAACACCGATAGAGACATCCACGTGACCGATATCGGATACGCCAAAGCGCAGTGACAATTCGCGTACGCCGTTGTAAATATCCGTTGCAAAGCTATTGGCCGCCTGTTCATCCGCACCTGCCAGCAGGACCAGAAACTCTTCGCCACCGTAACGGAAAGCCATGCCGCTGTCGTGGACAACGCGCTGAATAATGGCGGCGATACTTTTTATCACACTATCGCCCGCCTCATGGCCAAAGCGATCATTGATGTTTTTGAAATGGTCGATATCGATCATCAGGCAACTGATCGGTTCTTGGGTACGAACCGCCTGGCTCATCTGGGTACGGAGAGTATCTTCAAGATGATGACGATTGCGCAGACCGGTTAGTGGATCGTATAGCGCTTTCTCCAGCAGCGCATCGCGCAAGCGTTGGTTGGCTAATGCCAGGCCGAGTGCTTCTGCCATCAGTTCCAGGTAGGCGCGGGATGAGGTGGAATCCTCGCTGAGATTCTGGAATGAGAGCAGGCCGATGGCTTCACCCTGGGCAATCAGCGGCACGCATAAGGTATGCCGCTGACACGACTCAGGCAGATGGTAGCAGGCGATATCCGGTTCGCCTTGTACCGGTGGATGGCTCTGGCCACGGCGTACCGCCCAGCATTCGTCCGGGTGAAACGCATCGGCTTTACCCTCTGGTGAGAGCCACTGCGCAACGCAGCGCATCTGCCAGGGCTCCCGATCCAGTATGTACAGTCGGCCGGCGATACCTGGAGCAATATTCGGCGCGAACAGTTCCGCCACATTAATAACATCGGCAAAACTTTCGCACCCCTGCAGACGCTGCGTCATGCGCGCCAGCAGTTCGCGGATCCCCCAGTCGGCGTCTCTCTCTTTCTCCAGCCGCTGACGGGCCAGCCCGTTCTCGCGAAAAATCCGGATCGCCTGGGCCATATCGCCAATTTCATCGATCTGGTTAAAGCTGGGTGTCTCGACAGCATAATCTTGCGATGCCAGACGGTTAACTACATCGCTCAAACGCACCACCGGGCGCAGCACGCGGCGCTTCAATATAAATCCAAGAACGAACAAAAAGAGCAGCGCCGTAAGACCGACCATCACTTCAGAGGCTGTGCGCAGTGTACGTGACGCCTGAGTGGCATCTTCAATGGCATTGAGTACACGGTTGTCGAGCAACTGGCGGAAATGGTCGATCCGGTCCTGTGCCTGCTCCAGTTCCTGTTCATAGGTTTTGCTGAAGAGCAGGGCAATCGCTTGTGTATGTTCTCCCCGCGCGACGCTGGTCAGCGCTGCAGTTTGTTCGTCCTGCAGAGCATCAACAATCTGCAATCCTTCATGCAATAGCGCCAGTTCTTCACCTGTCGCTCCGGCATCTTTCAACGCTGCCAGGCGATGCTCAACGGCTTTCAGTGACGCCTCTTTCTGACGATAGTTGTTCAAAGCATCAGGGTCTTTACTGACCACGTAGAGACGCGCCATATCAGACAGCGACCAGGCGTCGAGTTCCACTTCTTCGGTCAGTTGGTCAAATTTATAACGTTGTTCCACCACCTGGCGTTCGGTGTTATCGGCGTTGGACGCCATCAGCATGACAACGCCGGAGGCGATGGTCAGGCATACCGTCGCGCTGTAGGCCCAGTTGGTGATTGTGGCTATTCGCACTGATTAGTTCCTTCTGCGACGATTAATCAATTAGCATGATTGAAATTATAGGAAACGTATGATTTTGCGTGAAAATAAAAAAGGCGGCTCTGGGCCGCCTTCTGTTATCGTCCTGACATCATAAATCTGGAGGATTTTTTCCTTCTTCCATAAAGGCTTCGTCGATACCTTCCACGTTACCGGCATGATCGCGCCCGGAAAACAGGTTCCAGCAGGTAATGAACAGCGCGGCGATCAGCGGGCCAATCACAAACCCGTTAATGCCGTAAATCTCCATCCCGCCGAGGGTGGTTATCAGAATCAGGTAGTCCGGCATTTTGGTGTCTTTTCCTACCAAAAGCGGGCGCAGGATGTTGTCCACCAGACCGACGATAATCACGAAGAACCCGACGATAAACAGCCCTTGCCACAGTTGGTGCGTAGCGAAGAGGAATATGGCTGCGGGTACCCAGACGATTGCCGAGCCGACGGCAGGCACCAGAGAGAGAAACGCCATTAATGCGCCCCACAGAACGCTGCCGTCGATATCCACAATCGCAAACGCGATGCCGCCAAGAATCCCCTGAACTAAAGCCACAACTGCTGTGCCCTTGACGGTTGCGCGCGTTACACCGACAAATTTGGCGAACAAATGCTGTTTGGCAAAATCAGAAAGCGGTAATGAGTCCAGAATCTGGCGTACCAGATAAGGTCCATCTTTTAACAAGAAAAACAGCAGATACAGCATGATGCCAAAGCTGATGGCAAAGCCGAATGTCCCTTTACCGATCAGGAACGCGCTGCCCGCAAGGTACTGGCCGCCTTGCAACACAATGTCGGACAGCTTTTTCTGGATTTCTGCAACATTATCCAGATTGTGTTCTGCGAGGAATCCTCGCGCCCAGCCAGGAAGATACGAAAGAATAGAGGTGACGACTTCGGGAAACTGCGTGTCGTTTTGTTGCAGTTTGTTGTACACCACATTGAGTTCAATGGCCAGCGATGACAGGATCACCATGAGTGGGATAAAGACAATTAAACAGATAATGGCGATGGTTATTAACGATGCCAGCCCGTTGCGTTCGCCAAGTGCGCTGCGCAACCTGTTTTTTACCGGGTTAAAAATAGTCGTTAAGATCGCGGCCCACAAAATGGCGGAAAAGTAGGGGGACAGCACGTCGAAGAACGCCCAGGTAACGAGGGCAAGTATGAAAATGAAGAAACCTTTGGTCAGTCCGTTAAATCGCATCGGTGAATCCTGTAATGAGAAGCAGTCCCGACTATAGAACCGTTCTGAGGATTTACCAACTTTTGCTGAAGATCTCTGCTCAATACTTGCGGATACCGACTCACGTAAGCTCAGAGAGGATATCGTCCCATTATTTTTTTAAACAGGTAATGAAACAGGTCATTTCCGTAAAACCTACATAGTCGGGCAACAGTCTTGTTGCCCAACTTTAACAGCCAGGGATATCCGTTCTGATTTAGCCGTGTCTGATTTTCCCATCAATTCCCGGTTGAGGTTTACCAAACAGATATCCTTGTGCGAAATCACAGCCCAGTGCCTGAAGTTTTTCCAGTTGTTCTTGCGTTTCAACGCCTTCTGCAACAGCCTTCATATTAAGGGATTTCGCCATGCCTGTAATGAGTTTGATAATATTAAGGGCATCGTCCTGGGTAGATAGTGAATGTACAAAGGACTTATCTATTTTTATTTTATCGAAGGCCAGCCGGCTCAACCGGGAAAGAGAAGAATACCCGGTACCAAAATCATCGATGGAGATTTTCACGCCCAGCGCCCTGAGTTTATTCAGCGTATTCATCGGCGTATTACTCTCAGTAAAGATAGAGGATTCAGTGACCTCCAGTTCAAGGCGTTGAGCGGGGAGTCCTGTTTCTTTCAGAATAGTCAGCACTATTCCGGCAAAGGCTTTGCTGCTTAGCTGTACCGGCGAGACATTGACTGAAATTTTGGCCGGAATCGTCCAGGAAGCCGCTTCCGTACAGGCAATTTCCAGCACAAATTTTCCCATCTCGTTAATCATGCCTGTTTTTTCCGCAACAGGAATAAAGCTATCCGGCGACAGGAGGCCCTTTAGAGGGTGAACCCAACGAATAAGGGCTTCATAGCTGTAAATTTCCCGGCTGAAAGAATCCACAATAGGCTGATAATAAACCACGAATTCTTTATTCACTATGGCCATCGCCATATCATGCTCAAGCGTTCTGCTTTCTTGCAGCTTTTCTAACATCCATTGCCGGAAGACTTTTATCTTACCTGAACCTTCATTTTTGGCTTCATACAGGGCCAGATCTGCAAATTTATAAAGATAATCGGAGCGGCGTTCTGTTTCTGATATAACAATCCCAACACAGGTAGTTATGTTTATAATTGTGTTATAAATCGTGTAGGGTTGGCTGATAAAATCGCATATCTTTTGGGCGCGCGAAACGGCCTGGCTCTCTGTCAGACCACTTGAGAGAAACGCAAACTCATCTCCACCTAAGCGATACAGCGTATCTGAAGTGTGGCTCATTGAAATCAGACGGTCCGATATCTGGCGTAATAAAATATCACCGGCATCATGACCATAGGTATCATTTACCTCTTTGAATCGGTCTAAATCAAACAGCATCACAGTCACGGAATCGTTGTTTTTTTCTGCCATCTCGATTGTTTGATTTAAATTCCCCCAGAAGAATTGGCGGTTATTCATATCAGTAAGCGAGTCATGGTAGACGTCATATTCCAGTTTTGCATTCTGGATTTGCAACTTTTCTTTAGAACTCTGAAGTTCTTCAGCGAGACTCTTTACCTGAAGATGCGCGCGCAGAATATTTCTGTTCTGAAAGAATATCAGTACACCCAGTATCGCACTCAGTATGATCAGCAGAACAGAGGTTGCCGAGTAAATATAGTACAGCGTTTGAATTTTAAGGTTGGCGTTATTGATCGAGTTAACATCCTTATTTAACGCACCGGATGAAAGGCGGCCAAGTTGCGAATCCAGCGCATGCATTTTTTTCAGGTATGCCTGGAGTTCTGAACGGTTCATTTTCTCGAGGTTAACGTCCAGATAGTTAAGCGTATTTTCAAGTTTTAACGCCAGTTCACTGTGCGCCTGATTGCTCGCTATATAGTGCCCTAAATCACCTTCTTTTATCAAATCACTCTGGCTAAGCATAATGTCGAGGCGCAGGCGTACCTCATCGAGGCCCATCGTTTCATCGATAGTGTAAAGACCAAGCAATGATTCGAATCGGTAATATTGCGATACCATTTGCGCAGCGGACCATGAATCGGTGTAATGCGTTAATTTCTGTAACTCTTGCTGCCTTTCATGCACCAGGAAGGAAATATACCCAGTAGATATAAAAAGAAAAAATATGATGCCAGCCAGTATTCTGTTCATGATGTTCCTCTGAACGCTTACTCAATATCCATTCTACTGACCTGCCATGCTGACCTTGAGTAATAAATCTGATTATTCAGTTCAGATATGCTGTCATAGGGATACACAATGAATAACGGCCCTTTATCACGGATTTGCATATATTTTCCGTTGATTTTTAAAGCAAGAATGACATTGTACTTCTTGAAATCATTGAGAGGGATAACGGTGGTGTAGTCATTGAGCGCAGTAACTTTTACAACCGTGCCTTTCGCCCCAACAAAATCCATGAGCTTTTGTAATGGAATACCCGTAAAAGTCGTGCGTCCATTATACCAGGGAGAAGTGGTCTGAAAACTTACCATGCCCAGTTTCTCGAGGCTGGCGGTATCAAAAGTGGCTTTCCCGTCTTCATTTGTATTTTCTATATTACCGGACACGGTTAAAAGGACTTTGCCCGTAGGTTTGGAAAGTTCACCCGCCCAGAGCTGTGTGGAGACGACCAAGCTTAACAACATGACAAATAACCGCATTCTGACCTCACCTGACTTCCGGATGTAAAAAGATTATAATTTAGATATTATGCTATTTATATATACTGTATGGACATTATTTTACAGTACGCCTGTTTCTTTTTTAACTTAATGAAATCAGTGGGTTAGTGTGGGGCCATTTTATGCATTGATTAAGTAAGGCCGATGCTGTCATTTAAAGTACCGCTAAAATTTACCCCGTCTGTATAAAAATAAGCTATCAATTCAGTCAGCGCAAATAAATACCTACGAATGCCAAGGTTTATTTTTTGCAGTCATAAGGTGTCGTTTTTTCGTTGGATGATAATTTCTGGCTGTAAAGCAGCCCCGTAAGTGGGCTTGCTGCGTGCCAGCAATGATTGACAGGCAAGTTGAGGCAGTTATGCCTGTCTGAATCAGCTTAATCGCGCATGTGTGCCGACTGGCGCGCATACAGGTAAGCGGTGGCTCGCGACACGCCTAAATGCTGCGCGACGGTATCCATTGATTTTCGTACGTTCAGCAAACCTTCTTTACGGAGTTGTTGAATCAATAACTTACGGTCTTCAGGTTTGAGCGCGCGCGCCGTGGTCGCGCGTTTAGCGGCAAAGTCATCAATACGCTGGCGAATAACTTCATTACTACCGGGATCGATATGTTCTTTTATGGGGGAGTCTTCGGTTTCAGTAAATTGTGCAAGCGCGCTCTGTATACCCCGAAACAACGTCATATCAACATTAAGGCACAGCGCCGCGACGTATTTACCGTCCTCATCCTTGATACCAATGGAAGTGCTTTTTACCGGACGACCATCAGCAAACTGATTGCTGTAGTTGGCGATGATGCTGGGAAAGTCTGGTGATGCTATGCGCGCCAGACCCAGTTCTGTTGCTGGTTGGCCTGGTTTACGTCCGGAAAGATTATTATGGATGGACAAAATGGCATGTTCAGGTTTTTTGAGGTCGTGAACAACCACTTCACAAAAGGGAGAAAAGGTCTCGCTTAACCCTCTGGCGATAGTATCAAGTTGGCTGAGAAGCGAGTTATTGTCGGTTTTTGGCATGCCAGTCTCCTGCAGTGGTGCCTTTTGCCACGATGACGAGCAGTTTACAGTGAGCAGGGTTCGCTTTTCCAGACGGGAATGTACAGACAGGAATAAGGTATCTGCATGGCAGATACCTTGCTTATCATCCAGCCAGCAATTCACCATAGCGGCTGATGTCCACGTTTCCACCGCTGATAATAATGCCGATTTTCTTACCCTGCAGTTCAGATTTCCGTGCTCTGGCGGCGGCAAAACCCAGACAGCCAGTTGGCTCTACGACGATTTTCATTCGTTCTGCGATAAATTTCATCGCGGTGACTAATTCAGTATCTGAGACAGTCAGAATATCGTTCACGTTTTGCTGAATAATCGCAAACGTATATTGCCCAAGGTGTTGAGTCTGAGCGCCATCGGCTATGGTTTTCGGTGTATCAATATGAACAATGTTGCCGCTGCGAAACGACTGCTGACCGTCATTGCCTGTCTCGGGTTCTACGCCATAGACCACACAGTCAGGGGAAAGATGCCTCGCTGCCAGTGCGGAACCGGATAGCAGGCCGCCGCCACCCAGACATACGAAAAGGACGTCTAACGGTCCCACTTCCTCAATCAACTCTTTCGTTGCGGTGCCCTGGCCCGCAATAACGTGCGGATGATCGTAAGGAGGGATCAGCGTCAGCCCTTGTTTCTCAGCCAGGTCCTGACCAATTTTTTCTCTGTCTTCAGTATAGCGATCGTAAATCACTACATTTCCGCCATACCCTTTGGTCGCGGCAACTTTGGCAGCCGGGGCATCATGCGGCATGATAATTGTCGCCGGAATCCCCAATAATTTTGCCGACAAGGCTATGGCTTGCGCATGATTCCCCGAAGAAAAGGTCACGACGCCCGCAGCCCGTTGTTGTGGCGTGAACTGGCGTAGCGCATTCATAGCGCCGCGAAATTTGAACGCGCCCATTCTCTGGAAGTTTTCGCATTTAAAGAAGACTTCAGCGCCAAATTCTTCATTAACCGTGCGGGACGTCATTACCGGCGTTTTGTTGGCATAATTTGCGATGCGCTCTGCCGCAGCGACAATATCGTTATAATCAGGCAGTGTCATATCAGTCATTTTTATTCACCTGTATACAGTTATAAATCAGGCCTGTGGGGCCAAAGCCATCGCTTCGATTTCTACGGCAAAACCGTAATGAAGTTCGGCAACGCCAGCGACAGCACGGGCAGGGCGAAAATCACCGATCCACTCACCATAGATCCTGTTAAATGTCGGCCACTGGTTGATATCCGTCACATAGACACGCACTGAAACCAGATGTTGCCGCGAGACTCCAGCACCAGCCAGACAGGCATCGACATTTTGTAAGGCCAGTCTGGTTTGTTCTTCAAAAGACGCATCGGCTTTTTTTTCGCCATCCAGGGTGACTGGCAGTTGCCCGGAAATGAACACAAAACCACCTGCTGTTGTACTGTGCGAGTAATGACCCGCCGGGGGGAAACTTCCTGGTGAAGCATTGAGCGTAATGTCTGGGGACATAAGCGATCTCCTGTGTTTTTGGTAATTCAATTTGTATAAAATAATACTGTTTGTATTATTTATACGCCTTCATGCTCCGGTCGGCTAGTGATAGTTTTCATGGGCGTTGATTTTGTGAACTAAAACAAACGTGACACACGCTATATAGCGGATGTTGGGATATGAGTGAGGGAAAAACTGGGGGAGGAGGTATCGCCCCAGAACGGGGCGTTTAAGCCAATAACGTTAGCCAATATGACCGTGGTTAATCTTACTCAATGGCTCATTGATATCGAAGATTTTGAAAAACACTTCTTCCACACCCAGATGCTTCAGGCGGGCAGTATGTTTTTTGATATAAGCCTGTGCGGAGTCTTGATCCTGAAACAGATAGATGCCACCAGCTTCATGATTGGCTTCGTTCTCGGTCCAGATTTTCCAGATAAAGCCCGGCTCCTGATTGATGGATTCGGCCAGTTCGACAAGTTGCTGCGACATCTCGGCGCCAAACGGACCATGAAAATTAAAGTGAATCTGCACCAGTTTGTTCGACATATATCCTCCCTGGATTGGGTTGTGTAACGGATAAGAGGGTTAGCGTAGCAGCACTTTACCCGTCAGGTAAGTGGTTGCCTGCCCGCCAATATAAACGCGAGAGTCCGCCAATTGACAGCGTAAATCTCCCCCGCGTTCAGATACCTGACGCGCCAACATTTCTGTTTTATTCAGTTTTGCGGCCCAGTAAGGAATGAGCATGCTATGCGCCGAACCCGTGACGGGATCTTCTGCGACGGCCTCGCCCGGGCAGAAGAAACGGCTGACAAAATCATATTCCCCGTCGCCAGGCGCGGTAATACAAACCATTTTGCCTAGTGGAACCATGGCGTGGATATTCGGACGTACAGCCTCGACCTGGTGCTGATCCTCCAACACCACCATGTAATCGCGCCCCACGCGAACTTCTTTATATTCTGTTATGCCCAACGCTTCCAGCAGTAAGGCGGGCGGTACGACAGGCTCGCTTTGCCAGGCAGGAAAATCAAGCGTCAGCCATTCACCGCTGCGTGTGACCATCAGCGGACCTACAAATCGGGTGGCAAAATGGATCGTCGTGTCCGGGTAATCCAGATGTTCGAAAATCACATGCGCCGCGGCAAGCGTGGCATGCCCACAGAGATTAATTTCTCCCTGCGTGGTAAACCAACGTAGCTCAAAGCCATTATCATTGGCGACAAAGAAAGCGGTTTCCGACTGGTTATGCTGCTGCGCCATTTTTAATAATGTTTCATCGGGCAGCCAGTCCGTGAGGGGACATACAGCGGCGGCATTACCAGCAAACGTCGTGGTGCTAAAGGCGTCTACCATATAAAAATCGATTTGTTGCACTGTGTAACCCTCTCTTTGCACTCGGGATAACCTCCACTCTACCATGTAATGATTGCCATTAGTTACGCGGGTCGATTCGCCAGTGCAGTGAAAATTCGTTATCATCCATGCCCACATTCCATCCTGGCCGTCTGATGTCTACAATCCTTGATACCTTTATTGCCCCGCCTTGTCATGACCAGATAGAGATTCTCTATCAGGACGAGCATCTGGTGCTTATCAATAAACCCACAGGGCTGCTTAGCTTGTCGGGGAAAAATCCGCAGAATCTCGATTCGGTACATCACCGGCTGGTACAGATTTATCCCGGTTGCACGTTGGTCCATCGGCTTGATTTCGGCACCTCCGGGCTGATGGTGGTGGCACGTAACAAAGGTATTAACGCCGCGCTGTGCCAGCAGTTTAGTCAGCGCATGGTGACGAAGGTATACAGCGCGCTGTTATGCGGGCATTTGGAAAACAATGCAGGGATTATCGACGCAGCGATTAGCAAAGATCCGGCGCGGTTTCCGCTGATGACGATTTGCGCCGTTAACGGCAAGCCCGCGCGTTCGCGTTATCAGGTTGTTGAGCGTTTTCTCCATCGCCAGAAGGACGGGGGATTACTCCCCTTAACGCGGGTACAACTGACGCCTGAAACCGGGCGTACCCATCAACTCCGGATCCACTGTCAGCAGTTGGGACATCCTATTTTGGGGTGCGATTTGTATGGTGGGCGTTTGCTGCCAGGTACAGAACTCACCCCGCGACTGATGCTGCATGCCAGCGCATTGCGTTTCAGGCATCCTGTCAGCGAACAGTGGGTGAATGCCGAAAACGCCAGTCCCTTTTGAAGGCGTAAAAAAGCCGCCAGACGGCGGCTATTGTGAGCTTATCGTGCAGCGCGTTGCAAAATGACGGCAGACGGCTGGCGTTGCAGATAACGCATCCGCAGCATCATTAATACGGCCGCAGAGGTCAGACCGATAATAAAGCCCATCCAAAAACCTGCAGGTCCCATCCTGTCGACCACCAGATCGGTAAGCGCCAGAATATAGCCGCTTGGCAGACCCAGCACCCAGTAGGCTGTAAAGGTGATAAAGAAGATAGAGCGCGTGTCTTTATAACCGCGCAGGACACCGCTGCCAATAACCTGGATAGAGTCCGATATTTGATACACTGCGGCCAGCAACATGAGTTGCGCCGCCAGAGCGACAACTTCCGGATTATCGTTGTAGAGCAGGGCAATGTGCTCACGGAAGGTCACGGTGAAAATCGCCGTTATTACCGCCATGCAGACACCAACGCCCAAACCCGTTCTGGCCGCCGTTTGCGCCTCAAGCGTGGAACCTTGACCCAAACGATAACCGACACGAATAGTGACGGCGGCAGCCAGCGACATCGGCAAAACGAACATTAACGAACTAAAGTTCAGCGCGATTTGGTGCCCGGCCACATCGACGATCCCCAGCGGGGAAACCAGTAGCGCAACCACAGCAAACAACGTCACTTCAAAAAATAACGCCAGCGCGATGGGTAAACCCAGTTGTACCAGACGCTTCATCACTGCAGTGTCTGGCTTCTGGAATCCTCGCTCATTACGGATGTCACGCATTGAACGCGCGTGTTTGACGTAAGACAGCATGGCGGCAAACATCACCCAGTAAACCGCCGCCGTGGCCACGCCACAGCCTACGCCGCCAAGTTCCGGCATACCTAAATGACCATAGATGAAAACATAGTTAACCGGGATGTTCACCAGCAGGCCGATAAACCCCATCACCATCGCCGGTTTAGTCTTGGCCAGGCCTTCGCATTGGTTACGGGCTACCTGGAAAAACAAATATCCCGGCGCGCCCCACAGCAATGCGCGCAGATAACCGACGGCTTTATCGGCCAGCGCCGGGTCGATGTTATGCATGGAGCGGATGATATAACCCGCATTCCACAGCACGACCATAATCAAAACGGAGACGCTACCAGCCAGCCAGAACCCCTGGCGTATCTGATGGGCGATACGATCGCGGCGGCCGGAGCCATTGAGTTGGGCGATTACCGGCGTCAACGCCAGCAGGAGTCCGTGGCCAAACAGAATAGCCGGCAGCCAGATCGACGTACCAATGGCGACGGCCGCCATATCCGTCGCGCTGTATCCGCCCGCCATGACGGTATCGACGAACCCCATTGCGGTTTGAGCGATTTGCGCAAGAATCACCGGTATTGCCAGAGCTAATAACTGACGCGCTTCACTTACATACTTTTGCACGTGTACACCACTATATTGTTGTTATTTGAGAGACTAAAAAAGCCGCCTTATATGGCAGCAAGGAGAAAAAGCTGGGGAAATTTCAGTCTATTGTAGCGAGGAATACGTAATTCTCCAGTGAAAAAACAGGCAGCGGTGGCGCACTGCTGGCAACCTGAATTTCCACCTGCTATTGTGCTGGGCAGAGATGTCTTAATTGAGTTCAGGAGTAAGAAGTATGTTTACGGGTATTGTGCAGGGCACCGCAAAATTGGTGTCCATTGATGAAAAACCAAATTTTCGTACGCATGTCGTGGAGTTGCCTGAATATATGCTTGATGCGCTGGAGACCGGCGCATCGGTTGCCCACAATGGCTGTTGCCTGACGGTAACCGAAATCAACGGTAATCACATAAGCTTCGATCTGATGAAAGAGACGCTGCGTATCACCAACCTGGGCGACCTGAAGGTCGGGGATATGGTTAACGTTGAGCGTGCGGCAAAATTCAGCGATGAGATTGGCGGGCATTTAATGTCGGGCCATATTATGACCACCGCCGAGGTGTCGAAAATTCTGACTTCGGAAAATAACCGGCAGGTATGGTTTAAAGTTCAGGACCCATCGCTGATGAAATATATCCTGTATAAGGGGTTTATCGGCATTGACGGCATCAGCCTGACGGTCGGCGAAGTCACGCCAACGCGCTTTTGCGTGCATTTGATCCCGGAAACGCTGGAGCGTACGACGCTGGGTAAGAAAAAGCTGGGCGCGCGGGTTAATATCGAAATCGATCCGCAAACGCAGGCGGTTGTTGATACCGTTGAACGTGTGCTGGCTGCGCGTGAAAGCGCCATCAGTAACATAGCGGGCGAGGCCTGAGTCCGGCCTGAAACAAAATGCCCCCGTGAGTACGGGGGCGGCAGCCATTAGCGGGGGACGCGCAGACCATGTTCGACACCGCGGGAGAAAACCACCTGCCAAAGCTGGATATCGCGAGCACGAAACGCACCGGCGCAGGCGTTCAGGTAATAGCTGAACATCCGTTTAAAACGCTCGGTATAGTTATCGGCGATTTCAGGCCAGGAACGCATGAAGCGCTCGTGCCATGCCATCAGCGTGGTATCGTAATCCGCGCCAAAATTATGCCAGTCTTCCATCACAAAATGCGGCTCGCTGGCGTTGGCAATCTGGCGAACTGACGGTAAACAGCCGTTCGGGAAGATGTATTTATTGATCCACGGATCAACATTATTGTCGGTTTTATTCGAACCGATGCTGTGCAGTAAAAACAGACCGTCCGGCTTTAAATTGCGATCGACAACGTCGAAATAGGTGTTGTAGTTTTTCGGGCCGACATGCTCAAACATGCCGACGGAGACAATGCGATCAAATTTGTCGTTCAGGTCGCGGTAATCTTGCAGCAAAATGGTGACGTCCAGTCCCGCGCAACGCGCTTGCGCCATTTTCTGCTGCTCTGCCGAGATGGTCACACCTACCACGCTCACACCGTATTGTGATGCCATAAAATGGGACAAGCCACCCCAGCCGCAACCAATATCGAGCACCCGCATTCCCGGCTTTAACTGCAATTTTTCGGCAATCATTTTTAACTTCGCCTGTTGGGCAGATTCCAGGGTATCGGCATCTTTCCAGTAGGCGCAGGAATACTGCATGTAAGGATCAAGCATGCGGCTAAAGAGGTCGTTGCCCAGATCGTAATGTTCTTTGCCGACAACCCAGGCGCGCTTTTTGGTCTGTAAATTAAACAGTCGTGCCGTGGCGATACGTAAGGTATCTTTGAAGTGGCGGGGGAGTTGATTTTCAAGCCCGGCGCGCAATACCTTAGTGAAAAATATGTCCAGCCGATCGCACTCCCACCAGCCATCCATATAGCTCTCACCCAAACCTAACGATCCTTCCTGCAGTACGCGTTTGAAAAAATCGGGGTTCTTGACACGAATATCCGCCGCAGCCGAACCATTAATGGTAATGCCTGCACGGCTCAATAATTCATTGGTGATGCGGTACCAGTTATCATCCGGTACGCTGACGTCTTCTATACACGATGAACTCATAGCTTCTCCATCACTGGTCGGTGATCAGAACCTTAAAACAGCGTAGACGCTTTTTTGGGCTTTGTGAGAAATCTCACGGAATTAATCCGCGAATCTTTAATCCGACGTAGAACAGAGGAAGGGAGGAACCCTTACCGAAAAGGCCATCCGTGGAAAAACGGGAACGTTCTTGTCCCCGTTAATACCTAAAAATTATCGTTTTTGTAACAACTGGAAATCAGTATAAGCCTGATTTTTTGACGATTCAATAGAAAATTGTTAGCGGGCTAACTATGTGCCCGCGACAATTATTAGTGAGACTCACCGTGGGCAATTTGCGCCCGGTCATCTGTTTGACGGGTGTTATCGGTCTGCGATTGCATTTTGTAACCGAAGGCTGCCAGCAGCACTGTTGTCAGCATCACGCTGGTGGTGGTGAGCAGCGGGGTGGCGATCAGCCACGACACCACAAGACTTGCCAGGAAGCATAAACCCAGTTGCAGCGTATTTTGCAATGCGGCTGCGCGTCCTGTGGCCTGTGGGAAAGGACGTAACGCCTGAGCGACAACGATAGGATAGATTGCGCCGTTGGCAATCGCCATTACGCAGAATGGGATCAGAATTTCAGCCAGCGCAACATGATGAATAAAGCCGGTAGCCCAGGTGGCAACAACGCTAATGGCATAAAGAATCAGTAACCATGGCAGCATCTGACGACCTTGCCATTTTTGCAGCGCCGCACGGCAACCGTAACCACCAATTAAGAAGGCGATAGTTTGCGGAACATAGCTCAGGCCAATCACTGCCGGGCTGTAGCCCATTTCGCTAAGGATAAACGGTGAACCCGTCAGCCATGCGAAAAAGCTTGCGGAGCAGGCGGCATAAATCAGTACGTTTCCACGATAAGCTTTCGAGCGCAACAGTGTGGCGAAAGTCAGTTTATCCTGGCTGTCGTCGCGTGCTTTAACCGTCGGTTTTAAACGCAGGGCCGGAAGCATCAGAATCAGGGTAATAGCAAACAGGGTGGCGAAAATGGCCTGCCAGGAGAAATGGACCAGAATCCAGCTGCCCAATAACGGCGCGAGAGCCGGTGATAACCCGACCAGCGGCATAATGGTGGCAAAGATGCGGTTTACTTTTTGTGAAGGGTAATAGTCTGTAACCAGCGCCTGCCAGATAACCGACGCGGCACAGACGCCAACGGCCTGAATAAAGCGCAGCGCCAGCAAGCCAGTGGCGTTTTCAACCCACAGCATACCCAGACTACCCAGCGCAAAAATAGATAAACCCAACAGTAAAATCGGTTTACGGCCATAGCGGTCCGAGAGCGGTCCCCACAGTAGTTGTGCGACGGCGAAACCCGCTAAAAATAAACTTAGGCTGGCGCTGACGGCAGATGCAGGTGTTTGCAGATCGGACTGAATCGCGGCAAAGGCGGGCAGATACATATCCGTCGCCAGAAAGCCGAGCACGCTAAGGCCCGCCAACCAGACTAAAAAACCTTTCCCAGGTTGCATCATCATTTCTCTTTTTTTAGCAATAGAACAATGCCGCTGAGTGTAGTGAGTGTAATTCACGCTGTGAAACGCTAATATTTGCTTACTGATTTCAAATTTTTTGTAGGCAGAATATGTGGTCGGAATATTCACTTGAAGTGGTTGATGCGGTTGCACGCAACGGCAGTTTCAGTTCAGCCGCGCAGGAGTTACACCGCGTACCTTCGGCGGTAAGCTACACCGTGCGCCAACTGGAGGAGTGGCTGGCTGTACCGCTTTTTGAGCGACGCCATCGCGATGTGGAATTAACGCCTGCCGGCGCGTGGTTTTTAAAAGAAGGGCGCTCTGTTATCAAAAAAATGCAGATCACTCGTCAGCAATGTCAACAAATCGCCAACGGCTGGCGAGGACAACTGGCAATCGCGGTAGATAACATTGTCCGTCCCGAACGTACCCGACAGATGATTGTAGATTTCTATCGCCACTTTGATGATGTGGAACTGCTGGTTTTTCAGGAAGTCTTTAATGGTGTCTGGGATGCGCTTTCCGATGGGCGTGTAGAGCTGGCTATTGGCGCCACACAGGCCATTCCGGTAGGGGGGCGCTATACCTTCCGCGACATGGGCATGCTGAGCTGGAGCTGCGTGGTGGCCAGCCATCATCCGCTGGCGTCAATGTCGGGGCCGCTAAGCGATGATACGTTGCGCAACTGGCCGTCACTGGTGCGCGAAGATACCTCGCGTACATTGCCGAAGCGTATAACCTGGTTACTGGACAACCAAAAGCGCGTTGTGGTGCCTGACTGGGAATCTTCCGCAACCTGTTTATCTGCGGGATTGTGTGTAGGCATGGTACCAACACATTTTGCCAAGCCGTGGATTGATAGCGGTAAATGGGTGTCGCTGCAGTTGGAGAATCCCTTTCCTGATGCCGCGTGTTGTCTGACATGGCAACAGAACGATACCTCGCCAGCACTGAGCTGGTTGCTGGACTATTTAGGCGATAGCGAAACGCTGAATAAAGAATGGTTGCGGGAGCCAGATGAGGCCCCCGCACAACAGGCTTAACGACGATAATCGCGGAATGGACCGTCAGCAACGGAGCGGCGTTCTACCAGGCGCGGATGAACCTCGATAGACTGCGACTCTTCGCGTTTATTCACGATGCGGTCTAACAGCATATTAAAGGCCGTTTCACCCAGTGAATCCTTAGGCTGGTGAATGGTGGTCAGCGCTGGCGTGAAGAAGCGGGCGTTGCGCACGTTATCATAACCGATGAGCGAGACATCCTGCGGTACGCGCAGTCCCATCTCATCAGCGGCGCACAGCGCGCCCATCGCCATGATATCGCCACCGCAGAAGACGGCGGTCGGACGATGCGACTGTGAAAGAATTTGCTGCATGGCGCGATAACCGGATTCAGGTTCAAAATCGCCCTGTACAATCCAGTTTTCGGGAACCTTAATCAGCGCTTCTTCCATCGCTTTCATAAAGCCAGCCAGACGACCGGCCCCGGTATTCCGCTCCATCGGGCCCGGGATCGCGCCAATCTCGCGATGGCCGCGTTCTATCAGATACCGACCCGCCATGTAACCGCCCTCGAAAGCGTTATCAATGACCGTATCGGTAAAATCAGCTTTAGCTTCGCCCCAGTCCATAACAACCATCGGAATATGGCGATACTCTTCGAGCATCGAAAGCAGCGATTCCGGATACTCAGAACACATCACTAACAGACCATCAACGCGCTTTTGCGCCATCATCGACAGATAGGCCTGCTGCTTTTCAAGACTGTTCCATGCGTTGCCCAGAATCAGGGTATAGCCTTTCTGGAAACAGTTTTTCTCAACGGCTTCGATAATTTCGGCGAAATAGGCCGCTTCGCTGCTGGTCGCCAGCAAGCCGATAGACTTGGTGTGATTCACCTTCAGGCTGCGCGCAACTGCGCTTGGAGAATAGTGCAGCTCTTTGATCGCAGCCCAAACCGCATTACGCGTTTCTTCCGCGACAAAGCGCGTCTTGTTAATTACGTGTGATACGGTTGTAGTGGAAACGTTTGCTCGCTTCGCTACATCTTTAATTGTTGCCATTACATCTCACTCCAGACCATATCCTAAGCTCCTGAGAATACTCCAGGTAAACGTTTGCCTTCACACACCCTTAACGCAACGTAGGGGTTGCGGCACGCCGGGAAAACGACACGGAACGTCAGGAAGGGGTCAATGGCCGGTACGCTAATCAAGTAAGCGTGGAATTTTGTCTGATCTTAACGAAAAGGGGAAGAGTTAAAAGCAGTTATCAATATAAATCGTGAGAGATTTTTGCTTTCAAGTGTGTAAAAATGCGCAATATCACTTTTTGTGTGGGAATAAAAAGGAGAAAACTTGATGAGCACCGATCTGAAATTTTCGTTAGTGACTACCATTATTGTTCTGGGTTTGATCGTCGCGGGTGGCCTGACCGCAGCGCTGCATTGATTTCCCCGAGGGAGTTAGCTCTCCCTCATCCTTTCCGCATCTATTCCCCCTCTATTGTTTGCGAATAAGCAAAAGTCTTTTGCAATTTTGTTAACTTTATTAATTTTGCGATCAATGTCATGCTTTTGACTCTTATTTTATGTCGCGCCACGGCTCGACGTTACGGAGTCGATATATGAAAATCAATTATCCCTTACTGGCGCTGGCGATTGGCGCGTTTGGCATTGGCACCACCGAATTTTCGCCAATGGGATTATTGCCCGTGATTGCCAAAGGGGTGGATGTCTCGATTCCCGCGGCCGGGATGCTGATTAGCGCGTATGCGGTTGGCGTGATGGTGGGGGCTCCGCTGATGACACTGCTGCTGTCCCATCGCGCGCGACGTAATGCGCTGATATTCCTGATGACTATTTTCACGCTGGGCAACGTGCTTTCCGCTATCTCGCCGGATTACACCACGCTGATGCTGTCACGTATTTTGACCAGTCTTAATCACGGCGCCTTTTTTGGTCTCGGCTCTGTGGTCGCCGCAAGCGTGGTACCTAAACATAAGCAAGCCAGTGCCGTGGCAACCATGTTTATGGGGTTAACGATTGCCAATATTGGCGGTGTTCCCGCGGCGACGTGGCTTGGTGAGACAATCGGCTGGCGGATGTCGTTTATGGTGACGGCGGGTCTGGGCGTCATCGCTATGGTCAGCCTGTTCTTCTCATTACCGAAAGGTGGGGCAGGAGCGCGCCCTGATGTCCGCAGTGAACTGGCGGTACTTATGCGCCCACAGGTGCTGTCGGCTCTGCTGACCACTGTGCTGGGCGCAGGCGCGATGTTCACGCTTTATACTTACATCTCGCCGGTGCTGCACAGCATTACCCATGCCACACCGGCGTTTGTGACCGGAATGCTGGTATTAATTGGCGTCGGATTCTCGATCGGAAACTATCTTGGCGGCAAACTGGCGGATCGTTCTGTCAACGGTACGCTTAAAGGCTTTTTGCTGTTGTTGATGGTTATTATGCTGGCCATTCCCTTCCTCGCGCGTAATGAGCTAGGGGCGGCGGTCAGTATGGTCGTCTGGGGCGCGGCGACGTTTGCGGTGGTTCCGCCGTTACAGATGCGGGTGATGCGCGTTGCCAGCGAAGCGCCAGGGTTATCATCGTCAGTCAACATTGGCGCGTTTAACCTGGGAAATGCGTTAGGTGCGGCAGCCGGTGGGGCGGTGATTTCCGGTGGTCTGGGCTACAGTTTTGTACCCGTGATGGGAGCGATTGTGGCGGGGCTTGCGTTACTGCTGGTCTTTATCTCGGCAAGAAGGCAATCTGAAGAAGTCTGCACTGCCTCCAGCTAAGGCTAAAACGCAGAAGGGGGGCCCTTCTGCGTTATCATTTTATGCTGCGAAGTTCATCGCAACAAATTCCCAGTTCACCAGCGCCCAGAAGTGCTCCAGGTAGCCAGGACGGGCATTGCGATAATCGATGTAGTAGGCGTGTTCCCATACGTCAACGGTCATCAGCGGCGTCGCGTCGGTCGTCAGCGGAGTACCTGCGTTGGAAGTAGAAACGATAGCCAGTTTGCCATCCGTTCCTTTAACCAGCCAGGTCCAGCCAGAACCGAAGTTTTTGATAGCGGCATCGGTGAATTGCGCTTTGAAATCCGCAAAGCTGCCAAAGGAGGCGGCAATTGCATCGGCCAGTTTACCGGTCGGCTCGCCACCTGCGTTCGGCGCCAGGCAGTTCCAGTAGAACGTGTGGTTCCATACCTGTGCAGCATTATTGAATACACCGCCTTCAGAGCTACGAACGATCTCTTCCAGTGATTTACCTTCAAACGCCGTGCCTTTGATCAGGTTGTTCAGGTTGGTCACGTAGGTTTGATGGTGTTTGCCATAGTGGTATTCCAGCGTTTCGGCAGAAATGTGCGGTGCCAGAGCATCTTTGGCATACGGTAATGCAGGTAATTCAAACGACATTGCTTCTCTCCTTATTATTTATATTGAGTACACACAATAGCCTCATTGTGAGTAAGGATAGGGTAGCAAATTGAAAGGTTATGCAAAAGAAGAACTTACCCTACAGCATGTTCTGTAGGGTAAGTTTTTAGCGAATTGTTTTTGGTGTCATTACCCGACGCGCGCCGACATAGTGGCGCTGCCAGTAATCTTCGCTCAGAGAAGTGATTTGAATTTCCTGACCGCTGCGCGGTGACTGAATAAATTTACCGTTACCCACGTAAACACCGACGTGATCGGCTGTGCCGCGACCTTGGGTGCGGAAAAAGACCAGGTCACCGTTTTTCAGCTCGCCACGTTCAATCGGTGCGGCGTCACGCAGGTGGTACATTTCATTCGCCGTACGCGGAATGCGGAATTTAACCAGATCTTTATAGGCGTAATAGACCAGACCGCTGCAATCAAAGCCGGTTCTTGGCGAAGAGCCGCCCCAACGGTAAGGTTTGCCGATTTGGTTCATCAGGGTGGACATAGCGGTTTTCGTCGCTTTCTGCACTTTAACTTTATGCGCCTCAGCAAGCGTTGTCGGTGCGGCGGTTTTCACTTTCACACAGCGCGGCTTATGACCTTTGCGCGGCGTGCATTTTTCAGTCCAGGTAACGGCAGCGGTCTGTGCTGCGGCATTTTTACTGCGACGGTTTACCGTTTTAGTCGATTTTGCCGGAGTGGCTGTGCGTTTTTTAGAAGAGGAGGCTGTTTTGCTACTGGTTTTGCTGGTGGTTTTTGTCGCCGATTTCTTGTTGGTCCTGGCTGTTTTTTGGCTGGTTGTTGCGCTTTTCTTTTTATCTACCGTTTTGACGGTGTGGGAACTGGTAGGTGTCGTCCTGGCCTGCTTGGAAGCATGCGCCATAGGCGTAAAAGGCAGTGTAGTAAAAAGTAAAGCACAGAGCGTGATCGAGATTCGGTTTATCCGCGCCACTGAGCAGTCCTCTGTTAAGGCAGGTCTATCATACCTGCGTGTGATTTTCAAAACTTGATGATTCTAATCTATCGAAACGGGGAAAGTTAATAGCTTTTTTTGTTTAACGCGGCGTTTCGTTACCGACCGCAAAAAAAAACAGCAAATCAAAGTGTAGCCGGTGAATAAATAATCAAAACCATACACTTCGAGCGGGTAAGTAAGATTAAGAATGCAACTTTTAACGGCAGGCGATAAAATAATAACGCGTAATGAAAATGTTATTTTCCGTTGCCTGCCTGACCCGCTACAATGTCAGACTACTGCCGTAAAAGAAGTTTAAGGAAGCAAGATAATGAGCACCACTATCGAAAAAATCCAGCGCCAGATCGCTGAAAACCCAATTCTCCTGTACATGAAGGGTTCCCCTAAACTGCCAAGCTGCGGTTTCTCCGCTCAGGCCGTACAGGCGCTGTCCGCCTGTGGTGAACGCTTTGCTTATGTTGATATTCTGCAGAACCCGGATATTCGCGCCGAGCTGCCGAAATACGCAAACTGGCCGACCTTTCCACAGCTGTGGGTTGATGGCGAGCTGGTTGGCGGTTGTGACATTCTCATTGAAATGTACCAGCGCGGTGAGTTGCAGCAGCTGATTAAAGAAACAGCGGCGAAATACAAAACCGAAGAGCCGGACGCTGAGTAATATCAGCTGAAATAAAAAAGCGACCTGTGAGGGTCGCTTTTTTTATCGGTCCGTTATGCGTCTTCCGGTACGGGGAGAGGCCAGCCGCCGAGGCGTTTCCAGCGGTTAACGATTTCACAAAACAGCACGGCCGTACGTTCGGTATCATACAGCGCCGAGTGCGCCTGAGTGCCATCAAATTCCATTCCTGCCGCCAGGCATGCTTTTGATAACACAGTTTGCCCCAGCGACAGACCGCTTAATGCCGCAGTATCAAAGGTAACGAACGGGTGAAACGGGTTACGTTTCAGTGAGGCGCGTTCTGCAGCGGCCATCATAAAACTGTGGTCGAATGTGGCGTTATGCGCCACCATGATTGCCCGATTGCAGCCGCTGTCTTTAATGCCTTTACGTACCATTTTAAAGATGGCATGCAGAGCGTCGTATTCGCTGACCGCGCCACGTAAAGGATTGTTAGGGTCAATACCGTTAAAGGCGAGCGCTTCAGGCTGCAAATTTGCCCCTTCAAACGGCTCTACGTGGAAATGTAACGTCGTGTCCGGCATCAGCCAGCCTTGTTCATCCATTTTCAATGTGATGGCTGCGATCTCAAGTAGCGCATCGGTTTTGGCATTAAACCCTGCGGTTTCGACATCAATGACGACAGGGTAAAAACCACGAAAACGGTCACACAGACCGGAAAGTTGAGCGTTATCGGACATCTGGGTCTCTTAATACGGGAAAATTGCAGCGCGTATTATGGCAAAATGATGATGATAAAACTACGGGCACAGACGATCTGCGCCCGAGGGGGAGGTTAGTCGCCCAGGCCGCGCCCGGCGTCTTTCTCTTCAATTAATTCAATTTTGTAGCCGTCCGGATCTTCAACAAACGCGATCACGGTTGTGCCGCCTTTTACCGGGCCAGCTTCACGCGTCACGTTACCACCGTTCTGACGAATACGTTCGCAGGCTTCAGCCGCGTTGTCTACGCTCAGGGCGATATGACCGTAGGCTGTGCCCAGCTCATAGTTGTCAACGCCCCAGTTATAGGTCAGTTCGATCACGGCTTCACTGGTTTCAGGACCGTAGCCAACAAAGGCCAGAGAGTACTTGTATTCAGGGTTTTCGCTGGTACGCAGCAGCTTCATGCCCAGCACGTTGGTATAAAACTCGATGGAACGCTGCAGGTCACCCACGCGCAGCATGGTATGAAGTAAACGCATCTTTTTCCCCTTCGAAAATGGCTAATACATTCAAAATGTTGTTTTAGTATAGCGGCGTTGTTACGCCGCTATCAATGGCAGAACGGAGATTGTGACGTTAGAGGGTCGGGTAATCGGTGTAACCTTCCGCGCCACCGCCGTAGAAGCTTTCGGCACGCTGTGGGTTCAGTTCCGCTTTATGTTGCAGACGCGTCACCAGATCCGGGTTAGCGATATAAGCGCGACCAAAAGCAACGGCGTCGATCAGACCTTTCTCGATCAGCGTTTCGGCTTTTTCAGGCGTGTAAGCGCCCGCGCCAATGATCGGACCGTGGAAACGGGCACGCACTTTCTCGCGGAACGCGTCGGAATACGGCTCACCACCAGCCCAGTCCGGTTCAGACATATGCAGATAAGCGATACCGCGCTTGCCCAGTTGTTCAATCAGATACAGCGCGTCGGCTTCTTCATTCGGACCGTTGTCGACGTTCTGGAAAGAGCCAATCGGAGAGACGCGAATGCCAATGCGATCGGCACCCCATTCTTTAATACCGGCATCGACAACTTCCAGCACCAGACGCGCACGATTCTCGACGCTACCGCCGTATTGATCGGTACGCTGGTTAGAGGTTGGCGACAGGAACTGGTGCAGCAGGTAGCCGTGGGCGGAGTGCAGTTCTACCATGTCGAAACCCGCTTCACGCGCGTTAGCAATTGCCTGACGGAAATCATTAACGATACCCGGAATTTCTTCCGTTTCGAGTGCGCGCGGCATAGTCGTATCGGCACGCGTCGCCAGACCGTTTTCATCGCGCAGTGAGGTGCGGGTACCGGCGCTAATCGCGGAAGGTGCTACCGGTGGCTGGCCGTTTGGCTGCAGACTGGCGTGGGAGATGCGCCCGGTGTGCCACAACTGGACAGCAATATGACCTTGCTCAGCATGTACGGCTGCAGTGATTTTCTTCCATGCGGCAATCTGCGCTTCGCTGTGTAGTCCCGGCGCACCGGCATAGCCTTTCGCCTGGGCGGAAATCTGCGTCGCTTCACTGATGATGAGTCCCGCGCTGGCGCGTTGACGGTAATACTCGGCCATCAGCGGAGTAGGGATGTCGCCAGGCTCAATGCTGCGCAGACGCGTCAATGGCGCCATAAAAACGCGGTTTGCTGCCGTAATGGCACCCACTTTCAGTGGGGAAAACAATTTTTCAGATGACATGTGGTACTCCTGAATAGACCGGTCGTCTAGTAATAAAAGAAATAAAAACGCCTGTTAAACGGCAGGCGTTGTAATGATGGTTTTAACGTGCGCCAGCGCATTTTCCAGCGGCGTGGCGCTACGAGAAATCTTGGCCTGAAGATTGGCGCCCAGCCACAGCGCATACAAAACCTGCGCCTGCTGTAATGGCTCGCCAACAAAAGACAGACAATGATTGGCCTGACCTTTCTCCAGCGCCTGCGCCAGCAACGCAATAATGTGTCGCGCGCCTTTATCCATCGCGGTACGCATATCTTCTGACAGATCGCACACTTCGGCAGACAGTTTAACGGTTAAACAACCGCTAATAATGCCGTGCTGGCTAAACTGATTCAGGGTTTCCTGATAGTAAGCCAGAATCCTGTCGCGGTAATTTCCCGCCCCCGTATCAAAATGCGTAGCCAATCGCTGATGATAAGCCGCATAGTGGCGTTCCAGCATCGCGACGCCGAACGCTTCTTTTGAGCGAAAATAGTGATAAAACGAACCCTTAGGCACTTCAGCGGTTTTCAGTAGCTCACTCAGACCCATGCCGGTGAAGCCACGCTGCATGCACAGCAGCTCGCCAGTCGCCAGAAGATGTTCGCGTGTATCGTGTTCAGTGACTTTGTTCATGAAAGAAGCATAATAGACCAGTCGGTCTAATGCAATAGCGCTTGCGAGAAATTCAGTTAACGTCTTCAATAGATATATCAATCTTACTACAGGAGGGGATGTGGCCGAACAGCTGGAATTTTTCCCCGTCCAGAGCCCATGCCGTGGTATATGTCAGTCTGACGAGCGCGGCTTTTGCCGTGGCTGTTTTCGTAGCCGGGATGAGCGTTTTAACTGGCAAAAAATGAGCGATGCCGAAAAGCAGGACGTGCTGCGTCTTTGTCGTCAGCGCCTGATGCGTAAATTACGTGCAAACAAACCCAACCCGCCGGAAGAACCGCAACAACCTTCACTCTTTTAAAAGCGTAATTGCGTATACTCGATGCACATTCATTTATAAGGAAGCTGCTATGGTTCAGCGTATTACTATTGCGCCGCAAGGCCCGGAATTTTCTCGCTTTGTGATGGGTTACTGGCGCCTGATGGACTGGAATATGTCCACGCGTCAGTTAGTCAGCTTTATTGAAGAGCATCTTGACCTGGGCGTTACCACCGTCGATCACGCCGATATCTACGGCGGATACCAGTGTGAAGCAGCGTTTGGCGAGGCGATGAAGCTGGCTCCGCATTTACGTGAGAAAATGCAGATTGTCACCAAATGCGGGATCGCCACGACGGCACGCACGGAAAATGCGCTCGGGCACTACATTACCGACAGCGACCATATTATTGCCAGCGCGGAACAATCGTTAAAGCTGTTGGCGACCGATCATATTGATTTGCTGCTGATCCATCGTCCCGATCCACTGATGGATGCAGACGATGTGGCCGACGCATTTAAAAAATTGCACCATAGCGGCAAAGTGCGCCACTTTGGCGTCTCTAACTTTACCCCTGCGCAGTTCTCGCTGCTGCAATCGCGTCTGCCGTTTACTCTGGCGACCAACCAGGTTGAAATTTCACCGGTGCATCAGCCACTCCTGCTGGATGGCACATTAGATCAATTGCAACAGCTGCGTATCCGCCCGATGGCCTGGTCCTGCCTCGGAGGCGGTCGTCTGTTTAATGACGATGCCTTCCAGCCGCTGCGCAATGAACTGGCCGCGATCGCAGAAGAGTTGAACGCACAGTCTATTGAGCAGGTGGTGTACGCCTGGATCTTACGTCTGCCTTCGCAACCGCTGCCGATTATTGGTTCGGGTAAAATCGAGCGTGTTCGTGCCGCCATTGAGTCCGAAGCGCTGAACATGTCTCGCCAACAATGGTTCCGAATCCGTAAAGCCGCGCTCGGTTATGACGTGCCTTAATCGCGTTTTTGGCGCTTCACCGTTCAAATTTGTGTCACTGGTTTACACTTATCAATCAGACACCTTTTAGACGGAGGTCTTATGAAGCGTTTGAGTTTAGCCATTATTACCTTACTGGCCTGTGCAGGTGCGCAGGCTGCCAGTGAAGAAAAAGTGACGATGAATCTGGTGACGTCGCAAGGCGTCGGCCAGGCGATTGGTACTGTCTCAATTACTGAAACCGGAAAGGGGCTGGAATTTACCCCCGATTTGAAAGCGTTGCCGCCGGGTGAACATGGTTTCCATGTGCATGCCAACGGCAGCTGCCAACCGGCGATTAAAGACGGGAAGGCGTCAGCGGCGGAATCAGCGGGAGGACATTACGACCCTCACCAAACGGGTAAACACGAAGGCCCGGAAGGTGCAGGCCACATGGGTGACCTGCCGCTGCTGGTGGTGAATAACGATGGTAACGCCACAACACCGGTCGTTGCGCCCCGGCTTAAATCCCTGGATGAGGTAAAAGGTAAGGCGCTGATGATTCATGTGGGCGGCGATAATATGTCCGATCAACCGAAACCGCTTGGCGGTGGCGGAGCGCGCTACGCCTGTGGCGTTATCAAATAATCAGCTGCTTAGCGTACCCGGTGGTGGTGCCTGTTCAAGCTGTGACAGCGAGCAATGCAGCCGCCAGACGAGGGCCGACAACTCCTGCGCAGCAGGTTGGTGATGGTGGGCGAGCGTATCGCAGATACGTTGTAGCTCGCTTAGCGTGGCATTCAACGGTCGTTGTTGGACGCCGCGCTCACTCATCACGTCGCGAAGCAACGCGATACATACGTCCCTGACGCGAGCCAGCGGATCTGAGCGCGCCTCCCAGGTACGCAGTTGCCACACCACATGCGAGCAGTTCAGCAAGACAACCCCCCAACGTAATAACCAACGCCTCGCCAGCGCATCCTGACTGTTACTCAGCTGGCTGACGTGATGATAGGTCAACGATTCAAATTCATTCTCACTGAGTGCAGGATGTCGGCTGAGCTGATCGACAAAATCCCGACGTAGGGCGCGAATATGACGGCGGCTTTTCCGCGCATCCGATCCGGGGCGTAGAATGGCGAATGCCAGCCATGACAGCGCCACGCCGGTGATTTTCGCCAAATTGTCATTCAGAAAATCAGCAAAATCGTATACCGGGGGATTCGTTACCGCGATGAATGATCCCATAAACACGATAAGCTGCCCCCAAAGCCCCGCCAGCGCAGGCATTTGTAGCTTTAACAACTGCATAGTGGCGAGGAGCGGGAAGAGAAACAGGATGAACTGCCAGAGGTCGGTAATTTGTACCATCAAACCAAACTTGACCACAAAGCTAAACAGCGACAACAGAACCAACGTGCGCATTAACAAGGAAAGTGATTTGAAGGGCGTGGCAACGGCGGAATACAACACGCTGCTGATGGCCGCGAGCGTGAGTGCGCCAGATCCTGATTCCCATTGTGCGCCAATGCTCCATGCGCCGATAAGCATCAAAGTGCAGAACGTGCGCAACCCGCTCCAGATAGCTTCCGCATTATCGGTATGGCGGGCAAGCCCTGGCGTACGAGCAACATTGATACGTTCGGCGGTAACGCCATTTTCCAGCAAATGCAGGTAATGGCTGCTACGTAAGTAGAGGCGGCAAAAATAGCGCAGCCGTTGCCAGAAGGCGACGTGTCGATAATCGCGGGCATCGACGGGCCGCAGTGGGGCGATAATACGCGCGACGGTATAGCTGTCGGTATTGGATTTGACCAGCGCGCCAAGTAATTGCTCAATGATATCGCGGGTATTAGCGGGAGGGTTAGGCCAGTTCAGCAGCATTCTGCGCAGGCTGGAAATCACGCTGGTCATACGTAGCTGCTGATGCAACAGCGAATTGAGTAAGGCATTTTGGCGGCGAAAGCGGTAGTGACTCCAGAACGCCTGTATACGCAACAGGTTCATGGTCAGAATCTGACCGATAACACCTTCATGTGCCGTGCGGATGGCATCCGTTGTCTCCGGTTGCCAGAGCAAACTGGCATGTTCCAGCAAACGCGTATGCATGTTTTTCAGTGCTGTAAGCAACGTGGTGCCATCGGAGGTGCTGGGTAGGATCATCATCATCATACCCCCGCACAAGATGCCGACAATGACCTCGCATACGCGGGCCTGCGCGATATCCCATAACTGCGTGATCTCGACGGTATTGACCATGGGAAACGCGATGATCGCCGCCGTGTAACCCGCCAGTTGAAAGGCGTAGGCGACGTTATTAGTAAAATGCGCGCAGGCCCAGGTACAAAAGCCGATCCAGACTGACATGCTCAGCAGAAAAAGCCACGGTTCATTGAGGGTATGGCCGGCAATAATCAGTGCGGCTGTCGCGCCAAGTAAACTACCAGCTACACGGCCCAGGCTTTTGCTGATCACCCCGCCGACGGTAGGGAAACTCACCACCGCCGCCGAAGTCATCGCCCAATAGGGCTCGTCCAGATTGAGATAATAGGCGAAGGTTAACGCCAGACACATTGCAATGGTGTTACGCAGCGCATAACGCCACTGTGCCGGCGTGGCTTTAAACCATGGCCAATTGCCTGGCGTCAGGGGGGGCATTTTCATTTACGCTGGCCGATGGAGACGCTACAGGTGGTACCAGAAACCAGTGTGACATCCTGCGGCAAAGCGTCAAATTCAATGCGTACAGGGACACGCTGCGCCAGACGTACCCACGGCACGTTAGGTTTGATGTCGGGAATCAGACCGGAATCGCTTTCAACACTTTGGTCATAAATTGCGCGACCGATGCTGGAGACGTGACCCTGTAACTTAACGTTGCCGCTGTAGAGCGTAATTAACGCCGGTGCGCCTTCGCGTATGTGACGCAACTTCGTTTCTTCAAAATACCCCATTACATAAAAAGAGTGGCTGTCGACAAGAGCAAACAGCGGCTTACCGGTTGAGGCGTAGTCGCCGGTGCGGGTTGAAAGGTTGGTGACCCAGCCCGCTACGGGCGCTTTGACGACCGTTTGCGACAGTTGCCATTGCGCCTGGCGCAAACTGGCCTCGGCTGCTTCAACGCTTGCCTGCATCGCTTTTACGTTGAGGTTGGCGGTATCCAGATCTTCGGCTGAGATATAATTTTGCGATAAGTGACGACGGCGATTGGCTTCGTTATTCGCTTTTGCCAGATCGGATTGAGCTTTCGCCAGCTGTGCTTGCGCATTCAGTTCAGCAATGTGAAACGGCGTCTTGTCGATAGTAAACAGGACATCACCTTTATTCACGAACTGGTTATCTTTTATATTGAGTTCATTAATGCTGCCCGAAACCTGCGGTGTGATGCTGACCTGTTCTGCGCGCACTTTGCCATCACGTGTCCAGGGCGATTGCATATAGTAATTCCACATCCACCATCCGGCAAAAACTGCGATTGCAGCGACTATAATGGTTGAGAAGTATTTAATGGTTTTGAGCGACATAATCACCACACAATCAGCAGAACAAAGGCCAGACCTACGCTAAGCGTAAAGAGAGACAGATCCATCAACAGGGGATGCCAGATCTCACCGGAATAAATCCAGTCGCGCAGCAGGCGATGAATAACCAACCAGAGAATAAACCCTGCGACAAACGCCTTGAAAATGGGAGGGAAGTAGACAGATGCACCGATCATTAAATCTTGTAGGGGCAATCCTGTTGCATTAAACATAAACTTCACGGGCAAAATCCTTGACGGAAGAGAGCATTGCTATAGGTTTAGCAAAAAAGAGACGATGAGTCTCTGTAACACATAATGTCTGAAAAAATGTCAACCGGTAAGCAAATTTGGCAATACATTTGTTTTGAGAATACAAATGCTGCACACTATTCTAAAATCAGTACAATAACTTAGCAAGCTAATTATAAGGAGATGAAATTGGAATCGCCATTAGGTTCTGATCTGGCACGGTTGGTGCGCATTTGGCGTGCTCTGATTGACCATCGCCTGAAACCTCTGGAGTTGACGCAGACGCATTGGGTTACGCTGCACAACATTCATCAGTTGCCACCGGATCAATCGCAGATCCAGTTGGCTAAAGCGATAGGCATCGAACAGCCTTCGCTGGTACGTACGCTTGACCAGTTGGAAGAAAAGGGACTCATTTCACGACAGACTTGCGCCAGCGATCGTCGGGCAAAGAGAATTAAACTGACCGAGAAAGCCGAACCACTGATCGCAGATATGGAAGCGGTTATCAACAAGACACGTGGAGAGATTCTGGAAGGGATTTCAGCTGAGGAAATTGATCTGCTGATAAAACTGGTCGCCAGACTGGAACACAATATTATTGAACTGCAGTCTCAGGGCTGAGACGAGAGATAACGTGTGGCCAGAGCCTGACCACACGTAAATTCGATTAACGTGGAGACACGGTAACCTGGCTACCGTTATTCGCCATAACAACACGCTGACCCGCAGAGAATTTGGTCGCGCCCTGTTTCTGAACCACCATGATGGTATTACCATCATCCTTACGGATTTCCAGTTCGACACCCTGAGTTTTATTCATCGCGCCTTGCACGCCCTGGCCCGCAACGCCACCGGCAACTGCGCCTGCAGCCGTCGCTAATGAACGACCCGTACCGCCGCCGACGGTGTTACCCAGGAACCCGCCAAGCACCGCACCACCGATAGCGCCAATAACGTTTGCGTCATCGCCACCCTGGATTTGCACCGGACGAACATGAACAATCGTACCGTAGGTAACGTTCTGAACTTGTTTCGCTTCGGATGCGGTATATACGTCGCCTGAAAGGCTATCATTGTTCACGCAGCCCGCTAAAGATACGCCCATTAATGAAACAATCAGCACACGTTTAATCATTTACAAATCTCCTTTGTCACCACGAAACGCTAATAAAGCCCCATCATGGTTAAATTATATGGCATTTGTGAGCCTGAGGTCACATGTTCCACTGGCACAATATGAAAATCTTAACCGAAATCGGATCAACCGAGTATAAACGAATCATTCATATAATTGATGTAATTAAGCGACCGTTGGCATGATTTCCTCTCAAAAATCATTCAGGAAGCATGGCATTAGTCTGCACTTTATGGTTGAGTGTCAAGGCTAATTTGCTTAAAAGGATGACGTATGAAATCGGGCCGTTTTATCGGTGTTATGTCTGGAACCAGCCTTGATGGCGTCGATGTTGTGCTGGCGACAATAGATGAAACGATGGTTGCACAGCAGGCGAGTCTGACCTGGCCTATCCCTGGTCATGTAAAACAGGCGATTCTGGATATCTGCCAGGGGCAGCAGCTTACGCTTTCTCAGTTTGGTCAATTGGACGCGCAACTGGGTTATCTTTTTGCTGAGGCGGTAAATGCGCTACTGGCGAAGGAAAAATTGAAACCGCAGGATATCGTGGCGATTGGTTGCCACGGACAAACCGTGTGGCATGAACCGAACGGCGCCGCGCCGCACACGCTGCAAATTGGTGATAACAACCAGATTGTCGCGCGTACCGGGATAACCGTCGTCGGCGATTTTCGTCGACGTGACATCGCGCTCGGTGGGCAGGGCGCGCCACTTGTTCCTGCGTTTCATCAGGCACTGTTGGCTCATCCTACGGAACGGCGGATGGTGCTGAACATCGGCGGAATTGCCAATTTGTCTCTGCTTATTCCGCAACAACCCGTTCGTGGATACGACACCGGGCCGGGCAATATGCTGATGGATGCCTGGATCTGGCGGCAATGCGGTCAACCCTACGACAAAGATGCGCAGTGGGCCATTTCAGGAACGGTAGTCCTGCCGTTGCTGCAAAATATGCTTAACGACCCTTATTTTTCCACGCCCGCGCCCAAAAGCACTGGTCGTGAGTATTTCAATTACGGCTGGATAGAGCGTCATCTGGCGCAGTTCCCGGGAATCAGCCCACGCGATGTACAGGCAACGCTTGCCGAGCTGACGGCCGTCACCATTTCAGAGCAGGTCTTGTTAAGCGGCGGTTGCGATCGCCTCATGGTATGTGGAGGTGGAAGCCGTAATCCCCTGCTGATGATGCGTCTGGCGGCGTTATTGCCAGGTACCGAAGTTACCTCTACCGATGAAGCCGGGATCAGCGGCGACGATATGGAAGCGTTAGCCTTTGCCTGGCTGGCGTGGCGAACGCTGGCTGGATTACCGGGAAATTTACCTTCTGTGACCGGGGCGTCAGAGCCGAGCGTGTTAGGGGCGATTTATCCTGCCAATCCGCGAACTCAGAGTTAACTGAAATTATTCAGCGCGGCATACCGGTAAACTAGGGATATTAGGGAGGGTGCCATTACCCTCCGGGACCAGGAAAGTCTTCAGGATAGGGCTATGAAAAAACTGTTGTTAGTATGTCTGCCGGTACTGCTTAGCGGGTGCAGCGTGTACAACCAATTTGTTGAGCGTATGCAAACCGACACGCTTGAATACCGCTGTGACGAAAAACCGCTTACCGTGAAGCTGAACAATACGCGCCAGGAAGTGAACTTTGTTTATGATAATCAGCTATTGAACCTCAAACAGGGCATGTCGGCATCGGGGGCGCGCTATACGGATGGTATCTACGTCTTCTGGTCTAAAGGCGACGAGGCAACGGTCTATAAACGAGACAGAATTGTGCTAAATAACTGTCAGTTACAGAACCCGAAGCGTTGAGATTTTCACCTGGGCGGCGCACAATAGCGTCACCCACTGACAATCCGTAGCCCAACATCATGTCTGATAACGACGAATTGCAGCAAATCGCGCATCTGCGCCGTGAATACACGAAAGGCGGTCTTCGCCGCCACGATCTTCCCGCCGAGCCCCTTGCGCTGTTTGAGCGTTGGCTGGGGCAAGCCTGCGATGCCAAACTGGCAGACCCTACTGCTATGGTTGTTGCGACCGTTGATGAAAACGGTCAGCCGTATCAGCGCATCGTGTTGCTCAAACATTATGATGACAAAGGGCTGGTTTTCTATACCAACCTCGGTAGCCGCAAGGCGCATCAAATCGAGAAGAACCCCCGTATCAGTCTGTTGTTCCCATGGCATACCCTGGAACGGCAGGTGATGGTGATTGGCAAGGCTGAGCGCCTTTCCACGCTTGAGGTGGTGAAGTACTTCCACAGTCGCCCACGCGACAGCCAGATTGGCGCCTGGGTATCTAAACAGTCCAGTCGAATCTCCGCTCGCGGCATTCTTGAAAGCAAATTCCTTGAGCTGAAGCAGAAGTTTCAGCAAGGGGAAGTTCCGTTGCCCAGTTTCTGGGGCGGCTTTCGCGTAAGTATTGAACAAATGGAGTTTTGGCAGGGCGGCGAAAATCGTCTGCACGATCGTTTTTTATACCAACGTGAAGATAACGCGTGGAAAATTGATCGTCTGGCCCCCTAAAGATGCAAAATTCTTGTTTTAAGCGCTGGTGCTGATCAATCCGGCGCTTTATTCTATGTTTCTTTCGCATCAGGCGAAAAGTCGTGTACCGGCAAAGGTGCAGTCGTTTTATACATGGAGATTTTGATGGCAAGCAGTAACTTGATTAAACAATTGCAAGAGCGGGGGCTGGTGGCCCAGGTGACGGACGAGGAAGCGTTAGCAGAGCGACTGGCGCAAGGCCCGATCGCGCTCTATTGCGGCTTCGATCCTACCGCTGACAGCTTGCATTTGGGGCATCTGGTTCCATTGTTATGCCTGAAACGCTTCCAGCAGGCAGGCCATAAGCCTGTTGCACTGGTAGGTGGCGCGACCGGTCTGATTGGTGACCCGAGCTTTAAAGCCGCCGAGCGTAAACTGAATACCGAAGACACCGTGCAGGAGTGGGTGGATAAAATCCGTAAGCAGGTTGCACCGTTCCTCGATTTCGACTGTGGCGACAACTCGGCGATTGCTGCGAACAACTACGACTGGTTTGGCGGTATGAATGTACTGACTTTCCTGCGTGATATCGGCAAACACTTCTCTGTTAACCAGATGATCAACAAAGAAGCGGTTAAGCAACGTCTGAACCGTGACGATCAGGGGATCTCCTTTACCGAGTTTTCTTACAATCTGCTGCAGGGCTATGACTTTGCCTGCCTGAATAAACTGCACGGCGTGACGCTGCAGATTGGTGGTTCTGACCAGTGGGGTAACATTACCTCAGGTATCGACCTGACCCGCCGTCTGCACCAGAATCAGGTATTTGGTTTGACCGTTCCGCTGATCACCAAAGCGGACGGCACCAAATTCGGTAAGACCGAAGGCGGCGCAGTGTGGCTGGATCCGAAGAAAACCAGTCCGTACAAATTCTACCAGTTCTGGATCAACACCGCCGATGCGGACGTTTATCGCTTCCTGAAATTCTTCACGTTCATGGACATTGAAGAGATCAATGCGCTGGAAGAAGAAGATAAGAACAGTGGTAAAGCACCGCGCGCCCAGTATGTTCTGGCTGAGCAGGTCACACGTCTGGTTCACGGTGAAGAAGGTCTGGTTGCGGCAAAACGCATTACCGAAAGCTTGTTCAACGGCAACCTGAGCGATTTGAGCGAAGCGGATTTCGAACAGCTGGCGCAGGATGGCGTGCCGATGATTGAGATGGAGAAAGGTGCGGATCTGATGCAGGCGCTGGTCGATTCCGAACTGCAACCGTCTCGCGGCCAGGCGCGTAAGACCATTGCGTCTAACGCGGTGACCATCAACGGTGAGAAGCAATCCGATCCGGAATATTTCTTCCAGGAGAGTGATATCCTCTTCGGGCGCTATACCTTACTGCGCCGTGGCAAGAAGAACTATTGTCTGATTTGCTGGAAGTAAGATTTAGTTAGCAGGGGCGTGGGAAACTACGCCCCTTTATTTTTTCAGGGTTGTGATAAGTAAAATGAAAAATATCCTCGCCATCCAGTCCCACGTTGTTTTTGGTCATGCGGGCAACAGCGCGGCTGAATTTCCGATGCGTCGTCTTGGCGCAAATGTCTGGCCGCTAAATACCGTGCAGTTCTCTAACCACACGCAGTACGGCAAATGGACCGGTTGCGTTATGCCGCCGACTCATCTGACTGAAATCGTGCAGGGTATTGCCGATATCGATAAACTCCAGACCTGTGACGCAGTACTAAGCGGCTATCTTGGCTCGGCAGAGCAGGGTGAGCATATTCTGGGTATTGTGCGCCAGGTTAAAGCGGCCAATCCGCGGGCAAAATACTTTTGTGACCCCGTGATGGGGCATCCGGAGAAAGGGTGTATCGTCGCGCCGGGCGTGGCGGAATTTCATGTGCGTCATGCGCTTCCCGCTAGCGACATTATTGCCCCGAACCTGGTTGAATTAGAAATTCTGTGCGAACATGCAGTTCACAATGTAACTGAAGCGGTGATGGCTGCCCGTGAGCTGATCGCCCAGGGGCCAGAAATTGTGCTGGTGAAGCATCTGGCTCGCGCAGGTATTAGCACCGATCGTTTCGAGATGCTGCTGGTCACTGCGCAACAGGCGTGGCATATCAGCCGCCCATTAGTTGATTTTGGCGCGCGTCAGCCGGTTGGCGTGGGTGACGTTACCAGCGGCTTGCTGCTGGTGAAACTGCTCCAGGGCGCGTCTTTACAGCAGGCGCTTGAGCATGTGACGGCGGCAGTGTACGAAGTGATGATCGCCACCAAAGAAATGCATGAGTATGAACTGCAGGTGGTAGCCGCTCAGGATCGTATCGCGATGCCTGAACACTACTTTAGCGCGACGCAGTTGTAATCAATGCCCGATGGCGCTCACGCTTATCGGGCGTACGTTTGGCCGTCGGCCAGCCAAGTAAGTAGGCCGGATAAAGCGCCTGGCGCCGCCATCCGGCACATTAGTGATTAGCTCAACCCTTCTGCTTTAAGCGCTGCGGCAACCGCCGGGCGTTCAGCCATACGCGCCATATACGCCTCGATATGGCTTAATCCTGCCATATTCAGCTTAACCGCATAAGCCCAACGCAGCACGGTGAACAGATAAGCGTCTGCAATGCTGAAGCGCGGGCCGCAGATCCATTGCCCATCTTTCAGCGATTCATTCACGTACTGCATTTTTTTCTCCAGCTGCGCGCGAACGGTTGGCTTGAAGTCTTCCGGTGTATCGGGACGGAACAGCGGGGTAAAACCTTTATGCAGTTCTGTCGCAATGTAATTAAGCCATTCGATGGTTTTGTAACGGGAGAGGCTGCTGGTAGGGGCGAGGAGGTGGCGGTCTGGCACTGTGTCCGCCAGGTACTGCATGATGGCGACGCCTTCGGTTAGTAATGTACCGTCGTCCAGCAGCAGCGCGGGAACTTGTCCTTTGGGGTTTACCGCGAAAAAATCATCGCCGTTTTCCAGACGTTTCTTCATCAAATCGACACCATCCAGCGTGAAATCTTTACCGCTCTCACGCAGCGTGATGTGGGAAGCGAGAGAACAAGCGCCCGGTTTGTAGAATAGTTTCATCGGTAACTCCTTTTGGCTGAGGTTTATCGTATGGTAGTGCTACCTCAGGTAAAAAAAAAGCCGCTAACAACAGTTAGCGGCCTGAAAATGAGTTTCCCTGAGAATTACGCTGTCGCGGCCTTAGAGGCTTTCTCATTAACGTCATCGTCCTGAGTCATACGATTCAGTTTCGGCGCCGTCAGCAGCATCAGAACAGCGATAACCGCCGTTGCAACACCAATCTGCAGGAACACACGACCGTAGACTTCCAGAGACATCAGCGGGTCAGTCACGTTTTCTGGAACTGCCATCATGTTGGCGACGTAACCGCCGATGATGTTTGCACCGGCAGTGGTCAGGAACCAGCTACCCATGATGAAGCCCATCAGACGCTGCGGAACCAGCTGCGCCACCATGGCCAGACCCAAACCGGAAATCATCAGCTCACCGATGCTTTGCAGGCCATAGCAGATGATCAGCCAGTTAACAGAAACAATGCCCGCATCGGTGGCGAATTTCGCACCCAGCGGCAGGATCAGGAACGCACCGGAGCACAGCACCATACCAATCGCGAACTTGGTCGGCATCGGCAGCGTATCACCCATCTTGTTATAGATAGCGGCGAGGATTGGGCTACCAATGATGATCCAGAACGGGTTCAGCGCCTGGTACTGCTCAGGTTCAAAAGCAATACCCAGAATAGAGTGTTCAACGTTACGAATCGCGAAGAAGTTCAGTGAAGTCGGCATCTGGCTGTACAGCACGAAGAAGATAATCGCTTCCAGCATCAGAATGAAGGCGACGATCATTTTACGACGCGCAGCACCGTGCATGGTGAAGGCTTCTTTACCGAAGATAAATACGATACCAATGGCAATCACACCCAGAACCATACGGGCGATTTCCTGGTTGTGCAGCAGCCAGGTCGCAATCGCAATCAGAACCACAACGCCAGCGATGGTCAGCAGCAGGTTACGGAAGTTGATCGGCTCAAAGTCAGGTTTAGAACCGTACTGTTTAACCCAGCGCTGACAGAATGCGAAGTTAACCACGGTGATCAGCATACCTACGACGCTCAGCGCGAACGCGGTGCTCCAGCCGTAACGCGCAGCTAACCATGGCGTTGCCAGCATAGAGAAGAATGAACCGATGTTGACGGACATGTAGTACATGGTAAATGCACCATCAAGACGCGGGTCATCTTTTGCATAGCAGGTAGAGAGCAGGGAGGATGGGTTGGCTTTAAACAGGCCGTTACCGACCGCGATGGCCGCCATGCCCATATAAACAATACCGGCATCGTGACCGGACCATGCAACCAGCGCATAACCGATGGCCAGAACAATGGCGCCCAGCATAATGACACGTTTTGTTCCCAGAACTTTATCACCTAACCAGCCGCCGATGGCAACCAGACCATACACCAGGGCGCTAAAGGACGAGAAAAGGGTGATGGAATCCGCTTCTGACATACCCAGTTGCTTAACCAGGTAGACGGCCATAATCCCTTGCAGGCCGTAATAACCAAAACGTTCCCACAGCTCTATCGAGAAAATGAGATAGAACGCTTTCGGTTGTTTGAAGGCGTTTAAACTAACGCTTTCTGTTGGTTTATTGTTTGCAGTAGACACTTTTACCTCTTTTTTTACATCCCATATCAACGGGGGTGTTCAGGTACGTGATGAATCAAGTTCATCCGTCCGATTGTTATAGTGGGAGGGGAAACGGCAAGTAATGTTCACTATCTTGACCATTCAGACAAGTGGTTTGTAATAATCTGTTACATATATCCTGGGTGGTGAAATCATCGGTACAGAGAAATGTTATCTAGCGTTAAATTTTTTCATTTGAAAAATCGCAGATTTTTACACTGTTTAAGTCACCCAAAAACCGTAATGCGGCGATATGTTCTGCTATTTGCGGTTGAATCCAGTGATATAGGCCATTATCTGAAAAATAGCCAGTGTAATGTTTTGTTTAGAAACTGTTCAGTAAGGTCATCTGATTGTCACTTTAACTAAAAAATAAAAATTATTTAACATTGTGTTGTCTGAGTGATCTGCATCACGTATAGATAGAAATTTCTATTACTAAAAAAACGATTAACCTGCTCAGGTGTTTATACGCAAGAATAATGCGTTAGATATGCGCAGTTGAATGGCATCATCGACGGGAAAAGATTGTTTAGGGAGTGCATAACTAATCGTTATGTGTCAAAGGGGCAAAGGGAACGCCCCATCAGTATCAGATATCAACTTTCTCTTTGAATTCGCAGAGATCTTCGATGATGCAAGAACCGCAGCGCGGTTTTCTGGCAATACAGGTGTAGCGGCCATGAAGGATTAACCAGTGATGGCAATCGACTTTAAATTCACTCGGTACGACTTTCAGTAATTTTTCCTCTACCTGCTCGACGTTTTTGCCTGGCGCAAATTGCGTGCGATTACAGACGCGAAAAATATGGGTATCTACCGCAATGGTAGGCCAACCGAAGGCGGTATTTAACACCACATTGGCTGTTTTTCGCCCAACCCCGGGCAGGGCCTCTAATGCGGCCCGGTCTTCTGGCACTTCGCCATTATGTTTTTCCAGCAGAATGCGGCAGGTCTTAATCACGTTCTCCGCTTTGCTGTTGAACAACCCGATTGTCTTGATGTAGGACTTAACCCCGTCTACGCCGAGCTCCAGCATAGCGGCAGGGGTATTGGCGACAGGGTACAGCTTAGCCGTGGCTTTATTGACGCTGACATCGGTGGCCTGCGCGGAGAGCAAGACCGAAATCAGCAGTTCGAACGGCGATGTAAAATTCAGCTCAGTGGTCGGATGCGGATTGTTATCACGCAGGCGTGTCAGTATTTCCAGCCGTTTTGCTTTGTTCATTACACATTCCCTGTTTCACCAACCGGACTGTCTGCAACAGCCGCTTCGGCACGACGTTTCTTCATTTTCTCATCGATCAGATATTTCACCGCCAGCATCAGACCCAGACCAATGAAAGCGCCCGGTGGCAGCATGGCCAGCAGAAACGGCGTATCGGTATGGAAGATCTCTACGCGTAGTACTTTAGCCCAACTGCCTAACAGACCGTCTGCGCCATCAAATAGCGTGCCGTTACCAATTATTTCACGCAGCGAGCCCAGAACAAACATGGCCCCAGTTGCGCCCATACCGATGGAGAACCCATCAAGGGCGGATAATGCCGGGCCTTTTTTAGCCGCGAAGGCTTCAGCACGACCAACAACAATACAGTTGGTCACAATCAGCGGAATAAAGATCCCCAGAGACTGATACAGGCCAAAAGCGTAAGCATTAATCAGCATCTGTACCGCACTCACGACGGAAGCGATGATCATGACATAAATCGGAATACGAATTTCAGACGGTGTCCAGCGACGCAGGGCTGAAATGGTCAGGTTCGTCAACGTCAGGACGAGCGTAGTCGCCAGTCCCAGACCTAACGCATTGGTGGCGGTAGACGTTACCGCCAACAGCGGGCACATACCAAGTAACTGCACAAGCGCGGAGTTATTTTTCCATAACCCCTGGACAATGACATCTTTAATTTCGCTCATGGTTTATTCTCCACAGGCGCTAAGTTGAGGGAGTTGCGCTGGCAACGTCTGCGCATACAAACCGGCGCGTTTCACCGCATTAACTACCGCACGCGGCGTAATGGTTGCGCCAGTAAACTGGTCGAAGTCGCCGCCATCTTTCTTCACCGCCCAATGGGCATCGTTACCCGCGCCGATCGTTTTGCCGCTAAAGTGGGTGATCCAGTCGGACAGACGCAGCTCAATTTTATCGCCCAGCCCCGGCGTTTCATGGTGTTCAGTCACGCGTGTGCCCAATACGGTACCTGTGAAATCCACACCAACCAACAGCTGAATAGCGCCGGAATAACCATCTGGGGCAGTGGCTTCGAGAATTGCCGCAACAGGTCGATCGTCCTGGCGCGCGATATACACACGGTGAGTCCCTTTACCTAACGCCTGCGCGTTCACCAGATAGCAACTCTCAGACAACGCGTTATTGTAGCGATCGCCAGGCAGAACCTGATCAAACAATACTTTTTGCTGCAACGCCGCTTGTTCATCGATAGTGGATTTGGTTAATTGATTGATTGCCGCGGTTAACCCCGTAGATCCAGCGGCAAATAGCGCCAGAGTAATACCGTGTTTACGAATCGTTTTCAGCATATGTTGTCCTTAGCGATGTCCGTACACGCGAGGGCGGGTGTAATAATCAATCAGGGGAACCGTAATATTTGCCAGCAACACGGCAAAGGCCACGCCATCAGGATAGCCACCAAAACTGCGGATTAACCACACTAACAAACCCGCAAGCGCGCCAAAAATCAGGCGACCACGGTTGGTGGTCGATGCCGTAACGGGATCGGTAAGAATAAAGAAAGCGCCGAGCATCGTCGCGCCAGAAAGTAGATGTAACTGAGGCGATGCCAGCGACTCTGGCGAGAAAATCCAGCCTAAAGTAGCGCAAACAGCGAGCGACAGCAGGAAACTAACCGGGATATGCCAGCGAATCGCTTTTTGCCATAACAGCACAATGCCGCCAGCCAACCAGGCAAGGTTAACCCACTGCCATCCGGCGCCCGCGAGCATGCCGCTGTAAATCGGGTACTGCATTACCTGTTCAACCGTTCGTCCCGCATGCAGAGAGGTCTTGAAGGTATCAAGGGGCGTAGCCTGGCTGATGCCGTCGATTCCCATACGGAGCGCGTTCATATCGCTGCCGCCCGCGGTATGTCCGGTAAAGATTACGTTCAGAGCGTCAAAGAATCCGGGGACCGTGGCTGCAATTTCCTGCGGCGGCAGCCAGCTTGTCATCTGCACCGGGAATGAGATAAGCAGTACGACGTAGCCAATCATGGCGGGATTGAACGGGTTTTGTCCGAGGCCGCCATACAGCTGTTTTGCAATGATAACGGCAAATACCGTGCCTAATACCACCATCCACCAGGGGGCCAGCGGAGGAATACTCACGGCCAGTAGCAACCCCGTAAGGAGCGCGGAGTTATCTTTTAAAATCGGCGCAATGGGTTGTTTCCGCAGTTTAAGTACGACCGCTTCGGCGCCGATAGCGCTAATGGCGGCCAGAACGATCTGCAACAACGTCCCCCAGCCAAAGAACCATAGCTGCGCGACGATTCCCGGCAATGCAGCAAGTAACACCAACATCATGATGCGTGATGTCTGACGTTGGTTATGGGTATAAGGGGAGCTTGCTATTCTGAATACCATTTATTCCTCGTTTACAACCTGCTGCTGTGCGGCTTTTTTAGCCTGGGCGCGTGCGATAGCGGCCGCGACGGCGGCTTTACGCGGATCCACCGGTTCAGCGCTTTCAGTCACCGGCTGCTGCTCAAGCTTACGGGCTTTGGCGCGGGCGATTGCCGCTTCGACGGCGGCTTTACGCGGATCCACCGGTTCAGCGCTTTCAGTCACCGGCTGCTGCTCAAGCTTACGGGCTTTGGCGCGGGCGATTGCCGCTTCGACGGCGGCTTTGCGCGGATCCACCGGTTCAGCGGTTTCAGTCACCGGCTGCTGCTCAAGCTTACGGGCTTTGGCGCGGGCGATTGCCGCTTCGACGGCGGCTTTACGCGGATCCACCGGTTCAGCGGTTTCAGTCACCGGCTGTTGCTCAAGTTTACGGGCCTTGGCGCGGGCGATTGCCGCTTCGACTGCCGCTTTACGCGGGTCGGTACCCGCGCTGCTGTCTTCAATTTTGTTTGAATTTTCCGTCCGGGCCGCACGAGCCTGTGCTTTACGCGCCTCGCGAGCGGCAATCACTGCGCTATTGTCAGGTTTTTCGCCAGCCTGAATAACAACCGGTTGCATTGCCTGAGCCTGTTTCTCTTTTACGCGAGCCAATGCGGCGGCGATGGCATCATGATCTTTAGCCGCAGGCTGTACGGCAGCGCTTTTGTGGCGTTCAAGACGTGCGGCTTTTTCACGCTCAAGTCGCGCCTGTCGAGCTTCAAAACGTGCTTTGGCTTCCGCGGCGCGTTTTTCTTCCTGGCTAATAGCATAAATCTCGGCCTTTTCCTGGCGGAAATACTGTACCAGCGGAATGTTGCTCGGGCATACCCATGCGCAAGCGCCGCATTCGATACAGTCTGCAATATTGTGAGTTGTGGCTTTATCGTGCTGCTGCCCTTTACTGAACCAGTAGAGTTGCTGCGGCAGAAGATCGGCCGGGCAGGCATCGGCGCAGGCGCTACAGCGAATGCAGCCTTTCTCCTCCGGCGTTTCACCCATTTCACTGGCAGAGGGGGCCAGAAGGCAGTTGGTGATCTTCACCACCGGTACATCCAGCCATGGCAGCGTAAACCCCATCAGCGGCCCGCCCATAATCACCATCTGGTCGGCGGAAGGGCAGAAACCCGCGTCGCTGAGCAAATGACGAACCGGCGTGCCTAAACGCGCCCAGACGTTGCCTGGACGGCTGACGGCTTCGCCTGTAAGCGTCACAACACGCTCGGTAATAGGTTCTCCGTCAATGACCGCACGTTTAATCGCGTAGGCGGTCCCGACGTTTTGCATCAGCACGCCAATATCTGAGGAGCGTCCGCCATGAGGTACCTGCTTACCGGTCAGAATTTGCGTTAACTGCTTGGCGCCGCCGGACGGGTACTTGGTTGGGATCACGCGTAAGCTGATATCGTGGGAATCGGCCAGCACCGCACGCAGCATGGAAATTGCCTGCGGTTTGTTATCTTCTATTCCCAGCAGGATCTCACGCGGCTGAAGAATGTGCGCGAGGATGCGGATACCTTCGACGACCTGAGCCGCGCAGTCCTGCATCAGACGGTCATCCGCCGTAATGTACGGCTCGCATTCTGCGGCGTTGATGATCAGCGTTTCAATTTTATCGCCGCCGCCCTGTAGCTTAACCCCGGTTGGGAAACCTGCGCCGCCCAGACCGGCGACGCCGTACTGATGAATACGTGCAATAAGCTCTTCCCGACTACGGGAACGGTAATCGGCCCAGCCATCACGCTCAATCCAGCGGTCTTCGCCATCGGCATCAATGATGACGCTTAGCTCGGCTAATGCCGAAGGGTGTGCGGTGGAGTGTGGCGCAATAGCAACAATAGTGCCTGACGTTGGCGCATGTACCGGCAGCATTTTGCCACGCCCGATGGTTAACGCCTGGCCACGCAGGACGGTGTCGCCCACGTTGACACACAGTTCACCTTCCGCGCCAATATGTTGTTTCAGGGGAATAACGAAGCGCGGCGCCAGCGGAACCTGCCGCAGCGGCGTACCGTTTGACTGGGTCTTCATTTCTGGTGGATGAATGCCGCCATCAAAATCCCAGATTTTGTTTTTTCTGAATGCAGAGAATAACTTAAACATGTTGTTCCACAGGAATGATGCGCACAGGGATAGTGTTTAAATCCCATTTCCAGCTATCGGGCGTCTCAGCCACCGGGCGTAATTCGATACATTGCGTTGGACATGGGTCAACGCACAGGTTGCAGCCGGTGCAGAGATCGCTCATCACTGTGTGCATGGCGCGGGTCGCACCCACAATGGCATCGACCGGACAGGCCTGAATGCACTTTGTGCAACCAATACAATTATTTTCATCAATGACCGCCAGCATTCGCACGGGCGTAACATCTTGTTCATCACCATCAATCGGCTGCGGGTCGACGTTCAACAGGGCAGCGATTTTTAACATCACGGCTTCACCACCGGGCGCGCAACGATTGATTTTTTCACCCTGCGAGCCGATCGCTTCAGCATAGGGATGACAGCCTGGATAACCGCACTGTCCACACTGGCTTTGCGGGAGAATTTCATCAATTTTCTCCACGACCGGGTCATCCTCAACGGCAAAGCGTCGCGAGGCGTAACCCAAAATAGCGCCGAACGCCAGACCCAGCAGACTCACTGCGGCAACGGCAATCCAGATAGCATTCATTACAACTTCACCAAACCACTAAAGCCCATAAAGGCCAATGACATTAAACCGGCGGTAATCAGCGCAATCGCATTACCGCGAAACGGAGCAGGGACGTCTGCCACAGCGAGGCGTTCACGAATGGCGGCAAACAGTACCATTACCAGTGAGAAGCCGACGGCGGCAGAAAAACCGTATAGCGCCGACTGTAAGAAGTTATGGCCGAGGTTAATATTCAGCAACGCCACCCCCAACACCGCACAGTTTGTGGTGATCAGCGGTAAGAAGATCCCCAGCAGGCGGTAAAGCGCAGGGCTGGTTTTACGGACCACCATCTCGGTAAATTGCACGACGACGGCGATGACCAGAATAAAAGCCAGCGTGCGCAGATAGATGAGATTGAGCGGAATAAGGATCCAGGTATCAATCAACCATGCGCAAATAGAGGCCAGCGTCATGACAAACGTCGTGGCCAGGCCCATACCCATTGCGGTTTCCAGTTTTTTGGAAACGCCCATAAACGGACAGAGGCCCAGAAACTTAACCAGTACAAAGTTGTTGACCAGCACAGTTCCGACAAACAGCAGCAGGTAATCAGTCATTTTTCGGCCTGAAATAAAAAAGCCGCCTATTATCTGACAATCTACAACAGGCGACAACAGGTTAACTGTAGGGTTATTACGGGTTCACAAACGTCGACTTAACGCGCTGTGAGCGCTTGAAGTAGGGCACCAGCAGTGCTGCTGCTAACAAAGGGAACAGCAGTTGGCGCACGGCAAAGGCGTCCGGGACGGGTGAAAACGCAAACGCTTTAATCGCCAGTAACACGGAGATCAACAGCCATAAAATATAGTGCTTCGGCACGCAGGTTCTGCGTTTGAAAAACGCAATCGTCAGCCATAACGTGTAATACCACATGGCGATAGCCGTAATAAAAGAGACGCCCCATAACAACAAATTGGTCGTACTTTGCTCACCAAGCGTTTGGAAGGTTTGCGGTGTGGCCAGCGCAGTGACGTAAAGTAACAACGCCAGCGAAGCACTCAACAACGCAACTAACAGCCAGGCCAATGGCCCAAGTAGCCAGCCTCCGATACGTTGTGCCGGTGTGGTAGTCATCTCTTCTCCAGGTTTACGCGCGCGATCAAACATGCCATTCATTTTGGGGCAATTATTATAAAGCTTTTAACGTTGAGCGCTACTTTCTTCTTTATTGCACGTAATGCCAGACTGATTTAGGCACCTGACCGACGTCAAACAGACGACCTCCGGAGATGAGCTCCGCACGACGGTGGTCTGCTGCACGGTACATATTGATAATGTCGTTATCGTCGGTGAGCGTGTAGTTAAGATGATCGAACAGTTTTTCCAGACTTTCGAGTGAACTAATTTTACGGAATTTTAATAAGTAATCCTGAACAGTCATAAAGAGCAATCCATATATAAAATAATACCAACGGAGTAGAAAATATTAAGAAATAAACAACGTGCACAGGTAAAAGCGGATTTGCGCGCAAATGTAAGAAGAGTATGCATACCTGTAAAAAGCAGGCGCTATGTACGCCTGCGGCAAGGTTAGCGCGCTTCGCGATCCCAGGCAATACGCGCGGGAGCGGGATGCGGCATAATTCGCTTTTTTTGACAGAATTGGATCTTTTACAGCCGGACCCAGCAATGCGTGAAGGTGAATTGCGGGGCAAAAAAGCTGATGACGCTTATTTTTTCTGCACTGCTGCAATTGGCTCCGGTGGCTGGTAATTGTCAATATGATTGGCAATACCCAGCAGGATCACGGAGACCGCAAGAACAATCCAACCTGCTAACTCAATAAGACGATTCATTACTGATGACATTTGCTTTGATTTATCCATAAACACAGGCTGCAAATGTTACTAATCTCTCCATAATACAGCAAGAAGATTGGGAACGATTTCAGCCACTTTTTCGCGGCAAATTCAGCTTAAGAAGCATATGTTTGACTTAAGTTAATAAACAACCTTTGTAGCGCAAAGGTTATTAAACTATTGAGACGTTGCAATGTATGGTGTGAAATAGGTCAGTCTGAATTGAGAGGCAATAACATGAGTGACAACATCCGCGTTGGGCTAATCGGCTATGGTTACGCCAGTAAAACCTTCCATGCCCCCCTGATTGTGGGCACACCAGGCCTGGAACTGGCCGCGGTGTCCAGTAGCGATGAAGCAAAAGTGAAGGCCGACTGGCCTACAGTGACGGTTGTTGCTGAGCCTAAGCACCTTTTTAACGATCCTAATATTGACCTGATTGTGATCCCTACGCCAAATGACACGCACTTCCCGTTAGCGAAGGCCGCACTGGAAGCGGGTAAACATGTGGTTGTTGATAAACCGTTTACCGTGACACTGTCACAAGCTCGTGAGCTGGATGCTCTCGCGCGTAGTCTGGGGCGCGTACTATCCGTTTTCCATAACCGGCGCTGGGACAGTGATTTTCTGACGTTGAAAGCGCTATTGGCCGATGGCGTTTTGGGCGAAGTTGCCTATTTTGAGTCCCACTTCGATCGTTTCCGCCCGCAGGTTCGGGACCGTTGGCGTGAACAGGGCGGTCCGGGCAGCGGTATTTGGTATGATTTAGCGCCACATCTTTTGGATCAAGCGATTAATCTGTTTGGTTTGCCGGTCAGTATGACGGTGGATCTGGCGCAACTGCGTCCGGGCGCACAATCGACAGATTACTTCCATGCCATTCTGACGTATCCACAGCGTCGTGTGATTCTGCATGGAACCATGCTGGCGGCCGCAGAATCGGCCCGCTATATCGTGCACGGCTCACGCGGGAGCTACGTCAAGTATGGTCTTGACCCACAGGAAGAACGTCTGAAAAATGGCGAGCGCCTGCCTCAGGAAGACTGGGGTTACGACATGCGCGATGGCGTATTGACGCGAGTTGAAGGCGATGAGCGGGTTGAAGAGACCTGGCTGACCGTGCCAGGTAATTACCCGGCGTACTATGCAGGCATCCGTGATGCGCTGAACGGTAATGGTGAAAACCCGGTCCCGGCGAGACAAGCTATCCAGATTATGGAGCTGATTGAGCTTGGCCTTGAGTCCGCAAAACACCGCTCCACGCTTTGCCTTGCCTGATAAGGCACATGCCGGATGGCGGATGCCCCGGTATTTGATCCGGCCTACAATGCAACGCCACGTAGGCCGGACAAGCGTCACGCTGCGGCGACTTTCTCGCGCAGCGTACGTTTCTCTTCGTTACTCAGGAATGCCATTTCCAGACCATTGATTTGCGCCTGGCGGATCTGTTCGCGAGTTAAACCTGCGGCAGGAGCGGCAATGGTGTACTCGTGAATAATATCGACACCCTGAACAGCCGGATCGTCCGTATTCAGACTGGCCACAACGCCATGTTCAAGAAATGTTTTCAGCGGATGGGTCGCCAGCGTAGCGACGGTGCTGGTCTGGATGTTCGATGTCAGGCAGGATTCAATGCCGATACGGTGTTCGGCGAGATAATCCATCAATGCGCGATCTTCGACCGCTTTAACACCATGACCAATGCGTTCAGCGCCCAATTCTTTAATGGCCTGCCAGATACTTTCTGGTCCCGCGGCTTCGCCGGCATGGACAGTGATATGCCAGCCTGCATCGCGTGCCTGGTTGAAATGTGACAGGAACAAACTGCCCGGGAAGCCCAGTTCGTCACCGGCCAGATCCAGCGCAGTAATATGGTCACGGTGTGCTAACAGCGCATCAAGTTCCTGCAGGCAGGCGGCTTCGCCGAAGGTACGACTCATAATGCCAATTAAACGCGCTTCAACGCCAAAGGCCTTGCAGCCTTCGCGCACGCCTGCAATAACGGCTTCAACCACGCCTGCTACAGGGAGTTGATGGGTCATTGCCATGTAGCCAGGGGAAAAACGTAGTTCAACATAGTGCAGGCCGTTACGTGCGGCATCCTCAATATTTTCAAACGCGACGCGGCGGCAGGCGTCCAGCGAGGCCAGAACCTTTACGCCCCAGTCCAGTTTGGATAAAAAACTGACCAAATCAGGCTCGGTTGACGTCACTTGCACATGAGGGATCAACGTTTCCAGCGTCTGTGCCGGGAGGGTTAAATTGAACTGGCGACCCAGATCGAGGATCGTTTGGGCACGGATGTTACCATCAAGGTGGCGATGGACGTCGGTTAAGGGGAGAGAAGTATCAATCATGGTCGCACTCGTATTTTTAGGTAAAGTGCAGGGCATTATACAACAGAATCATAATTCTCTAATAACTTTGAATAAAGCGCGCCAACACTTTGTAAAAGGGTCACATTGTGGACATTTATTTCAGATTTTCAATGAGTCAGGCGATCGGCGCGCTATTCTGGTCAATGGTAGCCTTCTCCGTCAGATACTTTGCCGCGAAAGACATAGTAGCTCCATGCCGTATACATCAGAATGACCGGAATAATAATAAGCGTGCCAACCAGCATAAACATCTGGCTTGCAGGGGGAGCCGCCGCATCCCATAAGGTAATATGCGGCGGAATAATATAGGGCCACAGGCTGATGCCTAAGCCGCTAAAACCCAGAAAGATTAATCCCAGCGTCAGGATAAAAGGTCGTGCATGGCTGGTGTTGTCGCTGCTCAGACGCCAAATCCACAGGCTGAGTATCGTCACCAGAATGGGGACCGGCACAAACCAGTAGAAATTAGGTAGTGTGAACCAGCGCTCTGCGATGTATTGCCAGCTAAGGGGGGTCCAGATGCTGACCACGGCAATCACCGCCAGCAGAGCGAGCAGAACATGGCGCGTTAATTTACGCATCCGTTCCTGAAGCGCGCCATCGCTTTTCATTATCAGCCAGGTGGTGCCGAGTAACAGATAGGCGGCAACCAGTCCGAGTCCGCAAAACACATTAAATGGGGTCAACCAATCCAAGGCCGACCCGGCAAAGCGTCGTTCTGCTATATCGAAGCCGTTAATCACGGCGCCAACAACGATCCCCTGACTCACGGTCGCCAGCAACGAGCCGCCGGCAAATGCGTAATCCCAAAATAGCCGATGCGAAGGCGTGGCTTTAAAGCGAAACTCAAATGCCACGCCGCGAAAAATCAACCCAATTAGCATCATCGTGAGTGGAATTGCCAGTGCGTCAGCAATCACAGCATAAGCCAGAGGGAATGCGCCAAAGAGACCGGCACCACCGAGCACCAGCCAGGTTTCGTTCCCGTCCCAGACGGGGGCCACGCTGTTCACCATCACATCTCGCTCGCTGGGGGCATGTACAATGCTAAACAACATACCAATGCCCAAATCGAAACCGTCCATTACGATGTACATCAGCGTGGCAAAGACAATGATAATAAACCAGATTACGGTGATATCGATGTCCATCAGATTTTCTCCTCTTCATCCGTTACCGGTTCTGCGGCGGAAAGCGGACGCGCAGGGGTGCCATCGGTTTGTGAGGTCAGTTCACTGACCGGCTGAGGTCCTTTTTTAATCAGCCTGAATATGTAGTGATAACCCACGCCAAAGACGGTGCTATAAACGACGATAAATACCAGCAAACTGATGACCATTTGCGTTGTGCTGTGCAATGAAACGGCATCTCTCGTGCGCAAAAAGCCGTATACGACCCAGGGCTGGCGGCCAACTTCCGTGGTCACCCAGCCGGCCAGTAAGGCCAATAGTCCGGCAGGCCCCATCAAAAGCGCAAACCACTGAAATGGGCGGGAATGGTACAGGCGTTTGCGCCAACGTAACCAGACACTGCAGATACCCAGGGCGATCATCAACACGCCCATGCCAACCATGATGCGAAACGACCAAAATACAATTGCGGAGTTGGGGCGATCTTCCTTGGGAAAATCCTTCAGCGCTGGAACCTGCTTGTCCAGGCTATGGGTCAGAATCAGACTGCCCAGCGCAGGGATCGCCAGAGCGTATTTGGTGCGCTCTTCCTCCATGTCAGGCATGCCAAACAGCGTCAACGGCGTCGCCTCTCCGGGGGGATTCTCCCAGTGTCCCTCAATGGCCGCTATTTTCGCAGGCTGATGCTTAAGGGTATTGAGGCCATGCATATCTCCAACAACGGCCTGAATAGGGGCGACAATCAGAGCCATCCACAACGCCATCGAAAACATTTTACGAATGGCAGGGGTATCGTTACCGCGGAGTAAATGCCAGGCGGCAGATGCGCCAACGAACATCGCGCTACTCAGAAAAGCAGCAATCGACATATGCAATAAGCGATATGGAAATGAAGGGTTAAATATGATAGCCAGCCAATCCTGGGGAATGACATGCCCATTTTCGAGGCTAAAACCTTGAGGTGTTTGCATCCAACTGTTGGAAGCCAGGATCCAGAAGGTAGATAGCAACGTGCCCAGCGCCACCATACAGGTGGTGAAGAAATGCAGCGCTGGAGATACTTTGTTCCAGCCGAATAGCATTACGCCAAGGAAGCCCGCTTCGAGGAAAAAGGCGGTCAGGACTTCATAAAGCAGCAGTGGTCCGGTAATACTGCCGGCAAATTGCGAAAAGCCGCTCCAGTTGGTACCGAACTGATAAGCCATCACCAGGCCGGATACGACGCCCATCCCAAAATTGACGGCGAAGATTTGCAGCCAGAAATTATAGAGCGAGCGCCAGAGATTGTTTCGCGTGCGCAGCCACATCCCCTCCAGCACCACCAGATAGCTGGCCAGCCCAATCGTAATCGCGGGAAAAAGAATATGGAAAGAGACAGTGAAGGCGAACTGAAAACGGGCTAAATAAAAAGCGTCAAGTTCAGGCACGGTACAGACCCCATCCGAGGAAGCTCTGCCTGAAGCAGAGCGTAATGAGATTATTTTTTGGCTACAACGCCGTCAGCGTCAGACCGTAAGAGAAATTGTTCTGTCGTTTGCGGAATATGTTTAATCAGCCAGTCGGCCATCTCACGTTCCTCTGCCAGAATCGTTTCGATAGCGGGGATAGAGGCGGTATCACCGACCTTTTTAGCGGCGGCCAAAAGCGATGTGTAGCAGGCTATTTCAAATTGCTCGAATACATAGCCGCTAATTGCGCCTTTTACAATTTCGTCAGAAGGAAACATGCCGCCAATCGACTGACCAAAAGCCGCCATTTTACTCATTGAGTCTTTTAATACAGAGCGCGAGATATCGTTTCGATCGAGGATCTCTTCCAACAGAGTAATTTGCCGTTTTGTTTCATTAATATGTTGCTCAATTCTGGCACGCAAATCAGGATAATTATCGATACGACTCGCCATCGATTCCAGCATTGACTCCGCTTGCTTTTCCATCGCGTGCGCATCGCGTAGCCAGTCATGGTAATGTTCTAAGTGATTCATCGTAATTTCCTCGTGTCAGTATGGTTATCGTTTTTCAGCGTCTTTATTAATGTTACCAACCGCAAGATCGGTTAATTTCAGATCGGTTTGTTTCTCTTCTTCAAGCGTTTCTGCGAGGAGTTTTACGGCTTTTTTATATCCAAGTTGTTCTGCCAGCGTTGCCAGTGTGCCGTAGCTGGCAATTTCATAATGTTCCACTTTCTGTGCGGCTGCGATTAATGCCGCATCGCGTACTTCATTTTTCTCGGTGCTTTCAATAACCTCATTAGCCTCTTCAATTAAGCCTTCCATCGCCACACATTTCATGCGTTTAATCTTAATTCCCGGCTCTTGCTCAACGATTTGGTCAATTCGTTCAATTTGCCCCTGGGTTTCTTCCAGGTGGGCATTAAAGGCTTTGCTGAGTTTTTCACTTGATGCGGCTCTGGCGAGTTTGGCCAGTCCGCGCGTTAATTGTTTTTCAGCGCTATAGGTATCTGAAAGTAGGTGAATAAATACGTCTTCAATGCTTTTCATATGCATATTAATATCCTGTAGAGGTTAAAAATAACTGCGAGCCTCATACAGACCCGCAGGACACTCTTTTCATTAAAAGATGAAAATAACGCTAACTATCAGGAGTTGTCAGACTTACGGCCACCACCGTGGCTGCTTTGTCCACCTTTTTTGCCTGCTTCAGATGCGCGTTGCGGATCGTTTTTGAAGTTACCACCGCTATGTTGACCGCCTTTACGGCCCGCTTCTGATGCTTTTTCTCGGTCTTCTGCGAAGTTACCGGAACCACCACGATGCTCTGCCATATATCACCTCATATATCGGTTATGTCAGTCAGATACAAAAAATAATTTCGTATCCGTCGTTGTTCAAGGATTAAAGTTAGCGGCTATTTGTATTAAGTCAAATTTAATGTTGATAGGCGGATTAGTCCGTATTGATAATTTTCAATGGATTGCGGGAAATACCGCTTCGTTTATTATGGTTGACGTTTAATTAATAAATCGCTGTAACCGTCTGAGATTTAGAAGGAATAAAGGCATGATTGCCTGAACAGGATTATTCTTGTAAATTTTCTTAAATTATAAATAGATCGCAATAAAATCGAAGCGTTCCGCCCAGTCTTAAAATGACATTATTAAATGTCATGGTATTCATTTTGTTCTACGCTTACTACTCTTTTGGGCAAAAACAATACGGAGCGAAAACATGGTTAACCTAAATAATGAAGGAACCAGCCAAATACGATAATTTTTAACTTTTAAGATGATGACTTAAAGGAGAAAAATGATGAAAGCACTGACTTATCATGGCCCTCATCATGTTAGCGTTGATAATATGCCAGATCCCGGCATAGAAGAGCCGGATGATATCATTCTGCGTGTTACTGCGACTGCTATATGCGGTTCGGACCTGCATCTTTATCGCGGTAAGATCCCTGGAATTCATCATGGCGATATATTTGGTCATGAGTTTATGGGCGAAGTGGTTGAAACGGGATCGCAAGTGACGGCTGTAAGTAAAGGTGATCGCGTGGTGGTACCCTTCGTTATTGCCTGTGGCGAATGTTTTTTCTGTCAACTTCATCAGTATGCCGCGTGTGAAAGCACTAACAGTGGCAACGGCGCAGCGCTGAACCGCAAGAATATCACGCCACCGGCGGCACTGTTTGGCTACAGCGATCTGTACGGCGGTATTCCTGGCGGTCAGGCCGAATATGTTCGGGTACCAAAAGCGAACACAGGTCCATTCAAAGTGCCGGATACGTTGGCAGATGATAAGGTTCTTTTTCTGTCTGATATTTTACCGACGGCATGGCAGGCTGTGAAGAATGCCGACATTAAGCCAGGCTCCAGCGTTGCTATCTTTGGCGCTGGACCGGTAGGGTTATTAACAGCTGCCTGTGCTCGTCTCAACGGTGCCGAACAGATATTTATCATTGATCATAACGATTACCGCCTTGAATTTGCACGACAACGTTATGGTGCGATTCCAATTAACTTTGATAAAAACGACGATCCCGCAAAATGGATTATTGATAACACGGCAGGTCATCGTGGCGTGGATGCGGTGATTGATGCCGTCGGTTTTGAGGCAAAAGGGAGCCTCACTGAAACTGTACTCAGCACATTAAAAATTGAAGGCAGTAGCGGAAAAGCGCTCAGGCAATGCATTGCGGCAGTGCGCCGGGGAGGAATTGTCAGCGTCCCTGGCGTTTACGCCGGTTTTATCCACGGATTCATGTTTGGTGATGCCTTTGATAAGGGACTGACGTTCAAAATGGGGCAGACACATGTGCATGCTTACTTACCTGATCTGCTTAATTTGATCGAGAAGGGATTGCTTACCCCGGAAGAGATTGTGACGCACCATATGCCGCTTGAAGATGCCGCAAGAGGATATGAAATTTTTGAGAAACGGGAAGATGGGTGTCGAAAAGTTATTCTGGTACCGGGAATGAAAGCGGGATTATCCACGGTGAATGATTGAGGCTGGGTTAATGGAGGAGGCGTCAGGCTGATAAGGCGCGCAATGAGGTTTTCATTGCGCAAACCTGCTTAACGAATTGTACGGATGGCGTTAATCAATCCCTGAACGCCTTTTTCAAGTTTTGAGCGCGGGCATCCGGCATTCAGGCGCACAAAACCGCGTCCTTCTTCGCCGTAGGTGTATCCTGGCATGATGGCGACTTTCTGCTGGTGGATAAGCGCTTCCTGCAATTCGCGATCATCAATGTTGAGCGGACGCAGGTCAATCCACGCCAGATAGGTAGATTGCGGAACCTGCCAGCTCAGTTCGGGGAATGCGGCATTAAGCTCGCGTGAGACGTAATGCAGGTTGCTGGCAAGGTAATCCCGCAGTGCATTAAGCCAGCTTGCGCCCTGTTGATAGGCGGCAATATGAGCGGTCAGCGCCAGTACCGCCGGCGAGGAAAGACCATCGCGACCTTTTAATGCGCTGAGATAATCGTTACGACTTTGAGCGTCTTCAATCATCCCATAAGCCCCGGTCAGTGCCGGAATATTAAAACTTTTTGAACCGGAAGTGAGCAGCGCCCAGCTGTCACGCGCGACGTTACTCCAGGGAATATGTGGGTGATCTCCCCATACCATATCCATATGGATCTCATCGGAAATAACTTTTACACCATGGCGCTGACACAGTTCCGCCATGGTTTCCAGCTCATCACGCGTCCACACTTTACCCGTCGGATTTTGTGGGCTACAGAGCAGAAGAATTTTGCTCTCTGGACGAGACAGGGCATTCTCCAGCGCGGTCATGTCGCAGTACCAACCGTCAGTGCGTTTTTCCAGTTCGACAGCGCGCACCACGCGCTGATTACCCTCGATAGCTTTGTAAAACGCGTCGTAAGCCGGAGTGTGGATAACCACCGCATCACCCGCGGAAGACCACTGGCGAATCAGCTCTGACACCATATAGATGACCGAGGGACCATATACCAGCGACTGAGGATCGATTTTTGTATTGTGACGCGTAAGAAACCAGTGCTGAATGGCCGCCAAAAATTCATCATTTTTCCAACGGCTATAACCCAATACGCCATGGGACAGGCGCTGGGTAAGCGCCTCAAGAATGCAGGGGGCAGTGGCAAAATCCATGTCAGAGATGGTGAACGGTAGCAGATCGGCTGAGCCAAAACGGTCGGCGACGTAATCCCATTGGGTACACCAGGTGCCGTGTCTGTCCACAACCTTTGAAAAATCAAACATACTGTTGTCCTTAAGCCTGTACGGTATTCATCAGAACCGCGATTTCGTCTTTCACTGACTGGACCTGCGGACCAATAACAACCTGGAGGTTATGCTGATTGAGTTGTACTACGCCAATGGCACGATTGTCCTTCAGAGCTTGTACGTTAACAAGCGACATATCTTTTACTGACAAGCGCAGACGAGTAATGCAGTTATCCAGGCTAACAATGTTTTCCGCGCCGCCCAACGCCGCCAGAATAGCTGGCACGTTGTATCCCGATTTACCTGGCGCTCCAGCCATCACTTTTTCGATAGTGCTGGCCATTTCGACTTCGCGACCCGGTGTCTTCAGATTGAAGCGCGTGATGGCGAAGCGGAAGATAACGTAATACACCGCGAACCAGATAGCTGCGACGACAGGGACCAGATACCACTTGGTAGACAATCCATGCAGGATGCCGAACACCACGAAGTCGATCAGGTTACCGTCAGTGTTACCGATGGTAACGCCAAGCACCGCCATCACGGTGAAGCCGAGGCCGGTAAGCAAAGCATGGATCACATACAGAACCGGGGCCACGAACAGGAACAAGAACTCAAGAGGTTCGGTCGTACCACCAATTACACAGGCAATCAGACCGGAAATTAATAACCCTTTAATTTTATGACGATTCTCTGGACGTGCGCAGTGATACATCGCTAACGCTGCACCCGGTAACCCGCCGAGGAACGCTGGCATTTTACCCTGGGACAGGAAGCGGGTTGCGCTTTCAGAGAAGCCTTGGGTTGTCGGGCAACTCAATTGAGCCTGGAAAATAGTCAGTGCGCCGCTCACGCTATGACCACAGACTTCCTGCGTGCCACCGGCTTCGGTAAAGCGAATCAATGCCACCAGAATATGATGCAGGCCAAAAGGCAGCAACAGACGTTCGCCGGTGCCAAACAGCATAGGACCAAATTCACCTGCACTGTTGATGATGTGACCGAGTCCGGTAATGCCCATGGCGAAAACCGGCCAAATCAGGGGAATGACCAGACCGACCAGGCCCATCACTACCGAGGAGATGATGGGAACGAAGCGAGTGCCGCCGAAGAAGGCGAGAGCATCCGGCAGACGAATGTTATGGAAGCGTTCATGCAGCATCCAGACGATGATCCCGGCGATGACGGCGCCGAGGATCCCGGTGTCGATCGACTGGATCCCTAGAATATTTTGCACGTTGTTGGCTTTCAGGATCGCCGCATCAGTGGTGGGTAAGATACCTTTTGCGGTTAACCAGAAGTTGACGGCAAGGTTCATTACCGCGTAACCGACAAAACCAGCAAACGCCGCCACACCTTTGTTCTCGCGCGCCAGGCCAAGAGGAATGGCAATACAGAACATCACCGGTAGGAAGCTAAACGCAAATGAGCCAACCTTGCTCATCCAGGTAAAGATGGCCTGTAGCACCGGATTTCCTAACGCCGGGATTAACGTTAAGACGTCGTGGCTGCTTAACGAACTGCCGATCCCTAACATGATCCCGCAAAATGAGAGCAGAGCCACGGGCAACATAAAAGTTTTGCCCAACTGCTGGAAAAATTCCCATAACGTTATTTTTGGTGTGGTTCTCGTCGTCATTAAACGACTCCTTGTTAAATCAGGCTGGCTAATGATGGCGAGAAGATAAAACGTTTTACCTAATTTTAGTGCGGTATAAATCACATTATCGAACGATAATAGGGGGTATAAATATAAGTGATTGATAAAACGTTTTATCCGTCACGTTATCAGGGAGTTTTCTGTTTTTATGGCTATAGCCAAAAAAATAACGATCCATGATGTTGCGCTGGCTGCGGGTGTTTCGGTCAGTACCGTCTCATTGGTACTCAGTGGCAAAGGACGTATTTCATCAGCAACCGGTGAACGGGTAAATGCTGCCATTGAGCAACTGGGGTTTGTGCGTAATCGACAAGCATCAGCCCTGCGCGGTGGGCAGAGCGGGGTAGTGGGGTTGATCGTGCGCGATCTTTCTACGCCGTTTTACGCCGAGCTAACAGCGGGGCTGACGGAAGCATTAGAAGCTCAGGGGCGCATGGTCTTCTTACTGCATGGCGGTAAAGACGGCGAACAGCTGACACAGCGCTTCACCCTGTTACTTAATCAAGGGGTTGATGGCGTGGTGATCGCCGGGGCCGCAGGCAGCAGTGACGCGCTACAGCAACTGGCCGCTGAGAAAGGGATCCCGGTGGTGTTTGCGTCACGCGCCAGCTATATGGATGACGTTGACACCGTCAGACCTGATAACATGCAGGCCGCGCAACTTCTGGTTGAACAACTGATACGTCATGGGCATCAGCGCATTGCCTGGCTGGGCGGGCAAAGCTCTTCATTAACCCGGGCAGAGCGCGTCGGCGGCTATTGCGCGACATTGTTAAAGTATGGCTTGCCATTTCATAGCGACTGGGTGCTGGAGTGCTCATCCAGCCAAAAGCAGGCCGCGGAAGAGGTGACGGCGCTGTTACGCCGGAATCCCACAATCAGTGCGGTGGTGTGCTACAACGAAACCATTGCCGTAGGCGCCTGGTTTGGCCTGATGAGAGCAGGGCGACAGAGTGGTGAAACAGGCGTGGATCGCTACTTTGAACAGCAAATATCCTTGGCCGGATTTGCCGATGTGGCGGAAAGCGCGCTGGATGACATTCCCATCATTTGGGCCTGCACGCCTGCCCGTGAAATGGGATACACCCTTGCGGAACGCATGCTACAACGCATTGGCCACGATGAAAGCCATTCGCGCAATCTGACGCTTGCCGCCCGACTGGTCGTCGCGAAATAAAAAAAGCCCGATAAGCAATGTTATCGGGCCTGTCGTAAGGGATATTTACTGTTGCGGGGCAGCAGGCGCGTCTGGCTCAGCAAAGGCAGGCATACCGAACATGCCAACAAACTCATCCAGCGACATTTTCTGTCCGTTCAGTGTTACCTGACCGTTCGCATATTGCAGGCTGGAACCGATAACGTTGTCCTGCAGCGTCGTAATACGGAACATCTGACCCATCGCCGCGAGGCCATTAACCTGCTGCTTCGCCAGACCCGCCGCTTCTTCCTGCTGATATCCTTCCAGTTTGGCAATCTGCGTCATGAATTCAGTCGCCATATCGACAGGGATCGTCAGCTTAGCGTCCAGTGATTTGACGGAGCGATCCACTTCCTGGGCCAGCGTTTGCGGCTCCACGGTGTTTGCGGTCGGATCTTTCAGCAGTAGAGACAGATTAAAGGCGGTTTCACCTTTCGCATTTTTCCAGCTCAGTGGCGCAATGGTGATAACCGGTTCGCCTTTCATCAGAATCGGCAGGGCACTAAAGAAGGCTTCGGTGACTTTCTGCTGATATAGCTCCGGGTTTTGCACCACATCTACCTGTGACATCAACGCCTTGGTCTGGGCGCTATACTGCTGACTGAACTGGTGCAGGGCTTCACCATCAATCTGACCCACTTTCAGCGTCAGTTTGCCGCTACCCATATCCTGGCCCTGCAGTTTAAGGCTGTTCAGAGTGTAATCCAGCTGGCTGTTAACGGTTTTACCCTCGTTGATCAGATCGGATTTACCATCGATACCCATGCCTTCCAGAACCGCCAGCTCTTTACCCTCGACTGAAATTGACAGTTTTTCGAGTGACAACTTCTGGTCGCCAATACGCTCACCAAAGCTGGCGATACTGCTGGAACCTTCAGTTTTCAGGTTATTGAAGGTAATTTGTACCTTCTGGTTGTACTCATTGACCGCATTAACCAGACCACTTTGCGCATCGCCAGTCAGCGAAACCGCATTACCGTCTTTGTCAGCCGTAAACTGGAATTCCCCGCCGCTGAAGGCCACTTTTTCATCGCCATTCTCGTAGTTCAGCGGTTTGAGGGAGAGATCGGAGCGGGTATCGCCGCTGTAACCGATACGAGAGTTAATGATGAATGGCGTTTCACCTTTGGCAATGTCGAACAGTGGTTTGGTGACGTCGTTATTCACCAACGTTGTTTTCACCGAGGCCATGGCGGGGACCAGATTCAGCGACTTCAGCTGTGCCAGCGGGAAAGGACCGTGATCAACCGTTTCATTAAGGACGATGCTTTGCCCCGGCTTCAGCCAGGAATCTTGCTGCCCGGTGATGGGTTTAACCACCAGTTGCAGTTGGCTATTGAACACGCCGCGCTGATAGTTTTGATAACTCAGTTCAATTCCCGCCTCAGGGGAGTAGCGTTTCAACTGATTGTTTGCCTGTGTCACCATCTCGGCGAGATGCGTTTCGAGTTTTTTACCTGTGTACCAGGCGCCGCCCGTCCAGACGATACCCAGTGCAACCACTACACCCGCAGCTACCAGCGATTTTTTCATTTTGATATCCATAAAATAAAACCAGGCGTTTGAAGACGCCTGGAGGAGTGACTTGTCTTTAACTCACTACAGCTTAGCAAGAGTTGTTAAAAATATCAGTATCTTGCTACAGCTTGTTATAAACCCGAGCTAAACGGCCCTTGCCGCTGACGTTTACCGGCGATTCATTCGCACTAATAAAGGCCGACTCACCCGGCTGCAGTACCAGACGCTGCTCACCTTTGCTCAACACGGCTTCACCCTCAATGCAGAACAGAATTGCGGCGCTTTGCTGGCCGACCACTGCGCCAGTGGCCGTTAACTCGTGTAGAGAAAACGCGAAATCGTCGACCGGAATGGGGAAGTCCAGTTCGCCATCCGTTTTAACCGGTGTGGTCAGCAACCGGTTTGCAGGTTTAGCGACAAATTTAACGTTGGCGACCAGTTCCGGGATATCAATATATTTTGGCGTCAGTCCGGCGCGCAGCACGTTATCTGAGTTCGCCATCACCTCCAGCGCCACACCCTGCAGGTAGGCGTGCGGGGTTTCAGCAAACAAGAACATGGCCTCGCCGGGATTGAGTTTAACCACGTTGAGCAGCAGTGGGGAAAAGAGTCCGCTGTCGTTAGGGTAGAAGTCGGCGATCAGGCGGATGGTTTGCCAGGGTTCACCCTGCTGGCTGTTCAGCGCCGATTTCAGGATCGCCAGAGCATGGGATTTCTCCTCATCCTGCATATTCAGCAAACTGGCGAATAGATAGCTCAGACGCTCTGCACTCGGCTCCTGCAGGAAATGCGCAATAGCCGGATGCGCGGCGGAAACGGGTTGTAACAAGGCAACAATTTCGGAGAACTCACGAAATGCGTTCATTGCCAGGAAAGGCGTCAAAGCAAAAACCAGTTCTGGTTTGTGGTTAGGATCTTTGTAGTTACGCTCGGCGGCATCCATTGGGATCCCGGCGGCGTTTTCTTTGGCAAACCCGATTTCAGAATTGTGCTTGTTAGGATGAACCTGAATCGAAAGGGGTTGCGCGGCGCAGAGCACTTTAAACAGGAAGGGCAGTTCACCAAAGCGTTTGGCAACGGCATCACCTAATAGCGCGGATTTATTGTGTTCAATAACGTCGCGCAAAGCAACCGTCTGACCATCAGCGCTCTGAACCTGCGAACTGCTTTTTGGGTGCGCCCCCATCCAAAGTTCAGCCATCGGTTGCTGAGTTGGGTTGGCAATCCCATAAAGTTCCGTTAACGCAGTTTTACTTCCCCAGGCGTAGTTCTGCACTGAGTTGATGAGTTTTTGCATTCTCAAGCCCTGTTTGAATGTGGAATTTTCTCTGGCTATTAAACCAAGAAACCCTGAGGGAAGTAACCTGCGCATGTAAAAAGTCGTACTTGTCTCAGTTTTTGTTAAAAAATTGTGTAGGATATGGTGACTCGCTTTTAATACCCTGAGTATTTCCGGTTGCAGAAAGCCTTGCCTTCTCCAACCCGACTTACGGCAGGGAAGCAGGGCAATGGAACATCTGCCCAGAGAATAACCAGACCTAGCAGTAAGTGAGAGCACAATGTCAAACAAACCCTTTCATTATCAGCATCCTTTCCCGCTTAAAAAGGATGATACCGAATACTATCTGCTGACCAGCGACTATGTCTCCGTTGCCGAATTCGAAGGGCAGGAGGTTATTAAAGTCGCGCCGCAAGCGCTAACCCTGCTGGCTCGTCAGGCTTTTCATGATGCGTCGTTTATGCTGCGTCCTGCACATCAGCAGCAGGTTGCTGATATCCTGCGTGACCCTGAGGCCAGCGAAAACGACAAATATGTGGCCCTGCAATTCCTGCGTAACTCCGACATCGCGGCGAAAGGTATTTTGCCGACCTGTCAGGATACCGGCACAGCGATAATCGTGGGTAAAAAAGGTCAGCGTGTCTGGACCGGCGGCGGAGATGAAGCGGCACTGGCACGAGGGGTCTATAACACCTACATCGAAGACAACCTGCGCTATTCACAAAACGCCGCGCTGGATATGTATAAAGAAGTGAACACTGGCACTAACCTGCCGGCGCAGATCGATCTGTATACCGTTGACGGCGATGAATACAAATTCTTGTGTATTGCTAAAGGCGGTGGTTCGGCAAACAAAACCTATCTGTACCAGGAAACCAAAGCGCTGCTCACGCCGGGCAAATTAAAAAATTACCTGGTCGAGAAGATGCGTACGCTGGGAACAGCGGCTTGTCCGCCGTATCATATCGCGTTTGTGATTGGTGGAACGTCGGCGGAAGCGACGCTGAAAACCGTCAAGTTGGCTTCGGCGAAATACTACGACGAACTGCCGACCGAAGGTAACGAGCATGGTCAGGCATTCCGCGATGTGGAGCTGGAAAAAGAGCTGTTGATAGAAGCGCAGAATTTGGGGCTGGGCGCGCAGTTCGGCGGGAAGTACTTCGCTCATGATATCCGCGTGATCCGTCTGCCGCGTCACGGCGCGTCGTGTCCGGTTGGCATGGGCGTTTCTTGCTCAGCCGATCGAAATATCAAAGCTAAGATCAACCGTGAAGGCATTTGGATCGAAAAACTGGAGCATAATCCGGGTAAATACATACCAGAAGAGCTGCGTCAGGCAGGCGAAGGCGAAGCGGTGCGCGTTGACCTCAATCGGCCGATGAAAGAGATCCTGGCCCAGTTGTCGCAGTACCCGGTGTCCACGCGTCTGTCGCTCAACGGAACCATTATTGTTGGTCGTGATATTGCGCATGCGAAACTGAAAGAACGTCTGGATAACGGTGAAAGTTTGCCGCAATATGTTAAAGATCACCCGATCTATTACGCCGGTCCGGCAAAAACGCCGGAAGGCTATGCCTCTGGTTCACTTGGCCCAACTACAGCCGGACGTATGGACTCATATGTCGACCAGCTTCAGGCCGCGGGCGGCAGTATGATCATGCTGGCGAAAGGCAACCGCAGCCAGCAGGTGACCGATGCCTGCCATAAGCACGGCGGCTTCTACTTAGGTAGCATTGGCGGCCCCGCAGCGGTGCTTGCCCAGGGCAGTATCAAGAGTCTGGAATGCGTGGAATATCCTGAACTGGGGATGGAAGCCATCTGGAAAATTGAAGTGGAAGATTTCCCGGCGTTTATCCTGGTGGATGACAAAGGTAATGATTTCTTCAAGCAAATTCAGACGTCGCAGTGCGCACGCTGCGTTAAGTAACGTCAGCCGCCCTTAGGGGCGGTTTTTTTTCCGCACGAACCACCAAACGACAGTTTAATCCTCGTTAATACTGATAAGACCAATGCAAGTGGGCAATGTCGAAACATAACCTAATCAATTCTTAATGTAAGGAGCAGGTAATGGTAACGGTACGCCGCGAGAATGATTCAATGGGCGCAATTGATGTTCCTGCCGATAAGCTTTGGGGGGCGCAAACCCAACGTTCGCTGGAGCATTTTCGTATCTCTACGGAGAAAATGCCGGTCTTGCTGATCCATGCGCTGGCGCTGACGAAACGGGCGGCTGCCAAGGTTAATTTAGATCTCGGGCTGCTGGCGGAAGATAAAGCCACCGCGATTATGCAGGCCGCAGATGAGGTATTGGCGGACAAACATCGGGATGAGTTTCCGTTGGCCATTTGGCAGACGGGGTCCGGCACGCAAAGCAATATGAATATGAATGAGGTGCTGGCAAACCGTGCCAGCGAATTGCTGGGCGGCGTGCGGGGAATGGAGCGAAAAGTTCACCCCAACGATGATGTTAATAAAAGCCAAAGCTCGAATGATGTCTTTCCAACAGCGATGCATGTTGCCGCGCTGCTGGCGCTGCGCAAATCACTGATCCCGCAATTAACGGTGTTGACCAAAACGCTCAGTGATAAATCCCACGCGTTTGCCGATATCGTCAAAATTGGCCGGACGCATCTGCAAGATGCGACCCCGCTTACGCTTGGGCAGGAAATTTCCGGCTGGGTGGCAATGCTCGAACATAACCTCAGACACATTGAAAACAGTTTACCCCATGTGGCGGAACTGGCGTTGGGGGGAACGGCGGTGGGAACTGGACTGAACACCCATCCTGAATATGCGCGTCGGGTCGCGGATGAGTTGAAGGTCATTACCTGCGCGCCGTTTGTTACTGCACCGAATAAATTTGAAGCACTGGCGACCTGCGATGCGTTGGTTCACGCCCACGGAGCGCTCAAGGGGCTGGCGGCGTCACTGATGAAAATCGCCAACGATGTGCGTTGGCTGGCATCCGGTCCGCGCTGTGGTATTGGTGAAATTTCAATTCCTGAAAACGAACCGGGTAGCTCCATTATGCCGGGTAAAGTCAATCCGACTCAGTGTGAGGCGCTGACCATGCTTTGTTGCCAGGTGATGGGCAATGATGTTGCCATTAATATGGGCGGGGCGTCAGGTAACTTTGAGCTTAACGTTTATCGACCGATGGTCATTCACAACTTCCTGCAATCAGTGCGTTTGCTGGCGGACGGGATGGAAAGCTTTAACGAGCATTGCGCGACGGGTATTGAACCCAATCGTGAGCGAATCGACCAGTTACTCAACGAGTCGCTGATGCTGGTTACCGCACTCAATACCCATATCGGTTACGACAAAGCCGCTGAGATAGCCAAAAAGGCGCACAAGGAAGGGCTGACGTTAAAAGCATCAGCCCTGGCGCTGGGATATTTAACCGAAGCGGAGTTCGACAGTTGGGTACGACCGGAACTGATGGTTGGCAGCATGCGACCGGGCAGTTAATCAGCAACGTACAGGTGCAGTCGGGGAATAATCAATCTCAACGGCTGCGCCTGAGGTTTAAAACGATGCTGAACGTTGTCGGCATCGTAATTCAGTAACTCGCCGATATCGGGTACGGTCATACCGTTGTTGTTGTTGATTAGCGCAATCAGCGGCGTCGGGCAGGCGTATTGCACCTGTTTTTGCTCTCCTTTGTACCAGACGCGGGCGATGGGCTGCACTTTCACCGGTCTTTTAATCTTCAGTTTTGCCTGCTGTGGCAGGGCTGCGATGTCCTGATATTCCCGCTCCAGCTTCGCCTGCCACTCTTCACGCGTCCATGGATGTACGCTGCGCGGCGACGTCAGACTCTTTTCCAGTTGCTGCAGGACTTCATCGCGTTTCAGGTTTTTAATGATGTGTTTGTTAGCCCAGCCAAAGCGCAGGGTGGCGGGTTCTTTCACCAGCGTGAGCGTACGATAGGCATTCAACGTAATCAGTCCTGGCAGGTGGCGATGCACCCATTCGAAACGTGCCGCCGGCGCCAGTCCCGATTCCACCGTGACAATGCGCTCAAACGTCGTTTTCAACTGGTTAATACGCTGAATTTGTTCTTCCAGAGCGCGCTGCGCCGCGTTATCCACCTGATAGCACAACACGCCAGGAAGACGGACGGCCGCTTTGCTGCTGCGGTTCTCAGATTGCTGCTGAATAAACAGATGGCGATAGTGACGCAGTGCCAGCGATTCAGCCTCTTTGCCTAAATGTTGTTTTACATCGATGCTCTGCAAAGGGGCATGTTCTGCCTCCTTGACGACTTCTGGTAGCGAGAACACGCGCGCAATCAGCAGTGTCTGCTGCAACAAATTTTCGCTCAGAAGCGCCAGTTCCTGTTCCATCTGGCGGAAGGTGCTGTTCAGACGGTCAACGAGATCGTAACGGGCCATGTGTTTTACCATTTTAGTTACAACATACTTTTTTATAGCACAACATTTGCCGCCTGACCACCGAGCGGCATGGGTCAGGCAGAGGGAAATTCAGGAATGTTATGCCAGACGGGCCAACTGAAAGAAAAACGAGCCCCGCCCAGTTCACTTTCATCGCAAACGACCGTACCGCCCATAGCCAATGCGATCGAGTGGACGATGGCTAACCCAAGTCCGCAACCACCGGTCGCCCGGTCACGACTGGGATCGAGGCGTACAAATGGCTCAAAAACTTGTTCACGCGCCGCAGGTGCGATACCCGGACCGTCGTCTTCCACGATCAGTGTCGCCTGGTTGCCGTCCAGCTGCAGACTGGCTTGTACCGTCGACTGGCAATAGCGCAGGGCGTTATTCAGCAGATTATCCAGCACACGCTCCATCAGGCGCATATCCAGCGCGCCGTAGTCGCCACTCTGAAGATGGCGTAGCCGCACCTCATGGTCAGGATTGACGCTTTGCACATCCTCAAGATGGGTTGTCAGCCAAAGGGGCAGGTCGGGTACGCTAAGCTTCAATTCATTTTGTGGGCGATCCAACCGGGCGTAGGTCAGTAACTCTTCGATCAACGCTTCCAACTGGCCGATATCACGATTCAGTGCCTGAGATTCATGCTCGGTGAGGTTCTCACTCATCTCCAGTCGGTAACGTAAGCGTACCAGTGGAGTCCGAAGCTCATGGGCAATACCATCAATAAGCTGTTTTTTACTGGCGATCAGCGCATTGATATTGTCCGCCATCTGGTTAAACGCCACACCAAGACGCTCAAAACTGGAACCGTTATCAAAATGGAGGCGTTCGCCCAGATGTCCCTCACCAAAACGTTGTGCTGCGGCTTCCAGTCGGAGCATTTCCTGCCAGTGGGGGCGCATCCAGATAAACACCGGGAAGGCCAGCGAAATGGCAATGAACGCCATCAGCGCGATGTCCAGCAAGCGCATTTGATGCAGAAAATAGAGATAGGGTACCGGGCCGACGGCCAGCACGTAATGGCTGCGCGGGATTCGTTGAATAAAAGTGTACTGATCGTCAAGCGCGACAATATCGCCTTCGCGCAGGCGCTGCATGGTTGGGGCATCCAGCGTGTATTTATTCAGCGGTTCAACGCGCAGATCAAAAGAGAGGTTCAAATCCATCTCCTTTAGCGTCTTACCCCAGTCACGTGGTGGGATCTCGCGCAGTTCACTGCGCATCAGGTACAACGAGCTTTTCATTAAATCGTCGAGCGACTGTCTGCCCGCGCGTTCTGCGGTGAATTTGTATACAAGGCCGACCAGCAAGGTCATCACCAGAAAGCAGACAAACAGCAGGAGATAAAACTGTACAAACAGCTTCTTCATATAAAATCACCGAATACGCAATATAATGCGTACTGATACTCTCAAAATTGTTGTGATATAAAAATATGAATTTCAATCGTTGTTGTTATTTGCTACTCATTTTCGCAGCAACAGGCTGTATTTTCACCGCACATCCCGTGGTTATGTGGCTAATAGTTGCCAATATACTGACGATGGTGCTATACGGCGTCGACAAAATGGCCGCTCGTAAGGCCTGGCGCAGGGTGCCTGAGTCTACTTTGCTGATGTTTGGTGTTGTTGGCGGGTGGGGGGGCGCGATAGCGGGTCAACAAATTTTCCGCCATAAAACACAAAAGCAGCCATTCAAAACCTATTTTATTATTAGCGTGATAGTCAGTCTCTCGCTGATGGGGGCGGTTTATCAGTTCTATCCATTTTCATCTTCCTGAGTGAGGGAGAGAGTAAACGGCCCGTTTATCTAAGGCAGGAAATATACTTTTCGCCTGAACGGCGTACGATTTCATCGGCATTGTCCTTAATATCTTTTCCCTCAAATGCGCCGTAGAGTTGTTTAAATTTTACCGTACTCAGGCGGTGAGTGATGTCGCTGACCGTTGCGGCTGGCAGCGGCAGCATATTGGGGTAACTCCACATAAAGGAGACGGCATGCGTTCCTGGTGTGACCTGAACGATGTCGCCGGAAAGCACCAGGCCTTCATTTCGTGCCCAGTGCAAAACACAGCCACCGGAAAAGTGTCCCCCCAGTCGTATCACACTGACGTCCTGGGCGAGTTCAAGGGTGTCGCCTTGCCAAAATCTAATCCACGGGCTGTCGCGCATCACCCACTCGCTATCACTGGCATGGAGGTAAATCGGAGCATTAAATTCTGCAGCCCAGTCCTGCATCGTTGTGTAGTAGTGAGGGTGTGATATCGCAATAGCCTTAAGCCCGCCCAGAGACGATATTAGCATTTTCGTGGCATCATCGAGCGTAGCAATACAGTCCCACAGAATATTGCCCCCGGGAGTACGTAGAATAAATGCCCGCTGGTTAATCGCAAAATCCGGAACGGTGCGGATGCTGAGAAGATCGCCGTTGTGTTGTTGCCACTTATTTGTATGTGAAGCACAAAGGGCGGAAAAATCGATCCATTTCTGCCCTGTCGCGGGGACATACTGGCGTTCATCATTACAGATAGCGCAATGTTGTGGATGAGAATCCGTTTTCTCATAGGATGTCCCGCAGGCTTTGCATAAAACAATCATCGCGTTTCCTCATTTAACAACCACAATCAGCATGGCACACGGAGACATAAGAATGTGCCCGTTAGTGCTCTGGCCCATAATCTTCTGCGGAATGCTTCAATGCCTGATTCTTGATTTCGGAGTTAAAGCCGGTTTTTGTAAGAGGGGGGACAACGCGACTATATACCCCTGTGCGTAGCGGAGTGAGCGATGGCGGAACTCGCATCAGTGGTAATCAACTTTGATCTATGACACTGGGTTGGTAATTCTTAAGAGTTATCATTAGCCTGGTAAACGTTTTATTAATCAATCAGTGAACGGCGGTGTAGTGTGTTGTTTAGCGCAAATTTGACAGGCTGGAAACAATGAACGCATTGTTTTCAATATTAAAAAAACGCCCAAACATTATTTCGTTGATGGTTTTACTCATCGGGGCAAACATTGTGGCGTGGCTGTGGGCTTTTACCGCGTTTAGCAACAACACGTCGTTACTGGCGCTGTGTCTAATCGCGTGGTGCTATGGTTTGCGCCATGCCGTGGATGCCGACCATATTGCTGCTATAGATAGCGCGACGCGCAAACTGATGCAGCAGAAAAAACGCGCCCTGACGACGGGAGCCTGGTTTTCCCTTGGTCACTCCACCATTGTGGTGCTGGCAAGCATTGGCATTGCGCTGACCACCAGCGTTTTTAAGCAGCATATGACCTGGTTTCAGAATGTCGGCGGTCTTATCGGTACCACGGTCTCTGCCGCATTTCTGCTGATTCTGGCCACTATCAATCTCATTATCTTCTGCCATGTCTGGAAGGCTTTTCGCCATCTTAAACGCACCGGTACTTACGCTGGCAACACGGAAAATATTACGGTTTCAGGTCCTTTGAACTGGATTTTTCGCTCAGCTTTCCGCCTGGTAGGTAAAGACTGGCATATGTATTTTGTCGGTTTTCTGTTTGGTCTGGGTTTTGATACCGCCACTGAAATTTCTCTGCTGGGTATTTCCGCTTCAAGCGCGTCCAGTGGCATGTCGGTCTGGTCAATATTAGTTTTCCCGGCGCTGTTTACCTGCGGGATGGCGCTGATTGATTGCCTTGACAGCATCCTGATGGTTGAGGCCTATGGATGGGCGTTTAATAAGCCGCAGCGCAAGCTTTATTACAATATGACCATCACCGGAACCTCGGTGATTGTTGCGCTATTTATCGGTGGACTGGAGGCGTTGGGACTTCTCTCTGACGCATTTTCACTCCAGGGAGGATTATGGGATACCGTCAGCAATTTGAGTGACCATATGGGCAATGTCGGCTTTGTGATTATTGGCGTTTTTATCTGTTGCTGGATTATTTCTGCCGTGAATTACCGTTGGAAAAAATACGACGGACTGACATTCAGTTGACACAAAAGAAAGCCTTCCGTTTACAGGAAGGCTTAGTTCTTACTGGAAGGCTGGTTAATTCGCGTTCACGCGTTGCGGTTCTTCTGCTCTTTTTTTCAGGAGTCTGTTAGCCAGTACGCCTGACATCATCGAACCATTCACGTTGAGTGCCGTTCTGGCCATATCAACGACAGGCTCGATAGCAATGAAAATCCCCACCAGCGCGACAGGGAAGTTCAGCGTTGAAAGGACGATCAGCGCAGCAAATGTTCCGCCGCCACCAACGCCCGCCACTCCGATGGAACCCAGCGCAATCGCAGGTAGCATGGCGAGCAAAAAATGCACCGATAGCGGGTCAATGCCAATTGTTGGCGCAATCATCGCCACCATAATAGCCGGATAGATCCCGGCGCAGCCGTTTTGACCCATGCTGGAGCCGAATGAGGCCGCAATATTGGCAATGGTGTTTTGCACGCCAAACTTTTCCTGCGCGGTAATAGCCAGTGGAATGGATGCCGCACTGCTGCGTGACACAAAGGCAAAGGTTAATACTGGCCAGACGGTTTTAAAATAGTGAACCGGATTATTGCCACTCAGCACCAGTATTAGCGCGTGGACGATAAACATCATCAGAATGGCAAGGTAACAGGCTGCAATAAAGCCTAACAGACTGGCAAATTGTTCAAGTCGATACGCGGAAAATACGCCTGCCATTAATGCCATCACGCCATAAGGGGTGAGGGCAATAACGATACGTACCATCTTCATCACCCAAATCTGGATGGCGTTAATGCCGGCACTTAATTTTTCACCTTCTTGCGGGGCGTCTTGTTTGACCTTTAATAATGCCACGCCGGCAAGTAGCGTGAAGATAACAATGCCTATGACGGAAACACTTCTGGCCCCGGTTAGATCGAGGAAAATGTTCGTGGGGATCAGGGAGGTCATCAGTTTTGGTAGTGAAATGGCGGCAGTTTTACTCACATCATCCGCCGTCAGCGTGGACTGCATATGAACAAATGCGCTGGCGTCCAGACCTAATACATGCGCAGTCAGTAGCCCAATAAACCCGGCAATCATTACCAGGCAGAGCATGCATCCGACGATGGTTAACGACATTTTCCCAATGCCTGCACTATTTTCGAGCTTATTAATGGCTGAGAGAATAGAGATGAAAATCAGCGGAACCGCAACCAGCTTTAGTAAATTCACATAGCCATTGCCGATAACGTTATACCAACCGATCACTGTTTTACTGTCGTCGGCAGCAATGAGATGCAGGGATAAGCCGATAACGGCACCAAGAAAAATAGCGATGAAGACACTTTTTGAAAGAGAGTGACTTTTTTGGTTGATTCTGAAAATTGCCCATGAACAAACCAAAAAGAACGCGATATACGCGAGCGTAACGAACATATTGTAGCCTCTTGCCTCATTCAGCACCTGAAATGCCGGAAAGAGTTTTGTTATTGCGAAATAAACCTGAACCATAAGGTTCAGGACCGCAACGGATTATAGGGAGGGGGGACGTCAGCAGCCACACAAAAAATGTGGAAACTAACCGGATAGCGGTTGTATGCCTGTTCTGTAAACAATTTTTCGTGACAGTGTAACGTATTGTGGTAAATCCAGCCGATCCGCGAGACCGGCCTGATGGCATTATTTCTGTGGCTCGTCGTCTCAGGCGTGCGGTGCAAACAGGTAACCTTTGTTGCGTACCGTTTTGATTCGATAGGGCTCAGTGGCGTTATCAAGCAGTTTTTTACGTAATCGGGAAATCGCCACATCAACGCTGCGATCCATACCGTCATAGCTTACACCGCGCAGGTTCTTCAGCAGCGCATCGCGGTCCATAATCTGCCCGGCATGAGTCGCCAGCTCCCACAATAATTCAAAATCGGCGGTGGAAAGAGAGACTTGCTCGCCGCCGAGTAGCACGGAGCGGTTGGTTGGGTCGATAGCGAGTGTACCAAAGCGTAGCGTTGTGTGCGGCGTGATGGTCGCTGCCTGAATACCTTTAGACTGGGCTGATTGTTCGCTCTGACGCAAATGCAGGCGTAGCCGCGCAAGCAGTACGGCCGGAGGGGTTGTTTTAAGGATGTAGTCGCAGGCCCCCATTTCCAGCGCCAGGATGTGGTTCATGTCGCTGTCCAGAGAGGTCAGCAGAACAATCGGACCCTGCCAGCGTCCACGTAAATCGCGGCAGATTGTCATCCCGTCTTTGCCCGGCAGCATGATATCTAATAACACCAGATCGGGTTGAACTTGCAGGATTCTCTCCTCGGCCAAATCACCACGAGGTTCAAGCATAACCTCAATGTCATGCCGGGCCAGATAGGCGGCAATTAGAGAGCCAACTTCAGGATCATCTTCAACAAATACAATGGTGTTCATATCATTCATTTTGAATATAAAACGCCAACATACACCGCCCTCGTTTTTCCTTCCATTAATCTTTTCTAAACAAGATTGCTTCCGTTATGCTAGGGACTGATGTTATTGATGTGTTAAGGCAGGGTAATGGGACTCGTTATCAAAGCGGCGCTGGGTGCGCTGGTGGTGGTGTTGATTGGTTTGCTCGCTAAAACAAAGAATTACTATATTGCTGGATTAATCCCGCTGTTCCCGACATTCGCGTTGATTGCCCATTATATCGTGGCCAGTGAGCGTGGAATCGAGGCGTTGCGTACCACCATTGTATTCAGCATGTGGTCGATTATTCCCTATTTTGTCTACCTCGTTTCGCTGTGGTATTTCACCGGCTTTATGCGCTTATCCGTCGCGCTCGGCGGGTCAGTGGTGTGCTGGAGCCTGAGCGCGTGGTTGCTGATTTTTTGTTGGATTAAACTGCATTAACGCAGATGACGCCCGCCATCAAGGGCAAAACTACGTCCTGTGACAAAGCAACTGGTCAATAGATAGTCAATTAAATCAATGACTTCTTTTTCACCGGGCGCCGTTTTCATCAGTGATTTATTCAGAGCCTGCTGGCGATATTCAGCATCGTCACTCTCGTTGAACAGGATCAGCGAGGGGGCAATCGCATTCACTTTGACTTCCGGCGCCAGTTTGCGGGCGAACGAGCGAGTCATATTGTCCAGCGCCGCTTTACTGGCAGCATAAGCGATGTGCTTGTCGCTGCCACGCTCCACAACATAATCCGTAAAATGGATAATATCGCTGGCTGCATGTCCATGACCGCGTAACAACTCTTCCAGGGCGTGGTTGAGTAAGTAGGGCGTATTGACATGAATCTGCATCATGGCCGACAGCACTTCGGTTAGCGGCGTGCCCGGCTTTTCTGCAACCCAGGCACTGGCATTATGCACAATGGCGCGCAAACCGGTCGTCTGCCTTTTAACCTCATCAGCAAAGGCTAATACGCCTTTATCGGTAGAAAAGTCAGCCTGGATACACAACGCGCCAGCTTCGCACAAGCCATCAATGGCCGGGTAATGCGTCCGATAGCTGACAATAACTGGCTGTCTTTGATTGAGAAAATGCCATGCGACGGCGAGGCCGATGCGACGACCTCCTCCAGTGATAAGTATCGGCAAAGGGGGCTTTTTACCCATCGTAATCTCCAGGTTTCGCGAACGATGGGGATAGCGTTACCCCACCAACATCCAGGTCGCCGGAACTGCTGCAATAAGCAGCAGGCCGATCAGCGCCATCTCCTGACGTTTTAATACATTTTCATGCGCGTGTGTTTTACGGGCATAAAGGAAAACCAGTAGTCCCGGCGCATATAGCACCACAGACAGCAGCAGGTGCATCGGACCTGACGCATACAATAACCATATGCCATAAATGCTCGCACCGACACCGACGGCTTTATGCAACGGACGGGTAGCGATTTTCAGCAAAAATGCGCCGACCAACAAATAGGGCACCAGAATCATCTCTGAGGCAATAGTCAGTAGCGTATTGTAGTCGGAACCTGTGAGCCAGATCAGCACCAGACAGATTTGGACGCAGATGTTGGTCAGCCACAGCGACGCGGATGGCGCACCTTGCGCATTCTGACGCGCGAAAATCCGTGGAAACGCTTTGTGGGTTGCGGCGAGGAATGGCACTTCCGCTGCCATAATCGTCCAGCTTAAATAGGCACCGCAAACGGAGACAATCAGACCCGCGGCAATAATAATTTCGCCCCATGGTCCCATCATTTTTACCATCAGACCGGCCATTGATGGGTTGCGGATTTCTGCCAGTTCTGGACGCGCGACAACACCCAGCGACAGCAGGGTAACCAACAGATAAACGCCCAGCGCGGCAAGCACCGCCAGCAGCGTGGCGCGTCCGACATCGCGTTTATTTCGTGCGCGGGCGGAAACCACCACTGCGCCTTCCACACCGATGAATACCCAAAGGGTAATGAGCATAGTGTTTTTGACCTGCTCCCAGACGGGGACGCCCAACGCGACGCCGGTAAAATCCAGACTGAAGGTATCGAGCTTAAACAGCATGAACGCCAACACGATAAACAGGCCAAGCGGCAGCAATTTGGCCAGGGTCGCGACCAGGTTTATGCTGGCTGCGGTTTGCACCCCACGCAGTATAAGAAAATGGACGATCCACAGCAGCATTGATGCGCCAACAATAGCCTGCCAGGTATTACCATCGCCAAAAAGGCGTAATTCCGGCGTATCGGTAAAGAAGCTGAGCGCAGAGAAGACGATAACCAGATACGAAACGTTAGCGATAACGGCGCATAGCCAGTATCCCCATGCCGAGCAGAAGCCAATCAGTTCCCCGAAACCTTCGCGCGCGTAGGTAAAAATGCCACCGTCCAGTTCAGGTCGGATACGCGTCAGGATCAGCATGGCAAAGGCGAGTAGCAAAATACCCGCACCGGTAATCGCCCAACCAATCAGTAATGCAGCCGGGCTGGCAACCGCCGCCATATTTTGTGGCAGGCTGAAAACACCAGCGCCGAGCATTGAGCTTAGAACCAGCGCGGTCAGTGCGCTCAGACCCAATTTCTTTTCCATTTGTATCCAGTTACTAAAACGAGAGTGAGAGAATAATTATTTTGGCAAACCGCATAAAAATGGTGAAAGCCACTAAGGCGCGGGATTTTACGGAGAGAAGAGAACGCATGCAATGGGGATAGAGAGATTTGTGACTAATAGTGTGAAAAGTTGTCTTAATATTCGTGTTTTTTGTTCGGGCTGAGGGCTTAACAAGGGAAAATTATCAGGCCTACAAGCGCTGCAGACCTGATAAAGCATAGGATATTACTTATACAGATCAGCGCTGATGGTCATGTTGTTACCACGTTCTGACCACTGGCGAGTAATGTGATAATACTTCGCGCCTTTCTTCGCTGCTCGCTTGGCAACCTGATAAGAGACTTCGGTCATATTGCCGTAGTTACCGGTGAACTTGATGCTGTCGAACGGAACCATCATGGCAGCAGTCGCTTTGTTCAGCTCTTCAACTTTCGTGCCATCCGGCAGCGTGACGGTGTAACGTCCACCTTTGGTGGATTGCGTTTCGAAGAAGCGGCCAACTTCAGCACTCGGAGATGCGGTAGTCGCAACGCCCGGGATCTCAACTTTCTTCGCAGCTTCACCACCTGCAGCTAATGCGGCGCGACCGGCATCAGAATCAGCCGGGATTGCATCAGGGCTTTGTACTACGCGTTTTTTCGCATCCGCTTTATAGATGAATGCGGTAATACGCTGGTTACCACCCTGGTTGGCATCGACCTGGCGAACGATATAGAAGGAGTAAGCCCCTTTTTCTTTCGCCGCTTTGGTGATGGCATCATTCACTTCAGGCTGGCTGCGGTAGAAGCCCTGTACCGTAACGGTATCGTAAGGTTCTATCAGAACGGCCTGATCTTTAGGTAACTCCATCACACCGTTAATAATACGGTTTTTGGATGCTTCCGCTTTTTCAGCGTCGGCTTTATAGATGTCGGCTACAACGCGCCAGTTACCGCCACTGCCAAAATCTGAGGTATCAACAACATAAAAAGAGGCTGCACCGTCTTTATCTGCACGACGTGATACGGCATCCACCGCGTCACCGATCGCATTAAAACGACCGGTAACCACAATGCGGTCATAGGGTTTCAGGGCAGCAGCTTGCTCCGGCGTCAATTCTGTCGCTGCATTTACAGAAAAAGCAGTCGCAGAAATAAGTGCGGACGCCAGGAGAGTGTTCTTAAGCTTCATAAAAATAATCCTTCGCCTTGCGCAAACCAGGTACTGGTATTGTTATTGACTAGAAACGTCGCTGATTATTGCATTTAAATTGTGTCAGTGTCTGCGTCATTTTTCACTCATCGTGCCACAGGGTGTAACAGTGTCGATAACATTTTGTGATATGTCCAAAAATTCGGCGTTTGGAGGCTAAAACTGATAAAACAGTTGAATTTCATAAGTTAATTTAATGTTAATCAATTGTTCTCTGGTGGCGCTTAATCATGTTTTGCCGCTTCGCTTGAGCGAATTATCAGCCATTGCGGGCTATTTAAAGGGCATTATCCCTGTCTGCGGGCGAATTCATCCCTGTTTTGCGAATTTCATAATAAATACTGTTTTTTGGCGCTAGATCACAGGCTCCATTTTCAGTAGGTTATACAGAGTTTGTTACTGTTTTATTTTATTGAGGTAACACTGACCTCTTTCGAGAGTGCGCGCATGCCTCTTGTAAACATTGATAAACCATCATCAAAAATACAGATGGAAGGGAACATTATGCGAATTGGCATACCAAAAGAACGGTTAACCAATGAAACCCGTGTCGCAGCTACGCCGAAAACGGTTGAGCAGCTGCTAAAGCTGGGTTTTAGCGTCGCGGTTGAAAGCGGCGCAGGTCAACTGGCGAGTTTTGACGATAAGGCGTTTGTGCAGGCAGGCGCAGAAATTGTTGACGGCAATGCTGTCTGGCAGTCAGAGATTATTCTGAAGGTCAATGCACCGGAAGAGGCGGAAATTCCCTTGCTTAATCCGGGCACGACGCTGGTGAGTTTTCTTTGGCCTGCGCAAAACCCGGAGCTGCTGCAAAAGCTTGCACAGCGCAATGTGACAGTGATGGCAATGGACTCCGTCCCGCGTATTTCGCGTGCGCAGTCGCTTGATGCCTTAAGCTCGATGGCAAATATCGCCGGCTATCGCGCCATTGTTGAAGCCGCCCATGAATTTGGCCGCTTCTTTACCGGACAGATCACCGCCGCGGGTAAGGTTCCGCCTGCCAAGGTCATGGTGATTGGTGCGGGTGTGGCAGGGCTTGCGGCGATCGGGGCGGCAAACAGCCTGGGCGCTATCGTCCGTGCTTTTGACACCCGTCCGGAAGTGAAAGAACAAGTTCAGAGTATGGGCGCTGAATTCCTCGAACTGGACTTTAAAGAAGAGGCGGGCAGCGGCGACGGTTACGCTAAGGTGATGTCCGAAGCCTTCATCAAAGCCGAGATGGCGCTTTTCGCCGCTCAGGCAAAAGATGTCGACATTATCGTTACAACGGCATTGATCCCGGGTAAGCCTGCGCCGAAACTGATCACCCGTGAAATGGTTGATTCGATGAAAGCGGGGAGTGTAATTGTCGATCTCGCCGCGCAAAACGGCGGTAACTGTGAATATACCGTGCCTAACCAGGTGACCACCACCGAGAACGGTGTGAAGGTTATCGGTTATACCGATTTGCCTGGTCGTCTGCCGACGCAGTCTTCCCAACTGTACGGTACCAACCTCGTCAACCTGCTCAAACTGTTGTGCAAAGAGAAAGACGGCAACATTACCGTTGATTTTGACGACGTGGTGGTGCGTGGCGTGACGGTGGTTCGTGAGGGTGAAATCACCTGGCCTGCGCCGCCGATCCAGGTTTCAGCTCAGCCGCAGGCTGCGCCAAAAGCGGCTCCCGCGCCGAAAGAAGAGAAAAAACCGGTTTCACCATGGCGTAAATATGCGCTGATGGCGCTGGTAGTCATTTTGTTTGGCTGGCTTGCCGACGTCGCCCCGAAAGAGTTCCTCGGTCACTTTACGGTGTTCGCGCTTTCCTGCGTGGTGGGTTACTACGTGGTCTGGAATGTGTCGCACGCGTTGCATACTCCGCTGATGTCTGTGACCAACGCCATCTCCGGGATTATCGTTGTCGGCGCGTTGTTACAAATTGGCCAGGGTGGCTGGGTGAGTTTCCTGAGCTTTATCGCGGTGCTTATTGCCAGCATTAATATTTTCGGTGGCTTCACCGTGACTCAGCGCATGCTGAAAATGTTCCGGAAAAACTAAGGGGTAACATATGTCTGGAGGATTAGTTACAGCTGCATACATTGTTGCCGCGATCCTGTTTATTTTCAGCCTGGCGGGACTTTCGAAACACGAAACCTCCCAGCAGGGTAACAACTACGGTATCGCCGGGATGGCGATTGCGCTGATTGCGACGATTTTTGGCCCGGATACCGGCAATGTTGCCTGGATCCTGGTGGCGATGATCATCGGCGGCGCGATTGGTATCCGCCTGGCGAAAAAAGTCGAGATGACCGAGATGCCGGAGCTGGTGGCGATTCTGCACAGCTTCGTTGGTCTGGCGGCGGTACTGGTGGGCTTTAACAGCTACCTGTATCACGACACGGGCCTGGAACCGATTCTGGTGAACATTCACCTGACAGAAGTGTTCCTCGGTATCTTTATCGGTGCGGTGACCTTTACCGGTTCCGTGGTGGCCTTTGGCAAACTGCGCGGCAAGATCTCCTCTAAACCGCTGATGCTGCCAAACCGTCACAAAATGAACCTCGCGGCGCTGGTCGTTTCCTTCCTGCTGTTGGTGGTGTTTGTTCGTACTGAAAGCGTTGGCCTGCAGGTTCTGGCGCTGCTGGTGATGACCATTATTGCGCTGGCTTTTGGCTGGCATCTGGTGGCGTCCATCGGTGGTGCAGACATGCCGGTAGTCGTTTCAATGCTCAACTCCTACTCCGGATGGGCGGCGGCGGCGGCGGGCTTTATGCTGAGCAACGATCTGCTGATCGTTACCGGTGCGCTGGTAGGTTCGAGCGGTGCGATCCTGTCTTACATTATGTGTAAAGCAATGAACCGTTCGTTCATCAGCGTAATTGCGGGCGGCTTCGGTTCTGATGGCTCATCTACGGGTTCTGATGAAGAGGTGGGTGAACACCGGGAGATTAATGCAGAAGACACAGCAGAAATGCTGAAGAACTCGCATTCCGTGATCATCACTCCGGGCTACGGTATGGCTGTGGCTCAGGCGCAATATCCGGTGGCTGAAATCACTGAGAAGTTGCGTGCCCGCGGCATCAAAGTGCGTTTCGGGATCCACCCGGTAGCAGGGCGTTTGCCGGGTCATATGAACGTGCTGCTGGCGGAAGCCAAAGTGCCATATGACATTGTGCTGGAAATGGATGAAATCAATGATGATTTCGCCGACACCGATACCGTACTGGTTATTGGCGCCAACGATACGGTAAACCCGGCGGCGCAGGATGATCCACGCAGCCCGATCGCCGGTATGCCAGTGCTGGAAGTGTGGAAAGCGCAGAACGTTATCGTGTTTAAACGTTCAATGAACACCGGCTATGCTGGCGTACAAAACCCGCTGTTCTTTAAAGAAAATACCCATATGCTGTTTGGCGATGCCAAGGCCAGCGTGGATGCGATTCTGAAAGCGCTGTAATCGTTAGCTAAAAGTAAGACGGCCTCTGCAGAGGCCGTTTTTTTAAACGTCCAGCTTCCGCTGGGTGATCCATTCCACTCGAGCCGGATCTCGATGCGAGAAAAACGCGCTGCTTCCGCTATCCATGGCGGCAATTTGCGTCATTTCTTCCGGGGTCAAGCTAAAATCCAACACCTGAATATTTTCGGTCATACGCGTTTTACGCACGGTTTTCGCCAGTGAAATAATTCCGCGCTGATAAATCCAGCGCAGCACGATCTGACCGATGCTTTTGCCATATTTTTCCCCAATAGCCGCTAAAACCGGGTTCTGAAACAGGTCATTACGTCCCTCGGCGAACGGTGCCCAGGCTTGTGGTTGAATGTTTCTGCTCTGCATCCAGGCAACCGCATGTGGCTGTTGATGGAATGGGTTTACCTCAATCTGGTTTACGGCAGGAATCACGCGATTGAAGGCCATTAAATCAGCCAGTCGATCCGGATGAAAATTACTCACGCCAATCGCACGGATTTTTCCTTCCTCATATAACTCCTCCATAGCGCGCCAGGCACCATGTACATCTCCATAGGGCTGATGGATTAAATAAAGATCAATATAATCAAGCTGAAGGCGTTGCAGGGACCGCGTAAATTGCGCCTTTGCGCCGGAATAGCTTGCATCTTGTAACCACAGCTTGGTGGTCACGAAAAGCTCATTACGTGGCACACTGCTTTGCTTGAGTGCGTTCCCTACTTGAGTTTCATTCAGGTATGAGGCAGCGGTATCAATCAGGCGATAACCTGAATCAATGGCATCCCGTACGGCTTGCTCGCATTCGGCGGCATCGGTCATTTGATAAACGCCAAAACCAAGCAGGGGCATCTCAACACCGTTATTGAGTACTTTTGTATTCATGGGATTCTCCTGAACATTCATCTTTGTATTGACCGCAGATTAGCAATTTTCTGTGGGTACTATTAGTCTGTGAATCCCGCATGGACCTATGAGTTAAATTCATTTCTGGATAGCAAATACTGGAGTGGAATCACAGTATCTGCCGCTAACGTTGCCATTATTCATGATTATGATTCATAAACTTATGCCGTTTTTAGTCTCTAATCACCGCAATACGTCGCATATATACTGCGGTCTGTTTCTTCAACATGACAGAGCGCTATGCGTAAAAATGAACTGGCATCGCCGGTGGCTACAGCAAGCCACACCGGCCTTACTTTTATTCTGATCCTCAGTGGCCTGATGGCCTTTACCTCACTTTCTACCGATATTTATCTTCCGGCAATGCCGACAATGGCCACGGATTTACATGGCAATGTAGAACTTACGATCACCGGATTTTTGGTAGGTTTTACTATCGCACAGCTGATTTGGGGACCGATTAGCGATCATCTGGGCAGGCGTAAACCGCTGTTTATTGGCATGGTGCTTTTTATCATCGGGTCTGCAGGATGTGCGATGTCTACAAGCATCACGCAGATTGTTTTCTGGCGGGTATTTCAGGCCCTTGGCGCCTGTACTGGGCCTATGCTGGCCCGGGCAATGATCCGCGATCTCTTTGCGCGTACCCGTGCGGCGCAAATGCTCTCGACGCTGGTGCTGATAATGGCGATTGCGCCGATAGCTGGGCCATTGATTGGCGGGCAAATTATTCGCCTGAGCACCTGGCACGCAGTTTTTTGGCTGCTGGTGCTGATTGGCGCGTTAATGTGTGTCTCTTTATGTTGGCTACCAGAAACACTGCCTGAAGCAAAACGGGTAAAAGCTTCTCTGACGGGCGCATTTCGTAATTACCGTTCCCTGTTATCTAATGGGCGTTTTATGCGCTACACCCTGAGCCTGACGTTTTATTACGTCGGCGCGTATGCGTTTATTACCGGATCGCCATTTGTTTATATTAGCTATTACCATGTTGATCCTCAGCATTATGGCTGGCTGTTTGCGCTAAATATTGTCGGCGTCATGGCGATGAGCGTGGTAAACCGTAGGCTGGTGCAACGGCATCCCCTGGAGCAACTGCTGAAATATGCGACGATGCTGGCGGCGCTGGCTGCGGTTGCGCTTGCCCTGTTGGTTAAGCTGGAGTCCGGGGGAATCGTGGCCATTATCACTACCATATTCCTGTTGTTCTCGATGAACGGCATTATTGCGGCTACCTCAACGGCCGCAGCGCTGGATGCGGTACCGAACATCGCTGGTTCAGCCTCCGCGCTGATTGGCGCATTACAGTACGGTAGCGGGATTATCTCATCATTACTGCTGGCCGCTTTCAGTGACGGCACGCCATGGACCATGGCGTGGATAATTGCGTTATTTACGCTGTTGAGTGCCTCCCTGGCGCTACGGGCTAAACGATAAACGAAATGCCCCGCGCAGGCGGGGCGACAGTTTACGCTTTGTTGAGATCGCTAAGCAGAACGGCAATGCTTTGCCCGCCATTGGTTTGCTCAAGCGCGATTTTGACGATGATGGTCAGCGGGACAGAAAGCAGCATCCCCACAGGTCCCAGCAACCAGCCCCAGAAGATCAACGACAGAAACACCACCAGCGTGGACAGCCCAAGACCACGTCCCATAATCCGCGGTTCGAGGATATTCCCGAACACCAGGTTAATGACCAGATAACCCGCCAGCACCACCAGGGCGTCGTAAAGACCGCTAAATGCCAGCACCTGAGCAATAGGGGGGATGGCTGCCAGCACGGAACCGATATTAGGGATATAGTTGAGGGCGAAGGCCAGCAATCCCCAGACAAAGGCAAAGCGCACGTCGAGGGCGGCGAGCATGCCCCAGGCGACCAGTCCGGTCACAATGCTGATTGCCGTTTTTAGTACCAGATAGTGCGATACGCTGTCGATGGCGCGTTGAATCGCTGCCATTCCCTCAATAGGCCGGCTCATCATTTGTTTCAGTTTGTTGGGCAGTTGCGGGACTTCCAGCAGCATAAAAACCACCGTCAGCAGCAGTAAAAATATCGATGACATGGCATTAGACAGCTGCGCCAGTAAATTAGTGACCAGCGTCATTGCCGCGTTCGGATCGATATATTTGACGAGCTCATCCACCGAAACGCCTATCCCTGCGCGCTGTAGCCAAGGCTCGAGATTTTTCAGCGGGATAACCAGTGAAGAACGGTATTGCGGTAGCGTCCGCGCAAGCTCATTTAAGGATGTACCTAAGTAGGCTAATAACAGCACCATTAGCATTACAATAATTACGAGCAGCAATGACACTGCGAATACGCGCGGTATGCGAAGTTTCACCATGCGTTGCACCACAGGGTTAAGCACAACGGCAATAAATAATGCCAGAATAAAGGGCACGATGATATCTGCGGCAAAGCGGATGCCGCTCAGTATGATAACCAGCATGCCCAGCATAATGACTATTTTTAGACCGTTAAGCGTAATGATCGGTTTCGCCATGTGTATTCCTGTGCTTTTACTTTTTGAATCTGAATAATAATGTGATTTGCGTCGAGCCGTTATAACAAAAATCAAACAGGGCTGGTAAAGAAGTGAAAAGGCTTTGAGTTCGTAATGAACCTATGATACAAATCATCTGTGTTTAACTACCGAGGACAATTATCATCCGCGATGATGAGAAGCAACACTGCGGATAATTGTAATATTATGGACAATATGTTCAGGATGTTTTTGCTTTTACCTACACTTCTTCGTACCTCTTCCACTTTCCTGCTTGCGGGTGAGCAACACTGGCGCAACGCGCTTTAGTCCCTTCTTCTGCCTGAGCTGGCGCTGTGCGCTGAGCTAACTGATTTTATTTTTTGGTTTACTGCATGCAGTAAGCCCAAAGGACTATATTCTCAAGCAGGAGAAGCATCATGTTTTACTGGATATTATTAGGTCTGGCCATCGCGGCTGAAATTACCGGTACGCTGTCAATGAAATGGGCGAGCGTGGGCCATGGTAATTCAGGCTTTATTTTAATGCTGGTAATGATCGCCTTATCGTATATTTTTCTCAGTTTTGCCGTTAAAAAAATTGCTCTCGGCGTAGCTTATGCCTTATGGGAAGGTATCGGTATTTTATTTATTACGCTGTTCAGCGTGCTGTTATTTGACGAAACCTTGTCCACGATGAAGGTGGCTGGTCTGGTCTCGCTGGTGGTAGGTATTGTGCTGATTAAATCCGGTACACGAAAGCCTGCCAAAGCGGGCAGAGAGGTGACCCATGCAGCAGTTTGAATGGGTTCATGGCGCCTGGCTTGGCATGGCTATCGTTCTGGAAATCGTGGCTAACGTCTTTTTGAAGTTTTCTGATGGTTTTCGCCGCAAGGCTTATGGCGTGCTGTCGCTGGCTGCAGTTTTAGCGGCTTTTAGTGCGCTGTCGCAGGCGGTAAAAGGCATCGATCTCTCCGTCGCCTATGCCTTATGGGGCGGATTCGGGATTGCCGCGACGTTAGCCGCAGGCTGGGTGCTGTTTGGTCAGCGTCTGAACAATAAAGGCTGGATCGGCGTGGCATTGCTGTTGGCCGGAATGATCATGATAAAACTGGCCTGATAAAAGTGCTGCCCGTTAATACGGGCAGTATGCGTTATCCCTTGGCCAGCGCTTCCAGTTTGTCGCGAAACCCGGTCACGGAAATCGCGCGGTTATCTGCCCGCCAGCGATCTTTCGCCGCCGGAGCGGAGCTTTGTACGCCAATCAATTGCCAGCCGGAATCCGTCTTCAGCATCAATGGCGACCCACTGTCGCCCGGGAGCGTATCGCACTGATGTGACAAAACGGTATTTTGCGCCCAGCCGGTCACCACGCAATCCTGATGCGTGTACAAATCGTCAAGATGATCTTCCGGATAGCCCGACTGCGTGACTTTACGATCCGCGGTTTTCAGCGCCGCGGTTAATGCTGCTTTATCACCTTCAAATAATGGCAGCGGTGTGATACCGGAAGGTGGATAACGCAACACCACCAGACCAAAATCCCATGGGGCGGCGGAGGGGGGCACAATCCAGCCATCACCATCGGCTTTTAAACGTTTGCCGAGCGAAGGATCAACCCGGCCTTCAATTCCGTGGATCTCATAACGCCAGATACCCTTTTTCGACACGAAGCGTAACGCCACGGCTTTATCAGGTTTACCTTTTGGCGGCGTAAGTAAGCAGTGTCCGGCAGTCAGAGCCAGATGGGGTGAAATGAGCGTAGCGGTACACAGATTACCGCTGGCGGTTTCCAGTTGTCCGATAGCGTCCCATGGTGATTGCGTTGGGTCAGTCACCTTAATGCGATCGTCATGTCCAAAAAACAGCGTTTTTATATTTTCTGCTTCAGCGCTGGACGTTGCTGGCTGTTCCGCATGCGCAACGACAGGAGTTAAACAAATTGAACCCAGTAACACAGCAATGGTTTTATGCATATCACACTCTGGTGGGGAATTATGATTTTTAACAGCAAACCCTCAGTTAATACTATAGACGGGACGGCGGGAAAGTGGGAGTAAAATCAGATAACTACACTCAGGAAAGATAAAAATGCATGGCGATGAGGGCACAAATAATCAGGGCCGTAAGAATGAACTCAAAGCGGTAATGTGACACCATTTTACCCTCCGAAAGGCGGCGCCAAATCTGAATGATTTAGCGCCGTATGCTACGGCGTGGGGGACGCCATAGTAACTACAGGTGTGTTATGCGGCTGGCTGAGCGGCTGGTTTAGCGGAGTCGTGTTTCACAGGTTTTTTGGTGTGTTTTTTAGCGGCCTGAGCTTTTTGCTCTGGCGCTTTCTGTTCTACCGCCGGTTTAGTGGTGGTTTTTTTGGCGTGTTTTTTGGCAGCCTGTGCTTTCTGCGGCGCAGCTTTGTGCTGTTTTTTATGATGGGTGGTTTTCGCCGGGGCCGCTTTTGTCGTTGCAGCAGTTGGCGCGGTGGTAGCAGTTGTTTCAGCAGCAAATGCAGCAGAAGACAGACCCATAGCAGCGGCAACAACCAGAGCTAATACTTTTTTCATTCTCATACCCTCGATTTGGTTTTTCATTCAACCCCACTGCGGGGCCGTTGAAATAACTATATCGCTGTAATCACTGGGCTTCCGTGAGTCATTGGTATCGGCGTGTAACGATATGTACAATGACTCACGGCATGAGATTACAAATAACGGGCTTCCAGGTGAGCGCGGAAATAGCGGCTGCTGAGCGGCTCTCCGGTGGCCTGGGTAATGAGTTGTTCAGTGGTAAAACGACTGCCATGCTGCCAGATATTTTGGCGTAGCCAGTCAAAGAGGGCGCTAAACTCTCCCTGCGCAATGGACTGGTTCAGATCGGGCAATGCGCGGTGAGCTGCGCTGAACAATTGCGCCGCATACATAGCGCCTAAAGTGTAAGACGGGAAGTAGCCAAAGCCGCCGTCGGTCCAGTGAATATCCTGCATACAGCCATTACGATAATCCCCCACCGTTGACAGTCCAAGCCAGGCCTGCATCTTCTCATTCCACAAGGCCGGAATGTCATCCACTTCAATGTCACCGTTAATTAACGCTCGCTCGATTTCATAACGCAGGATCACGTGAGCAGGGTAGCTCACCTCGTCGGCGTCAACGCGGATAAAACCGGGTTTTACCTGCTGGTTCCAGTCAATGAAATTGCTCTCTTCAAACGCTGCCTGGTTGCCAAAATGACGCGTCACAGCCGGAATGAGTCGCGTCAGGAATGCTTTACTGCGTCCCAATTGCATCTCAAAGAACAGACTTTGCGACTCATGAATGGCTGTTGAGCGTGCCAGAGCGATAGGTTGTCCTGACCAGTTACGCGGCAGATTTTGCTCATAGCGGGCGTGACCCGTTTCATGAATCACGCCAAACAGCGCGCTGAGGAGTTCATTTTCGTCATAGCGGGTCGTAATGCGAACATCTTCCGGCACGCCGCCACAGAAGGGATGCGCGCTGATATCCAGTCGTCCAGCGGTAAAGTCGAATCCTAACTGCGCCATCGTTTCCAGACCCAGCTCTCGCTGTACAGCGGTCGGGAAGGGGCCAATTGGGGCGATAAGCGTTTGTTGAGACTGTTTTGCCACTGCCTTGCTAAGGAGATCGGGCAGCCAGCTTTTCACATCTGCAAACAGGACATCCAGTTGGGCGCTGGTCATCTCTGGTTCAAAGATGTCCAGTAGCGCGTCATAAGGTGAGCAACCTTTAGCGTCTGCGCGCAGTCGGGCTTCTTCGCGGCTGTATTTCACGACCTCTTTCAGGTTCTCGGAAAAACCCTCCCAGTCATTCGCGGGTCGCTGGCTGCGCCAGGCATGCTCACAGCGGCTGCCTGCCAGCGACTTTGCTTCTACCAGTGATTCAGGCAGCAGGGATGCCTGGTGATGCAGTCGCGACATTTCGCGCAAATTCGCTTGCTCAACATCGTTAAGGTCTTCCTGTTTTGCGGCGGCGATCCACTTGGCTACTTTCGCGTCGGTTAACAACTGATGCTCAAGCACGCTCAGTTCTGCCAACGCTTCGCCGCGGGCTTTGCTGCCGCCCGGCGGCATCATGGTAAACATGTCCCAACTGGCGATGGCCGAGAGGTGAGAGAAGCGAGAGAGCCGCTGGAACGTGCGGGTGAGTTGATGGTAATTATCATTGTTACTCATTTTTTGTTCTCGTTCTGTTTAGGTGTGGTTAAGAAGTTTACCGTGAATCATTCACTTTTCATAAACACACCTTTGTATCCGCTTTTGCGTAACCACTTTTTATAGCGAAATACCAGCAGCACAATAAAACAGGAGGCGTAGATAATAGGGGACGGTGACAACACTTTGACCGACCATAGGTAATGAACCGGGAGTAAAAAGGCAGTCAGGTAGACGTAGTTGTGCAACGTTTGCCAGCGTTTGCCCATTTTACGCTGTGCGGCCTGCGTGGAGGTCAGCGTCAGCAGGAGTAAGATAACCCAACCCGTCATGCCCAGCGTGAGCCATGGCCGTGAAACCAGCTCTCGCCCCAACAATCCCAAATTTTGTATACCCAGCTCCAATAGCGCATAGCTGGTCAGATGCAGTGTGGCCCAGGCAAAGCACCATAATCCTAACAAGCGTCGGGTACGAAACAGCAAAGGCTGCTTTGTATAGCGTGCGAGCGGCGATACCAGCAGGGTGGCAAGCAAAAATTTTAGCGCCGTAATGCCGGTAAAATGCTGAATGTCTTTCCCGGGATCGGCGCCCAATGCACCCTGTTGCACTGCCCAGAAAAGCCATAGCAGGGGTAAAAAACCGGCGAGATGCAGTAGCACTTTCAGGCCGGTTATCTGCTTTGCCGTTAATCTCACTTAAAAGTTCTCCCGTAGATCCATACCCCGATATAAAGAAGCCACCTCATTGGCGTAACCGTTAAAAAGCAACGTCGGCTGGCGTTGTACATCGAGAATCCCACCGGAACCGATAAAACGTTCCGTCGCCTGAGACCAACGGGGATGATCGACATGTGGATTAACATTGGCGTAAAAACCGTATTCGTTTGGCGCTGACATATTCCAGGTCGTCGGCGGTCGCTCACGTGTCAGCTTGATACTGACGATCGATTTAATACCCTTGAAGCCATATTTCCAGGGGACCGTCAGGCGTATCGGCGCCCCGTTTTGCGGCGGCAATGCTTTGCCATACACGCCCACGGTCAGAAGGGTAAGAGGGTGCATGGCCTCATCCAAACGCAAACCTTCAACATAGGGGTATTTCAACCCACCACCAATGAAGCGATCTTTCTGACCGGGCATTTCATCGGGGGCGTAGCGTGTTTCAAAGGCAACGTATTTGGCGTCGCTGGTGGGTTCAACCTGCGCCAATAATTTATGTAAGGGAAAGCCAATCCACGGCACAACCATCGACCACGCTTCAACGCAACGCATCCGGTAAATACGTTCTTCTAACGGAAAACGTGTGGTCAACGCATCATGATCCAACGTTAAGGGTTTGTTCACCTCACCGCTGATGGTTAATGTCCAGGGATCGGTTTTCAGGCTACCGGCATTGGCGGCAGGATCGGCCTTATCCAGACCAAATTCATAGAAATTGTTATAGCCCGTCACCTTGTCTTCCGGCGTCAGGGGGAGTGTGCTTTGCCAGGCATCCGGTTTTATGAACTCGAGCGGTTTCCCCGCCGGTGCAGGCGCGCGATCGTTGCCCTTAAACCAATTCAGCAGATTCGCCTGTGTCTGGAAGGAGAGAGAAGCGGCTGCAGCGCCTATCCCAAGCGCTTTGAGGACCTGTCGTCTTTGCATAAAAAAAACTGATTCGGCGGTAACATCAGCTTCCCGAAGTGGACGTTTTTTCTGCATAACTGTTCCTTTTTATTTTCATGTTAAGGAAAACAAAGCGACGTTTCCCTGTTGATGCGTGACTTTCTGTAACGACATCCTTGATCCAGGCGTATCCCAGGATCCTCACGAAAAGTTAAAAATTTTGTGATAACTTCCGCCCCTTGCCTGAGGTAAGCTTTCAGTTCAACGAGAGGGGATGACTCTGATGGCCGGCGCAAAAAAGATATTTTTGGTGGAAGATGACAGCGATATTGCCTCACTTTTGCAGCTTAGCCTGAAGGATGAGGGATATGAAATTATCCATGAGGCAGATGGAACGCGCGCGCTTGAACAACTGGAAAAACATGTCTGGGATGCGGTTATCCTCGATTTAATGCTGCCGGGTGTCGATGGTCTGGAAATATGTCGTCGCATTCGTCAAATGAGTTTCTATTTACCCGTCATCATTATTAGCGCCCGCACCAGTGAAACTCACCGCGTTCTGGGGCTGGAGATGGGAGCCGATGATTATTTAGCCAAACCTTTCTCCGTACTGGAACTGATGGCCCGCGTGAAGGCGCTGTTTCGCCGTCAGGAGGCGATGAGTCAGAATCTACGTTTGGAAGCGGGGATCATTAGCGTCCATGGCGTGGAGATTGATCCCTTAGCCCGAGAAGTCCGCCAGCATGGCAAATCAATCGATTTGACGCCCCGTGAGTTCGATCTGCTCTATTTTTTCGCTCGTCATCCCGGCGAGGTTTTTTCGCGTCAGGCGCTGTTAGATCATGTGTGGGGCTACCAGCACGAAGGGTATGAGCATACGGTGAACAGTCATATTAATCGTCTGCGGACCAAGATTGAAAAAGATGCTGCTGAGCCGGAAATTATTCTCACCGTTTGGGGACGAGGTTATAAGCTTGCGGCGAATAACGCGGAGCATCAGTCATGATTTATCGACTGTCTTTAAGCCAGCGGCTGACCCTGGTATTTACCGCGATTATGTTGATCTGCGCGGTAGCCGTCAGCGTTGTCCAGCTACGTAATAGTCAAAAATATGGCGATGCCATGGTGCAAAGGCTGTCGCTGGAACTGGCGAGCAAGATTGTCAAAAGTGAGTCACTGATTGATACCCGCGGGCAGATCAATCGACAGACGTTAAAAGGACTGTTTAATCACCTGATGACGCTCAATCCAAGCGTCGAACTGTATCTGGTTTCACCAGCAGGTGACATACTCGCCGATGCCGCACCGCCCGGGCATATTCAGCGCCAGAAAATTACCGTGCAGCCGATTCAGGATTTTCTAAATTCGGATGGTTTGCCAGTGTATGGCGATGATCCGCGCAGCAATCAGCAGAAGGTCTTTAGTGCGGCGCCAGTGATGCTTAACGGCCAACTGCATGGTTATCTGTTCATTATTCTCCAGGGCGAAAATCTGCATATGCTGGCAAATACCGCCTGGCAGAAAACGCTCTGGAACACGGTGGCAGGAACGTTAATTCTGGTTTTATTAGCCGGCGGAATTGCGGGCTTGCTGGTGTGGCGATGGGTGACGCATCCGGTAAAAAGGTTGACCGCGCAGGTGGTCAAAATGGAGCAGGACAGTATTAGCGTCATTAAGCAGTTGGCGCAGAAAAAGCCCGATCCGTCACCGGGGAATGAAATTGCGTTGTTGAACAATGCGTTTATAGAGCTGGCACAGCAAATTGCACATCAGTGGGATTTGTTAGCTGACAGCGATCGCCAGCGCAGAGAGTTTATTGCCAATATATCTCACGATTTACGCACGCCGCTCACCTCGCTGCTGGGCTATCTGGAAATGTTGTCGCTGAAAGCCGACACGATAACGCCAGAGGAAAACAGGCATTATCTTAGTATCGCGTTGCGCCAGGGGCATAAGGTTCGCCATCTGTCACAACAACTGTTTGAGCTGGCGAGGCTGGAGCACGGCGGCATAAAACCTCAGCGCGAACGTTTTGCTTTTGGCGAGTTGATCCAGGATGTGGCGCAGAAGTTTGATCTCCCTGTTGCCACACGCCATTTACAGTTACACCTTGACGTGATGGGGCCGTTACCGCTGGTAAATGCCGATTTATCGATGATGGAAAGGGTGGTGACGAATTTACTGGATAATGCTATCCGCCATACACCTGACGGGGGAGATGTATGGCTAAAAATCTGGCGTGATGAAGACCGACTGGTAGCAGAGGTGCAGGACAGCGGCCCAGGCGTGGAAATGGGGGTACGCGAAGTGTTATTTCAGCGCCCAACCGCGTTAACTCCCCGTGAGCAGCGCGGCGGTCTGGGATTGCTGATTGTGCGAAGAATGCTTGAACTGCATGGCGGCGATATCAATCTGGTTAATTCAACGGCAGGCGCGTGCTTCCGCTTTTGGCTGCCGCTGACGGATTCTCCATACATAGGGTAAATGTTGGTAGGTTGTCAGTGATAATGAGAATTTTTATCATATATCGATAATTCATCATCTTATACTCGACAAGTGCAAGGAGATTGTATGTCACAGGATGTCGACAACCAGTATATCGCCCGGACCAAAGCCGTTGCTGGCTGTTTTTCTATGTTTATGCTGATGTTTGGCCTCACGTTTACCCCGTTGTTTTTTCCCGCGAGCCAGGAGCTGCTCGCCAAAGGATTACTCTTCCCGCTGTTGTTTATGCTGGAATTTATCGTACTGGTTCCGCTTTATTATTTCTTCTTCAGGAAAAGAGAAGGGCTGGGCAAAGGGATCTTCAATGCCCGGTGGTTTGGCATTTTATTTGCGGCCCTGCTTTTTATTCAGCTTATCTTGCCGTGGTTGATAGGTCTCAGACAAACCGAAGCGTGGGTAACCAGCCAGATATCCTTAAACAACTACGCGCTGTGGTTATCCACTCTGACCCTGATATTTTTTGCGCCAGTTTATGAAGAAATTGTTTTCAGGGGCTGTTTATTCAACGCATTCCAGTATTGGTTCAATAATAAAACCTGGCTGTCGTCAGTCGTGGTATCGATCATTTTTGCCGTGATGCATACCCAGTATGTGGATCTGCGCACGCTGCTGATGCTGTTTCTTGTGTCGCAGGTTTTAATCCTTGCCAGACTGAAAAGCAATGGACTGCTGATGCCGATGACGCTGCATATCGTGATGAACGGGACGGTTATTGTCCTGCAAATGGCAGCGTCTTCATAAGTGATGATGCCCGAAGCCGGGCATCCTTGATTAAACGTGCAGACGATGGTGCAAACGCGCACCGACCAGCAACGCCAGCACCAGCATCAGGGCGATAAATCCGCCCACGCCGTTCCAGCCGTAGCTATGCCAGAACACACCGCCCAGCGTACCGGCAATACTGGAGCCCAGGTAATAGCTGAACAGATACAGGGAAGAGGCCTGGCCTTTAGCGCGTTTTGCTCGTGGTCCAATCCAACTACTTGCCACAGAGTGCGCGGCAAAGAACCCGGCAGAAAAGAGCAGCATCCCGGCGAAGATCAGCCATAGTGAGGTAAACAGGGTCATCAATAGCCCAAAAAGCATCACGCCGGTTGAAACGATCATCACCGGGCCGCGGCCATAGCGGGTAGTCATGGAGCCTGCTTTCGGCGAACTCCAGGTCCCGGTCAAATATGCCACGGATAACAGGCCGACAACAGCCTGACTGAGTTCCCACGGAGAAAGCATCAGGCGATAGCCGATGTAATTAAACAGTGTGACAAACGACCCCATCAGCAAAAAACCTTCCGCAAACAGTAGCGGTAACCCTCTGTCGCGCCAGTGCAAACGGAAATTGATGAACAATGATTTAGGTCGCAGCGACGTGGGCCTGAAATGACGGGACTCTGGCAAAATTTTCCAGAACATCAGCGCGGAGGCGAGGGCAAAACAGCCGATTGCCGCCAGCGCGATACGCCAGTTGAAAAAGTCGGTGAATACGCCGCTGATCAAGCGACCACTCATACCGCCAATTGAGTTGCCACTGATATACAAGCCCATTGAGAAAGCCACAAAGCTGGGATGAATTTCCTCACTCAGATAGGTCATCCCCACCGCCGCCACGCCGCTCAGCGACAGACCGATCAGCGCGCGCATGATTAAAATCCCGTGCCAGCTGGTCATCATTGTTGAAAGCAGCGTACAGCAGGAGGCGAGTAGCAGTGCCGTAACCATTACCGGCTTACGACCTATCGCATCGGAAAGTGGGCCAGTAAACAGTAAACCGATGGCCAGCATTGCCGTAGAGATGGAAAGCGAAATACTGCTGCTGGCAGGGGAAACCCCAAACTCGTGCGAGAGCACCGGCAGTATGGGCTGCACGCAATAGAGCAGGGCAAATGTCGCCAGCCCGGCAGAAAACAGCGCCAGCGTAACGCGCATAAAAGGGGATGTACCGCGTTTGATAAAACCATCCGGCAGGGTAACGCTCTCGTCAATATCGCTTGCCGGCGCGGTATCGACCGTTGTTGTACGACTCACCTGGAATCCTTGCTTAATATTTTGCTACTACAGGACCAGCCTTAAGAGTATGAAAATCCCAATATTCTGTCTAATATATTAATAATCTCAAATAATATTTTAAAAATATGAATATCGAACTTCGTCATTTACGCTACTTCGTGGCGGTTGCGGAAGAGTTGCATTTTGGCCGGGCGGCAGCGCGGCTGAATATTTCGCAACCACCGTTAAGCCAGCAGATCCAAATCCTGGAACAACAGATTGGTGCCCGGTTATTGGCGCGAACTAACCGTAGCGTGGCCCTCACTGCCGCCGGAAAACAGTTTCTAGCGGACAGCCGACAGATCCTTAGCCTGGTTAATGAAGCCGCCGCCCGAGCAGAGCGTTTGCATCTCGGAGAAGCAGGGGAATTGCGTATCGGCTTTACGTCATCAGCGCCGTTTATCAAAGCGGTGTCAGATACGCTCTCCCTGTTTCGCCAGCGCTATCCTGTGGTGCATATGCAAACCCGCGAAATGAATACGCGCGAGCAAATTGCCCCACTTAACGAAGGCACTCTGGATCTGGGGCTTATGCGCAACACGCAACTCCCGGAAACGCTGGCGCGAGAGGTTATTCTGCATGAACCGCTGATGGCGATGATCCCACGAGCGCATCCGTTGGCGCAAAAGCCCGTAGTGACGCTGGCTGAGCTGGCTAATGAGCCATTTGTCTTTTTTGACCCGCATGTGGGAACGGGGTTGTATGACGATATTCTGGGTCTGATGCGTCGCTATGATCTCAAACCGACGATTACTCAGGAGGTAGGCGAGGCGATGACCATCATTGGGTTAGTGGCCGCGGGGTTGGGCGTTTCGATCCTGCCCGCTTCCTTTAAACGGGTGCAACTGTATGAAATGTGTTGGATCCCGATAGCAGAGGAAGATGCCGTCTCCGAAATGTGGTTAGTCTGGCCTAAGCATCATGAGCAAAGTCATGCCGCGCAACGTTTTCGTGAACAACTGCTGGCGGCGGTCCAGGCAATTAATTTAGTTTAAATATGGGTGAAAATGTGCAGTAAATCACAAGGCTAAGTAAAAAGTTGACGGAAGCCATTGAAGTGCTTCACCATAGCCCGCAGATTATTTCGGAGCGCGAAAATAAAGGGAGTAAGTGGTGGTTGCTGATAGTCAGCCTGGGCATATCGATCAAATTAAGCAGACCAATGCGGGCGCGGTCTATCGCCTGATTGATCAGCTGGGACCGGTATCGCGTATTGATCTCTCTCGCCTGGCACAATTGGCGCCTGCCAGTATTACCAAAATTGTCCGCGAAATGCTTGAAGCCCACCTGGTACAAGAGCTGGAAATCAAGGAAGCAGGGAGTCGTGGGCGTCCGGCCGTGGGGCTGGTTGTCGAAACCGAAGCCTGGCATTATTTATCCATTCGCATCAGTCGCGGCGAGATTTTTCTGGCGCTGCGCGATCTGAGCAGCAAGCTGGTGGTTGAGGATTGCCTGGAAATGGCGCTGGTCAGTGAAACACCTCTGCTGGAGCGTATCATTACCCAGGTCGATCAGTTTTTCATCCGCCACCAGCAAAAGCTGGAACGCTTGACCTCCATCGCCATCACGCTACCTGGCATAATCGATACCGAAAACGGCATCGTACATCGCATGCCGTTTTACGATGATGTCAAAGAGATGCCGTTGGGCGAAGCGCTCGAAAACCATACCGGCGTGCCGGTCTATATTCAGCATGATATCAGCGCCTGGACCATGGCGGAGGCGCTTTTTGGCGCATCACGTGGCGCACGCGATGTCATCCAGGTCGTTATTGACCATAACGTCGGCGCAGGGGTGATAACCGACGGTCATTTACTGCATGCCGGGAGCAGTAGCCTGGTGGAAATTGGTCATACGCAGGTGGATCCTTACGGTAAACGCTGCTATTGCGGTAATCATGGTTGTCTGGAAACCATCGCCAGCGTCGACAGCGTGCTGGAACTGGCGCAGGTGCGGCTGAAGCAGTCAATGAGCTCTTCACTGCATGGACAACCGTTAACGGTAGACGCACTGTGTCTGGCGGCGATGCAGGGTGATTTATTGGCAAAAGATATCATTAGCGGCGTCGGGACCCACGTCGGACGCATCCTTGCCATCATGGTGAATTTGTTCAACCCGCAAAAGATATTGATTGGTTCTCCGCTCAGCAAAGCGGCGGATATACTGTTTCCCACCATTGCTGACAGCATTCGTCAGCAGGCGCTCCCGGCGTATAGTCAGCATATTGTGGTCGAAAGTACACAGTTTACCAATCAGGGAACCATGGCGGGGGCTGCGCTCGTTAAGGACGCGATGTATAACGGTTCTTTGTTGATACGTCTATTACAGGGTTAACATTTTTTAACTGTTGTACGAAAAATTGCGCTATCTCAAGCTGATTCCGGTCGTCATACCTTAGACTTTCTCCACTGTTTTATTTTCCTGACTTATATTTTCAAAGCATAACGGTGGAGTTAGTGATGCTGAAGCGTTTCTTTATTACAGGTACAGACACTTCTGTTGGGAAGACCGTGGTTTCCCGCGCATTACTACAAGCGTTGGCGTCAGGGGGTAAAAGTGTCGCAGGCTACAAACCGGTAGCCAAAGGAAGTAAGGAGACACCTGAAGGTTTGCGCAACAAAGATGCGCTGGTGTTGCAAAGTGTTTCATCTATCGAACTGCCGTATGAGGCGGTCAACCCGATTGCGCTGAGCGAGGACGAAAGCAGCGTAGCGCATAGTGGTCCGGTCAATTACACCTTGCTTTCCAACGGTCTCGCAAGTCTGAGCGATAAAGTCGATCACGTTGTCGTGGAAGGTACCGGCGGCTGGCGGAGTCTGATGAACGATCTGCGCCCGCTATCTGAATGGGTGGTACAGGAACAAATGCCGGTGCTGATGGTGGTGGGTATCCAGGAAGGTTGTATTAATCATGCCATTCTTACCGCACAGGCGATCGCCAGCGACGGATTGCCGCTGCTTGGCTGGGTCGCAAACCGAATCAACCCAGGGCTGGCGCATTATGCGGAAATCATTGACGTGCTGAGCAAAAAATTACCTGCGCCGCTAATCGGCGAACTGCCGTATCTGCCTCGCGCAGAGCAGCGAGAGCTGTCACAGTATATCCGTCTGTCAATGCTTGGCAGCGTGCTGTCGGTAGATAGAGTCCTGGCGTAACGTTCTCGACAGCACTGACGCCACCACGCAAGCGATCAGTAATCCGGGGAGCAAGCGATACTCCCCGGTCATTTCACAAACCATCAATGTAGACATAATTGGCGCATGCGTGGTTGCTGCCAGTAGCGTGGCCATCCCCGTTAATCCCAGCAGAATGGCAATTTCATCCGGACCCGGAAGCCATAATCCCCACGTCCGTCCCAGCAGCATGCCGACAGACAGACCGACAAACAGCGTTGGCGTAAACACCCCGCCCGGCGCACCGGAGCCACTGCTGGCAAGCACCGCCAGTAATTTGCAGATAAAGATCCCGCTAACCACGGTCAATAGCGGTGGCGAGAGCAGATATGACTGCACCACGCTGTAGCCATTTCCCCAAACGGCAGGAGTGAGCAGCGACAACAGGCCAACGATCAACCCGCCAAGCGCCAGTTGCCACGGTGGCGAGAGTTTTAAGCGCAAAAAACCGTTATGGCTGGCGGTCATCAACCACATAAACAACGGACCGCAGACGCCGGCAACCAGACCTGTGCTGACAATCATGGCGTATTCCATCACATGCAGTTCCCGTGTGAAGTGCACGGCATAGAGCAACGCATTGCTGTCGCTCAGTACATTGGTGGTCAGCAAGGCGACGACGGCGGATACCACCACCGGTCCCAGCGAGGCGAGGATCATCGTGCCAAACAGGACTTCAGCAATAAATAAACTGCCCGCCAGCGGGGCATGATACGCGCCGGCCATACCTGCTGCCGCTCCACAGGCAATCCATAATTTCCATTCGGCGCGCGGTGTGAAACGTTTAGCAAAGCTGGACGCGGCCAGCGCCGCCAGCAAAATCATGGCACCTTCACGCCCGATAGCACTGCCGCTGGCGACAACCAGTAACGATGCCAGTGACTTTACCAGGCTGGCGCTGACGTCGAATTGACCGTCCGTTTGCAGGGCTTCCATGTAATCTGTGGGAGCCTGTGGTCGTAAACGGTTGAATTTTTGCCAACCCCAGAGCAGTAAGCCAGCTGCCAGGCCGCCCAGCGCGGGCGTCAGCATGCGTCTTAACGGAGAAAGATTTGTCGCCGCATTGACCAGACTCCCGGTGTCGTTGCTCAGGAACAACCATTCAAGAAGGAACATGGCATGGCGAAAGCCTGCGACGGCCAACGCGGCAAGGATACCAATCAGCGCGGCGATCAGCAGGCGGCGAAACATAGCGCGCAGGTCAGGATAAGCATGTAAATGGTGCATGAGTGGCCAGACAGGGAAATTCAGAGGCTTTATTTTGCGGCTATTTGGCAACAGAAGCAAAAGCTCAGCGTGCGCAACGGTATTATGCAGGCAGGATACTTCCTGCCTGTGGCGACATTAACGAAACAAAGGCTTATCGGCTACTGGAATTAATAATTGCGATCGCCACTTTGCCAGCGTCAGGCGCGCCAGTTCTGCCAGAGCCCGGTAGAACGGGTGGTTCGCATGTTCGATAAACACGTCAAGGAAACGCGTTGACCATGGTAGCAGATGCCAGGCTAACAGCTGTTCGCACTCGGTGTGGCGTCCATTTTCAGCAAGCCAGGCCGTCAGTAACAGCAGCGCGCCAAAGTGATCTTCCGGTTCATTTTGCTGCACGGCAAACTGGATCCCGTTGTCCCGCATCCACTGACGTAATGCCAGCGCGGAATCGCCAAACAAGACATTTTCACGATCCAGCCAGACGGAACCCCAGGGCGGAGAAGGTAGCGCGTAAGGGCCGACAAACAGTCGCTGCCAGGCTTGCGGGAGCGGCTCATCAGCCTCGGTCTGCAGTTGTTCAGCCAGCGCAGAAAGGGCCGTGGGTTCAAGCGGCCACTGCGCCTGCCAGCCATCGGTTTTTAGCGCACTGACCAGCGCAGAAGCTTCTGTACTGTCTGGCGCATAGTAGAACAGCGCACCCAATACGCGCGCCGCGGTAGAGAAGTTGTCACGTTGTGAAAAATGGGTCATGCAAACAATCCTGAAAAGTGCGGGTTGCCCCGCACCCGAGTATTAACCTGCAACAGCCATTCCGACTGTCATATGTAAGCCATAAAACAAACCGCGGCCAATAATTTCACCGGCAAGCACGAAAATTAAACCCAGCGCCAATCCGCCGACAGCCGGTTCTTTGCGACGAATTAGCGGGCATATCCAGCAACCCAGCCCCGCAGCCAGCATCACGATGCGCCAGACCTGTAAGCTTGCGTAGTCGGGAACCAGAGCGCTGGCGTGTTGTACCGAACTGTGAATTTCGCTGAGCGATACGCCCTGCAAAACGATAACGGCCACACTCACCAGCAGGGCAAGTATGCTGATTCCGGCGAATCTGGCGGCGTTAAACGACACGCTCGCAGCGCGTAGCAGCAGAGCGGCAAACAGCGGGCCACTCAGCAACATCGTCATGAAAAACGCCAGCGTAGTATAGCCATTATACCAGGTCGGAACGGTGTCTATCTGGTAGACGTTAGTCATCGCCAGAACAAAAACCAGACCAAGCAACATGCTGAGCAGCAGCCAGATTTTACCTGACGTCGCCGGCATTTTACCGAGAAACGCCACCAGCCACCACAGGCCACCAACCGCGAAAAACAGCGAACCGCTGGCGATTTCGTTACTGAGCGCCGATGCGCCAATTCTGTTCAGCGAGTTAAACGCGCGTAGCGGTGAACCTAAATGCATTATTGAGGCGAGAAAGGCGATGCCCATTACCAGCCACAGAAAAAACATATTGCGCACGATACGTTGTTTTGCCACATCGTCTTTGGTGGTTAACCAGCCATACCCACTCACGATCAGCGCCCCGGCCACACATTGACCCAGCACCGTAAACAGGACCAGCGGCCATTCATGCCATCCATTTCCCATTTTACACCTCCTTCGGATTAGCCAGAAAACCCGTGGTATCCCCGGTCGGGCGGCTATTGGCATTGGGTTTAATCACAATACTCGGCCTGGTAAAATGCGCGCCCGGTAACGGGGCAACCGCCGCAAGCTCACCATGTTTTTTGCGCAGCTCATCAAGCGGACCAAAGTCCAGCGCGCGTAGCGGACAGGACTCTACGCAGACAGGCTTTTTGCCGTCGGCGACGCGATCATGACAGCCATCGCACTTGGTCATATGACCTTTAGCTGCATTGTACTGCGGCGCGCCGTATGGGCAGGCCATGTGGCAGTAGCGACAGCCTATGCATACGTCTTCATTCACCACGACAAAACCATCTTCACGTTTATGCATGGCGCCACTTGGGCAAACCTTGGTACAGGCTGGATCTTCGCAGTGATTGCAAGAAATGGAGAGGTAATAGGCGAAGACATTCTGATGCCAGACGCCGTTATCCTCCTGCCAGTCACCGCCCGCGTATTCATAAATCCGTCGAAAGCTCACCTCAGGCGTGAGATCTTTGTAGTCTTTGCAGGCCAGTTCGCAGGTTTTGCACCCGGTGCAACGACTGGAATCAATAAAAAATCCATACTGAGTTGTCATGGGCTAGTCCTTAAACCTTCTCGATCTCGACCAGGTTAGTGTGCTGTGGGTTGCCTTTTGCCAGCGGTGAAGGGCGCTGGGTTGTGAGCGTATTGACGCAGGCGCCATGATCAATTTTATCGCCAGCCATATCGGCATCGTGCCATGCGCCCTGACCCATTGCGCTTACGCCGGGCAGGATCCGCGGCGTCACTTTGGCCGGGATACGCACTTCACCACGATCGTTAAAGACCCGCACCATATCGCCGTTTCTGATTCCCCGCTTTTGGGCATCGACGGGGTTGAGCCATATTTCCTGGCGACAGGATGCCTGGAGAACATCAATATTCCCGTAGCTGGAGTGGGTGCGGGATTTGTAGTGGAAACCAAACAACTGCAGCGGGAATGAACTGCGTTTTGGATCGTCCCATCCTTCAAACGTTGAGGCGTAAATGGGAAGTGGGCTTATCACCTCATCCTTTTGCAACTCCCAGGAGTTGGCAATTTTCGCCAGTCGGCTAGAGTAGATTTCAATCTTGCCAGAGGGGGTTTTGAGCGGGTTGGCCTGCGGATCGTCGCGGAATTTTTTGTAGGCGACAAAGTGTCCGTTGGGATCTTTGCGTTTATAGATCCCCATTTTCTTCAGCTCGTCATAAGAAGGGAGCGCGGGGTCTTTAGCCAGCATTTTTGCATACAGATACTGGAGCCATTGTTCCTGGGTACGGCCTTCAGTAAAACGTTGGTAGATATCGTCGCCAAGACGTTTCGCTACTTCGCTCATTATCCAGTAGATCGGTTTACGCTCGAACTTAGGCGACGTCGCGGGTTGAATAAAAATGAGGTACCCCATGTTGCCCGCGTAGTCGTTGGGGATAATATCCTCCTGTTCGACGGTCATTAAATCAGGCAGCAGAATATCGGCATATTTGGCCGAAGATGTCATGAAGTTTTCGATGACCACTATCATTTCGCATTTCGTCTCGTCCTGAAGGATCTCATGCGTTTTATTGATATCTGAGTGCTGGTTGGTGATGGTGTTGCCCGCATAGTTCCAGATAAATTTTATCGGCACGTCGAGCTTATCTTTCCCACGAACGCCATCGCGGGTAGCGGTCATTTCCGGGCCCCGGACGATGGCGTCGGTCCAGCTAAAGCAGGATATCTGAGTCTTGATGGGATTTTCAGGCAGTGGCATGCGCTCAATCGTGATGGTGTAGGTTGATTCTCGTGCGCCGCTATTGCCGCCGTTGATGCCGACGTTGCCGGTCAGAATAGGCAACATGGCGATCGCGCGTGAGGTTAGTTCACCGTTAGCCTGACGTTGAGGACCCCAACCCTGGCAAATATACGCCGGTTTAGTGCTGCCGATTTCCCTTGCCAGTTTGATTATGCGCTCGGCTGGGATCCCGGTGATGTGCGAGGCCCATTGTGGCGTTTTGGCGATACCGTCATCACCGTTGCCAAGAATATAAGCTTTGTAATGCCCGTTAACGGGAGCATCGGCGGGCAGGGTTTTCTCGTCATAACCGACGCAATATTTGTCGAGAAACGCCTGATCGACAAGATCTTCGTTAATCATGACCCAGGCGATTCCCGCTACGAGTGCAGCGTCGGTGCCCGGACGAATAGGGATCCACTCATCCTCTCGACCCGCTGCAGTATCGGTATAGCGGGGGTCAATGACGATCATCCGGGCGTTTGAGCGCTCCCGGGCTTGCTCCAGAAAGTAAGTTATGCCGCCGCCGCTCATGCGCGTTTCGGCAGGGTTATTGCCGAACATCACCACCAGTTTCGTGTTTTCGATGTCTGAGGTACTGTTGCCTTCGTTTGAGCCATAGGTATAAGGCATTGCCGCCGCGATTTGCGCGGTGCTATAGGTACCGTAATGGCTCAGGAATCCGCCATAGCAGTTCATCAGGCGAGCGACCAGTGAGGCATAAGGGGAGGAACGTGTAATGTTGCCGCCGACAATGCCAGAGGTGTAGTTGATATACACGGCTTCATTACCGTATTTCTGTACGGTATTTTTCAAACTGGCGCTGATAGTATCCAGGGCTTCCTGCCAGGTTATGCGCTCAAATTTACCTTCACCGCGCTTACCCACGCGTTTCATTGGATAGTTGAGGCGATCCGGATGATTAATTCGGCGACGGATAGAACGACCACGCAAACAGGCGCGAACCTGGTGCTGACCATAAATATCATCCCCGGTCGTATCGGATTCTACCCATACGACCTCATCATCTTTGACATGAAGTTGCAGGGCGCAACGGCTTCCGCAGTTCACGGAACAAGCCCCCCAAACGACTTTTTCTTCTGCTGGTTGTAACGCTTGTTGTACCGCAGCCGCTGCGGAGCGCATTCCGAAAGGTAATGAGAGTCCGCCTGCGGCAAGCGCCAGCGAACCAATAGCCGAGGATTTCACTAACGTCCTGCGGCTGATGCCTCCATATTGCTCAGTTTCAGACATAACTCCCTCCTTTATAGTTATCGCTATATATTAATTTCTATAACGAAATTAATAGCATGCTAATAATGGAGTGAGTTTACCCACTTATAGGCATGTCACCTTAATGCATATCAAAGGGGAGCGACCCTCCGCGAGCGGAGGGCACTATTTATTTTATTGTGGTTCGGCAGCATGGCCGTCCTGAGCTGGCGTGCTATTGGCGGGGGCGTTGCCACTGTTGGTCCGGGTATAGAGAATCTTATGCGTATCGTTTGCACAATGCCCCACTACCAGTGAATCAGGTTGATCGGCCTGATCGTTGGGGACGATACTCAGCGTAAAGCTGGATTCCGCTACGCCATTATTTATGATGCGCTGTTCAATATCGCTCTTAACGCGTTCGCAGGACGCTGGCGCCGCCAGAACTTGCGGGGAGGCAGCTACCAGTAAGATTGCGGCAATTCCTGTTATGTATTTCATCATCAGCTCCTTTTATGATCGACATGAACTAAGAGTAGCATTTCTGGTGTAAATAACTGTATTTGCTAATATGATTGAGAATTATCTTCTTATCCAGGTGAAAAATGTGAAGAAACAGACCCTGTTAGTTTTCCTGTGCGCCGTACTGGTCGGGTGTGATAACGCCAAAGGGCTGGTTTCTTTTACGCCGGAAATGGCCAGTTTTTCCAATGAATTTGATTTCGATCCGCTGCGTGGACCAGTGAAAGATTTCAGTCAGACGCTTCTAAATGATAAAGGTGAAGTTTCCAAGCGCGTTGTCGGTACGCTCTCGCAGGAAGGGTGTTTCGATACGCTTGAACTGCACGATATCGAAAACAATACCGGCATGGCGCTGGTTCTGGATGCCAACTACTATCGCGATGCCGAAACGCTGGAAAAAAAGATCCGCTTGCAGGGTAAATGCCAGCTAGCGGAACTGCCTGCTGCCGGTGTGGTGTGGGATACCGACGATAACGGCTTTGTCGTTTCCGCCACAGGAAAAGAGATGAAAGTCCAGTACCGCTATGACGCGGAAGGCTACCCGCTGGGTAAAACTACTGTCAGTAAAGACAATACTTTACAGGTTGATGCCAAACCGTCGGTTGATCCGCTGAAGAAGCTGGATTACACGGCGGTGAGTATGCTGAACAATCATCCATTGGGTAATGTCAGGCAAACGTGTAAGTACGATAACTACGCCAACCCGGTCAACTGCCAGCTGGTTATCGTCGACGAAAGCGTGAAGCCAGCAGTTGAACATCATTATTCGATTGAAAACACCATCGATTACTACTAGTCGCCTTTACTGAGCGGTAGGTTGTAGCAGGTTAGGACCTGACGTTTTGTGTTCCGCCAAATACTGCTGCTGGAAAATACACATACGGATGGTGTTGCGGTACTGGCCGTTGATAAAGAATTCATGAATCAGTTCACCTTCCACCATAAAGCCGAGTTTACGGTAGATGTGGATGGCTTTTTCGTTCTCTTTATCGACGATCAGATACAGCTTATATAAGTTGAGGACGGTAAAACCATAATCCATCGCCAGCTTTGCCGCCCGCGAAGCCAGACCTTTACCCTGATATTCAGGCGAAATAATAATCTGGAATTCAGCCCGGCGGTGGACGTGGTTAATCTCTACCAGCTCCACCAGCCCGGCTTTTTCACCTTCGCATTCCACCACGAAGCGACGTTCGCTTTGGTCGTGAATATGCTTGTCGTACAGGTCTGACAGCTCAACAAACGCTTCGTAAGGCTCTTCGAACCAGTAACGCATAACGCTGGCGTTGTTATCAAGCTGGTGGACAAAACGTAAATCTTCACGCTCCAGCGGGCGCAGCTTAACACTGAGGGCGCTAGTCATATTGTATCCTTGCAATATCCTTTAAGGTGCATAGTCATTATGGTGCAACGGTACGGCCAGTACGACGGTCGAGGCAGCGCAGGGTGTTAGGTTCCCAGTAGGCGTTAATATTGGCGCTCTGTTCGCACTTATCACGGCTATCAAAGGCCGCATCGGCTTTGTCCCACTCTTTCTCAGTACGCTTGTTCACTTTCTGACGTAACTGGCGCGTATCGTTCCATTGTTCCTTTTCCATGGCGGCCTGTTGACGGCTTTGCGCACTGTCCCCGGATTCAATGACCAGTTTACTGGTTTCAGCAAATGCTGAAGAGGTGTACACAGCCGCCGCAAGCGTCAGCATAGCCGTCAGACACAGACGTTTGGTCAGTGTAATATTCATGGCGAATTCCTTTTATGAGAAAGGGAAAAACGATAAAACAGGGTTAAATTCTACACTATTCCTGCTTCAGGGCATACCCACTGAGCGGATATGGATACGTTGGCGATATTCTGTCGTATCATGGTTAAACCGAAGGTAACTGAATAACGTCAATGCTGAAGACTACCTTTCTTTTTTTCGTCACTGCTTTATGCGAAATCATCGGCTGTTTTTTACCCTGGCTGTGGCTTAAACGAGGCGCGACGGCGTGGTTGTTGGTACCCGCCGGAGTGTCTCTGGCATTATTCGTCTGGCTGTTGACGCTGCATCCGGCCGCGAGTGGGCGAGTTTACGCGGCCTATGGCGGCGTTTATGTTGTCACTGCGCTGCTATGGCTGCGCTTTGTCGATGGCGTAAAACTCAGCCTGTATGACTGGTCTGGTGCGCTGGTGGCCTTGTGCGGGATGCTGATTATCGTGGCTGGATGGGGGCGCGCATAGCGCCTTTTTTGTGATCAACGAGGGCTTTTTCGATCTTTATACTTGTATGGTAGTAGCTCAGTTGAGTAAATTTCCTGCATCACAAGAACAGATGTAAGGAATAAAAAATGAAGATTGTCGGGGCTGAAGTTTTTGTCACCTGCCCGGGGCGTAATTTTGTTACGTTAAAAATAACGACAGAAGACGGGATCACCGGGCTGGGAGATGCCACCTTAAATGGCCGCGAGTTATCCGTGGCGTCCTATCTGAAAGATCATGTCTGTCCGCAACTTATCGGACGCGACGCGCATCGAATCGAAGACATCTGGCAGTTTTTCTATAAAGGCGCGTACTGGCGTCGGGGGCCGGTCACTATGTCGGCGATTTCCGCAGTGGATATGGCATTGTGGGATATCAAAGCGAAAGCGGCGAACATGCCGTTGTATCAGTTGCTCGGCGGCGCATCGCGTGAAGGGGTCATGGTTTACTGCCACACCACAGGCCATACCGTAGATGATGTGCTGGAGGATTACGCGCGACATAAAGAGATGGGCTTTAAAGCGATTCGCGTACAGTGCGGCGTACCGGGCATGAAAACCACTTACGGTATGTCTAAAGGTAAAGGTTTGGCCTACGAACCCGCGACCAAAGGGCAGTGGCCGGAAGAGCAGCTGTGGTCTACAGAGAAATACCTCGATTTCACGCCGAAACTGTTTGCCGCCGTTCGCGATAAATTTGGTTTTAACGAACATCTGCTACATGACATGCACCATCGCCTGACGCCGATTGAAGCTGCCCGGTTTGGCAAAAGCATTGAACAATATCGTCTGTTCTGGATGGAAGATCCCACACCAGCCGAAAACCAGGAGTGTTTCCGCCTGATCCGCCAGCATACGGTCACGCCGATTGCAGTAGGGGAAGTCTTCAATAGCATCTGGGATTGCAAACAACTGATCGAAGAACAGTTGATCGACTATATCCGCACCACCATTACCCATGCGGGCGGTATTACCGGTATGCGCCGTATTGCCGATTTTGCCTCGTTGTATCAGGTACGCACGGGGTCACATGGACCTTCCGATCTGTCACCCGTATGCATGGCCGCAGCACTGCATTTTGATCTGTGGGTGCCGAACTTCGGCGTTCAGGAATATATGGGGTATTCCGAGCAAATGCTGGAAGTGTTCCCGCATAGCTGGACTTTTGATAACGGCTACATGCACCCGGGCGATAAGCCAGGCCTTGGTATCGAGTTTGACGAAAAACTGGCCGCGAAATATCCGTATGACCCGGCATATCTGCCTGTCGCTCGCCTGGAAGATGGTACGTTGTGGAACTGGTAAGGAGTGATTTGCTATGAAAAGTGTTGTGATTGAAAAACCAAATACGCTGGTCATTGCCGAACGGCCCGTTCCAGAGCCAGCAGCGGGAGAGGTCAGGGTGAAGGTAAAACTGGCGGGAATTTGTGGTTCCGATAGCCATATTTACCGCGGGCATAATCCATTTGCGCAATATCCTCGTGTTATCGGCCACGAATTTTTTGGCGTGATCGATACGGTAGGTGAAGGTGTCGATCGTTCGCGAATAGGTGAGCGAGTGTCCGTTGATCCCGTTATCAGTTGCGGGCATTGCTATCCCTGTTCGATAGGTAAACCCAACGTTTGCACATCGCTGGTGGTGCTGGGCGTTCATCGCGATGGTGGTTTTAGCGAGTACGCCGTAGTGCCGGCAAAAAATGCCTGGTCGATCCCCGATGCCGTACCAGATGAACATGCCGTCATGGTCGAGCCTTTTACCATCGCCGCGAACGTAACCGGGCAAATTAAACCCACAGAAAATGATATTGCGCTGATTTATGGCGCAGGGCCTATGGGGCTAACCACCGTACAGGCGCTTAAACGTGTCTATAAGGTAAAAACGGTGGTGATTACCGACAGAATCGAAGAACGCCTGAGCATGGCGAAACGGTGCGGTGCTGACTGGGTAATAAATAACGGTCAGCAATCTTTGCACGATTTCCTGGCGGAAAAAGAGCTTAAGCCGACGATCATCGTAGATGCGGCCTGTCATCCATCCATTTTACAGGAGGCTATTACGCTGGCATCGCCAGCCGCGCGAATTGTTCTGATGGGCTTCTCCAGCGAACCTTGTCAGATTGTTCAGCAGGGTATTACCGGGAAAGAACTTTCAATTTATTCCTCAAGATTAAATGCCAATAAATTCCCGGTTGTTATTGATTGGTTGGTTAACGGACTTATTAACCCTAATCAACTTATTACCCATACTTTTGACTATCACCACGTTACAGACGCAATTGAATTGTTTGAGAAAGATCAGCAGCACTGCTGCAAAGTTTTACTCACATTCACTGAATAATATAAATAACTGCGAGTAAGTGGTACGCATCTTACCTCTAAGAGATAGCCAATATGAATCAAGAAAAACACGAAAGATCCACCACAGATCTGGTCAGAGCCGCCGTATCCGGATGGTTAGGTACTGCGCTCGAATTTATGGATTTTCAGTTATATTCTTTGGGTGCCGCACTGGTATTCCATGAGATATTTTTCCCGGAACAATCTGCGGCGATGGCCCTCATTTTAGCAATGGGAACCTACGGCGCAGGATATATTGCTCGTATCGTCGGGGCATTTATATTTGGCAAGATGGGGGACCGCATCGGGCGTAAAAAGGTGTTGTTTATCACGATTACAATGATGGGGATTTGTACAACATTAATCGGCGTGCTGCCAACGTATGCGCAAATTGGTATCTTTGCGCCCATACTGCTGGTGACGCTGCGTATTGTACAAGGACTTGGCGCGGGGGCTGAGATCTCCGGGGCGGGTACTATGCTTGCCGAGTATGCGCCGAAAGGAAAACGTGGGATTATTTCCTCACTTGTCGCCATGGGTACCAACTGTGGGACCCTTAGCGCAACGGCCATCTGGGCGGTGATGTTCTTTGCTCTTGACCGTGAAGAATTACTAGCCTGGGGATGGCGCATTCCGTTCCTGGCCAGTGTTGTGGTGATGATCTTTGCCATCTGGTTACGTATGAATCTCAAAGAAAGTCCGGTATTTGAGAAAGTGAATAATGAGGAAAATGCGCCTGCATTAAACAATTCGTCGGAAAATACGCTGGGTGCGATGTTTACCAGTAAATCCTTCTGGCTGGCAACCGGTTTACGTTTTGGACAGGCGGGTAACTCAGGATTAATCCAGACATTCCTCGCCGGTTATTTAGTTCAGACTTTGTTGTTTGATAAATCAATCCCCACTGATGCATTAATGATTAGCTCGGTACTGGGATTTATTACCATACCGCTGCTCGGTTGGTTGTCTGATAAATTTGGTCGTCGATTGCCATATATTATCCTCAATATCTCAGCCATTATTTTGGCTTACCCGATGTTGTCTATTGTAGTGGATAAAACGTATAGCCCTGGCGTTATCATGTCAGCATTGATTGTTATTCATAACTTTGCTGTGTTGGGATTATTTGCTCTCGAAAATATCACCATGGCTGAAATATTTGGTGCCCGCAATCGGTTTACGCGAATGGCGATCTCAAAAGAGGCGGGCGGATTGGTAGCCGTTGGTTTTGGGCCGGTTCTGGCCGGTATTTTCTGCAACATGACCAATTCCTGGTGGCCAATTCTGGCGATGGTTATTGCCTACTCACTGATCGGTCTGGTATCCGCGTTGTTGATGCCGGAGGTCAAAGACCGCGATCTGAGCGTGCTTGAGGATGCCGCTGAAGTGAGTCAGACGGATAAAGTTCGTTGCTCGGCGACCCAGGCAAGCTAAGACCTGGCTGTAGCATGGGCGGGGCGGTCATGCTCCGTTCATGCTATTACACAGCTTTAAATGATGTCATACCAATCATAAAAAGCTTAATGCAAATCAAAACATACAACCCTGCAGGCGTTACTCTGAGACAATCCTGATTTCATTGATAAGTAGGTCATACCATGCAAAACAAGCTGTTAGCGGCAAAGGCTGCGCTTCCTGACTACGATCGTACTACTCTGATCCCGCGTATTGTTCATCTGGGATTTGGCGCGTTTCATCGCGCACATCAGGGTGTTTATGCTGACATCCTGGCTGCAGAACACGGCAGTGACTGGGGCTATTGCGAAGTGAATCTGATTGGCGGTGAGCAGCAGATTGCCGATCTGAAACAGCAAGATAATTTGTATACCGTTGCGGAGATGTCTGCGGATGCGTGGACTGCCAGAGTCGTTGGTGTGGTGAAAAACGCGCTGCATGCGCAGGTAGATGGTCTGGAAAGCGTACTGGCTGCGATGTGTGAACCGCAGGTGGCGATCGTTTCTCTCACCATCACCGAGAAAGGATATTGCCACTCTCCGGCGACGGGTCAACTGATGTTAGACAACCCCATGATTGCCGCCGATCTGCAAAATCCAAAACAACCAAAAACTGCGCCAGGCGTGGTGGTTGAAGCCCTGGCGCGTCGCAAAGCTGCGGGATTAGCCGCATTTACCGTGATGTCCTGCGACAACATGCCTGAAAACGGCCACGTTATGCGCAATGTCGTCACCGCGTATGCCCGGGCGGTAGATGCTGAACTGGCTACGTGGATCGAACAGCATGTGACGTTCCCCTCTACAATGGTTGACCGCATTGTTCCTGCGGTTACTCCGGATACGCTGGACAAAATTGAACACATCACCGGGGTACGCGACCCGGCAGGCGTAGCCTGTGAACCGTTCCGTCAGTGGGTAATTGAAGATAACTTTGTCGCTGGTCGTCCGGCATGGGAAAAGGCCGGGGCGGAGCTGGTATCGGATGTGATTCCGTTTGAAGAGATGAAACTGCGTATGCTCAACGGCAGTCACTCTTTCCTTGCCTATCTTGGTTATCTGGCGGGTTATCAGCATATCAACGACTGCATGGAGGATGAAAATTATCGTCTTGCCGCGCGAGCGTTGATGTTGCAGGAACAGGCACCGACGCTGAAAGTGAAAGGGGTGGATCTGCAACACTATGCCGATCTGCTCATTGAGCGCTACAGCAACCCGGCACTGCGTCACCGTACCTGGCAGATTGCGATGGACGGCAGCCAAAAACTGCCGCATCGTATGCTCGATTCAATTCGTTGGCACATTGCGCATGGCAGCCATTTTGCGCTGCTGGCACTGGGCGTAGCCGCCTGGATGCGCTATGTCGGCGGTGTGGATGAACACGGTCAGGCGATTGAAATCAGCGATCCGCTGTTGCCAGTGATCCAGACTGCGGTCCGCAGTAGTCATGAGGGGGAAGCGCGCGTTCAGGCGTTACTGGCGATTGATGCCATTTTTGGTCGCGAATTACCGCAGGTAGAACTGTTCAAAAACCAGGTCACAGAAGCCTATCTTGCTTTACTGGCTGAAGGGGCAAAGGCAACGGTTGCGAAGTATGCAGCAAAACTGAAGTAACGAAGGGCATCATTTATGTCGCCATCTGGCTTTAAACGGGCCAGATGGCGCAGTGTTTTCTGGCATTCACACCAATTAGTTCATGCCCAAACGAATCAACTCGAGTGGGGCATATTTGCCTTCACAGCCTTCGATTGCCACTGTTTTGCCACGGCGAATTTGCTCAGCGGTCAGGCCATCGGTATCTATCGCTGTAATGCGGCCTGTGAGTCCGGTGTTGCTAATCATGACGCGACTGCCAGTGGTGATTGCGTTACGGTTACGATCGTATGTTTTCATGGTGTTTTCTCCTTTCCAACTCACCGTCAAAGCCCGTGGGCTTTTAGTCCCACGTAACGGGCGCAATATAAATACGCTTCTCGTTAATGATTTTTTTTGTTTTCGATCAAAGTCACAGCTTTTTTTAGGCAGATGTGCATGAGAGGGGAAAACGCAGAACAACTCACCCCGCAGAGAGGTGAGCGTAGTATTAATCTTCGCTGAACCAGTCGCTATTTTCCTGGCGAATAAGCTGAACAGACTCACCGATTTCCTGAAGGTGCAACATCATTGCACGCTCGACGCCGCCACCATCATGTTTTTCAAGTGCGGCAAAGATATCGTGATGCTGGCGCAGCAGCATTTCAGGAGGGGAAATGTGATCCAGGCTCATATAGCGAACGCGGTCAATGGTGGCCTTTATATTCTCGACGGTGTCCCAGGCGAGCTGGCATTCGGCGATTAAAGCCAGTTTCTGATGAAACTCATCGTCAAGCTGGAAGAAATCATTAATTTGTTTTCGGTCAATCGCGATACGCTGCTGATGCAGATTCTGTTCGAGCTGATAGCACTGTTTATCGGTGATCAGGGTGGCGGCGCGGCGGACCACGGCACATTCAATCGCCTGGCGAACAAAACAGCCGTTTTGCACCTGCGACAGCGAAATTTTGTTCACGTAGCTGCCACGCTGCGGACGGATCTGAATCAGACCGTTCTCTGCCAGTTTGATGAATGCCTCTCGTACCGGCTGGCGTGACACATTAAAGCGTACAGAAACTTCTTTCTCCGACAGCGGCGTACCCGGCGCAATCAGACAGTGCACGATATCACGACGAAGAATACGGTAAATCTGCTGATTTACAGGCTGTGTAGGGTTGAGCTGCGTTTCTACGGTCATTCATTCTTACTTTTTAGAGAGTTAACCCAGATATTTTATCACTTATTTCAGGCTATCTATACCCGGCGCAAGGCCGGGCAGAGAAATTAGCTCCGATGGATACTCAGCCCGGCAAAAGACTGTGTGACAGGCATCATTTCAAGGGTGTTAATGTTGACATGAGCGGGTAACGAAGCCACCCACCATACCGCTTCTGTAACATCTTGTGGGGTCAGCGCGGTGGTATTTTCGTAAGTTTTTTCAGCCTTGGCATCATCGCCTTTGAAACGCACGTTAGAGAATTCCGTTCCGCCAACCAGACCCGGCTCAATGTCGGTAACACGAATCGCTGTCCCGTGTAAGTCAGTACGTAAGTTGAGGCTAAACTGACGGACAAACGCTTTGGTCGCGCCATAAACGTTACCGCCGGCGTATGGCCAGCTACCCGCAGTAGAGCCGATATTGATAATATGTCCGCGATTGCGCTCAACCATACCAGGCAGCACGGCACGGGTCATATAAACCAGGCCTTTGTTGTTGGTATCGATCATGTTTTCCCAGTCTTCAATGCTGGCCTTGTGGGCAGGTTCGAGGCCCAGCGCCAGACCTGCGTTGTTGACCAGAACATCAATATCGCGCCATTCAGCAGGTAAGGACGCCAGCATCTCTTCAATCGATGCGCGATTACGTACGTCCAGTTGCGCGGTATAGAGGTGGTCACCCAGCTCATCTTTGAGTTCCTGCAGGCGCTCCTGGCGGCGTCCGGTGGCAATAACTTTATGCCCATTCTCAATAAAACGACGCGTAATGCACTCACCAAAACCTGCGGTTGCTCCGGTTACTAAAACGATCATCTCACTGTTCCTCAACGCTTTTTATGTAGTACTACCATAGCACGTCATTTCCGGTCAGAGCTATTCCTGGTTAACAGGATTGCGGTCGATTCCCGGGAAGTCTACTCTGGTAAACAAATCGTTTTCAGGAGTGAAAGATGTCGTTAACGAATCCTTTTTTACACCACAGTACATTGCCGTATCAGGCACCGAAGTTTGATCAGATTGACGTGCAGCATTATCGTCCGGCGTTTGATGAGGGCGTGCGGCAAAAACGCGAAGAGATCGCGGCAATTGTACAAAACCCACAGGACCCGGATTTTGCTAACACGTTGCTGGCGCTTGAACAAAGCGGCGCGCTGCTCACGCGCGTAACCAGCGTTTTCTTTGCGATGACGGCGGCGCACACTAACGATGAACTACAACGCCTTGACGAAGCGTTCTCAGCAGAGCTGGCGGGACTTGCCAATGATATCTATCTTGATGGCGCGCTTTTCGCCCGCGTCGATGCAGTCTGGCAACGACGTCATACCTTAGGTTTGGATAGCGAATCAGTGCGTCTGGTGGAGGTCGTCCACCAGCGTTTTGTCTTGGCTGGCGCTCGCCTCAATGAGGCCGACAAAGCACGCCTCAAAGCGCTCAACACCGAGTCAGCCACGCTGACCAGTCAGTTTAATCAGCGTCTGCTGGCGGCGAACAAGTCCGGTGCTTTGGTGGTGGATGATGTCCGGCGGCTTGACGGACTTAGCGCCGAAGAAATTGCCGTTGCCGCTGAGGCTGCAAAAGAAAAGGGGCTTGAATCACGTTGGGTTATTCCGTTATTGAATACCACTCAACAACCGGCGCTTGCCGTGTTACGCGATCGCCAAATCCGTGAAGACCTGTTTACCCAGGCGTGGACGCGGGCCGAACACGATGACGATAACGATACCCGGGCTATTATTCAGCGTCTGGTCGACATCCGCATGCAACAGGCAAAATTACTCGGTTTTGCCAATTATGCGGCCTGGAAAATCGCCGACCAGATGGCTAAAACGCCTGAGGCGGCACTTTCGTTTATGCGGGCGATCGTTCCGGCCGCGCGCCAGCGTGCGTTGGATGAACAGGCTGAAATCCAGAAAGTCATCGATCAAGAGCAGGGGCAGTTTAGCGTCAGGGCCTGGGACTGGGCATTTTATGCTGAGCAGGTCCGCCGCGAGAAATATGCCCTTGATGAGTCACAGCTTAAACCTTACTTTGCTCTGGATACGGTGTTGAACGAAGGCGTTTTCTGGACGGCCAATCAGCTCTTTGGTATCAAATTCGTTGAGCGATTCGACATTCCGGTTTATCACCCGGATGTTCGGGTATGGGAAATTTTCGACCATGATGGCGTAGGACTGGCGTTGTTTTATGGTGATTTCTTCGCCCGTGAATCAAAAAGCGGCGGGGCATGGATGGGCAATTTTGTTGAGCAATCGGCGCTTAACGAAACCCGACCCGTTATTTACAATGTCTGTAATTATCAAAAACCCGTAACGGGTAAGCCGGCGTTACTGCTGTGGGATGATGTCATTACGTTATTTCATGAGTTTGGCCACACCTTACACGGTCTGTTTGCCACTCAGCGTTATGCCACGCTTTCAGGCACTAACACTCCGCGTGATTTTGTCGAGTTTCCTTCGCAGATTAACGAACACTGGGCGAGCCATCCGCAGGTTTTTGCCCGATTTGCCCGTCATGTCGAAACCGGGGAGCCAATGCCGCAGGCGTTGCGGGATAAAATGCAGCGGGCCAGCTTGTTTAATAAAGGCTACGATATGACCGAACTGCTCAGTGCCGCATTGTTGGACATGCGTTGGCACAGTCTGGAGACGAAGGCGTCATCTTATTCAGTTGATCAATTCGAGCAGCAGGCGCTGGCGGCAGAAGATCTGGATCTTCAGGCCGTGCCGCCACGTTATCGCAGCAGTTATTTTGCCCATATCTTCGGCGGCGGCTATGCCGCGGGTTATTACGCCTATTTGTGGACGCAAATGCTGGCTGATGACGGCTATCAGTGGTTTGTAGAGCAGGGTGGATTAACCCGCGAAAACGGGCAGAAATTCCGCGAAGCGATTTTGTCCCGCGGGAACAGTACTGATTTAGCTGAACTTTATCGCCAGTGGAGCGGGCGCGATCCCCGTATGGAGCCGATGCTGGAACATCGTGGTTTGAGCGTGTAAGGCACTGTCAGAAAAAAATTGAGCCGGGCGTGATGCCCGGTTTTATCTTACTGTTCATTATTGCACCTGATAAGATTTATTCTCAAATAAAAAATTACATAAATTTTCTTTTTTATCGTTAAGATGATTGCATCAGAAACGTTCGAACAGGGAGGAAGATCGTGATGATGAGAAATACGATGGAAATAGATGCAATTTTGATCGAGTTGAACAAGTCAATTGATGCCCACTATAAATGGCTGGTGAATATGTTCCGGTGCGCAGTATCCTCGAATGCTACGAAACCAGATATCATGGGTGACAACGCGCATTTTGTTTGCCAATTTGGACAGTGGCTTAATAATCAATCGCTGCGCAATGAAGATGATTGTAGCTATGTGAATAAGATAAATACTGTTCATGAAAAAATGCATTTATCAGGCAAGGATTTGCTATCGGCAATACTGGAGGAACGGAGTTATCCATGGCATTTCACCAAATTCGAGGACGCGTTACTGGCATTTACGTCTGCTGTAATGGACTATAAAATATATTTGCTGAGTATCCGGAGCAATATCGACATATTAACAGGCTTACCGGGCAGAAGAATGCTCGATGAGTCTTTTGACCAACAGTTAATCGATGCCGAACCGCTTAACCTTTATATATTGCTGCTGGATATCGACCGTTTTAAACACGTTAATGATACGTATGGTCATCTTGTGGGGGACGTAGTATTACGCGCTCTGGCAGCAAATTTTCTGGCATGGACGCGATATGATGAACAGGCTTACCGCTACGGTGGCGAAGAGTTCATTATCATCATCCGAACGAAAACTGATGAGCAGGCCCGCCAGGCTGGGTTGCGATTGTGTCAGCTTGTTGGCCAGCAAAAAATCCCTTACGCAGATGGAGAGATCGCTATCACCGTAACGGCCGGTATCACCAGAGCTCAGCGGGATGAAAAATTAGATACCGCTCTTGGACGGGCTGACAGAGCGATGTACCAGGGAAAACAGAGCGGCAGAAATCGCTGTATGTTTATGGATGAACGCGAGCAGATCACCCTGGTTAACGCCAGTGATGGGCTTTCGTTCCACCTCAGCGCGTGAGATTCACCTAAGCTGTTTTGCGTTAGTTACGTTTCGTTTAGCTTTCATTGGGGTTGCCGATGATAGGTTAGCCAGATATCCGTTATCTTCGCAGGGAATTGCCAGATAGCGTATAAAGCAAAACACAAATCTATCCATGCAAGCATTTACCGCTGGTTTATCCGGCGGTTTTTTTTATTGCTGGCCAGGGAAAAGGTGCAGGAAAGGCGATTCAGGTAAAAAAATGGCCCCTTGTGCAGTGACGCTACAAGGGGCCGGTTCGGTGCAGGACTATCGTCGTTCATCAATCATCCCATCTGTGGCTAAAATACGCGGCCAGAAAACCGGAAAATAAAATAATTCCCAGAACAGCCATAAAAATATTCATATTACCCAGCATAGTAAATGCTCCTTTATCTGTGAGTTTCCTCTCTTACCTTAAGTTCACCTCGCTTATGACTATAGTAGCAATTGCAACTTAAACAAAGGCTGAACTGTATGATTATTTCGTCTGAAATGTAAAAAATTGACGCGATTTTGTCGGGGAAAATAAATAATAGTGACAAGGCGCGCTTATCCTCGGCAAATTAACCACCATTTTATGCTGAGTGCCAAAGTCATTGTTATACGACCCCCATGCAAATTGTTGCACGGTTATAATGCAACGCTGTCTCATGGTGGTTCAATTTTCCTGGCGATCCGCCTTATTGGCGAAATATTTTCATCCAGTCACTGAACCGTACCACTCTAATGCTTTGATTTTATAAGGTATTTTAATATCTGGCATCATTTTTGCCTTATCACTTCTGAATCCCCTTAATTTGCACCGTTTTGTCTGCCCGGCTGCACCGGAGCTTTCAGCGAATCTAATTTCAGGAGTGAAACTATGCAGCGTCGTACAATTTTAAAAGCTTTTGCGTTATCGGCCTCCGTTATGGCAATGGGCATGAGTTTTAGTGTCCAGGCGGCTGACACTATTAAAGTGGGCATCATGCATTCGTTATCCGGAACGATGGCGATTTCCGAAACGCCGTTGAAAGATGTGGCGTTGATGACTATTGATGAAATCAATGCGCAGGGCGGCGTGTTGGGCAAAAAGCTGGAGCCGGTGGTGGTTGATCCAGCCTCGAACTGGCCTTTATTTGCTGAAAAAGCTCGACAGTTGCTAAGTCAGGACAAAGTAGCGGCGGTGTTCGGGTGCTGGACATCGGTTTCGCGTAAATCGGTGTTACCGGTATTCGAGGAGTTAAATGGTTTGCTGTTTTATCCGGTGCAGTATGAAGGCGAGGAAATGTCGCCTAACGTCTTTTATACCGGCGCGGCGCCTAATCAGCAGGCGATCCCGGCTGTTGAGTATCTGATGAGTGAGGACGGCGGCAGTGCGAAACGCTTCTTCCTGCTGGGGACTGATTATGTTTATCCGCGCACGACTAATAAAATTCTCCGTGCCTTTTTGCATTCGAAAGGTGTTGCCGATAAAGACATCGAAGAGGTGTATACCCCGTTTGGACACAGTGATTATCAGACCATTGTCGCCAGCATTAAAAAATTCGCCGCAGGGGGAAAAACGGCGGTGGTCTCAACCATCAACGGTGATTCTAATGTTCCATTCTATAAAGAGTTAGCGAACCAGGGGCTGAAAGCCACCGATGTTCCGGTGGTGGCCTTCTCCGTAGGTGAGGAAGAATTGCGCGGTATTGATACGAAACCGTTGGTAGGTAACCTTGCCGCCTGGAACTACTTTGAGTCTGTGGATAATGCGGCTAACAAGAAGTTTGTCGCGGATTACCGGGCGTATGCCAAAGCGCACAAATTACCGAATGCGGATTCGGTTGTGACAAACGACCCAATGGAAGCCACCTGGGTTGGTCTGCATATGTGGGCACAGGCAGTAGAAAAAGCCGGAACTACCGATGTGGATAAAGTCCGTGCTGCAATGGCAGGGCAATCATTCGCCGCGCCATCTGGCTTTACCCTCACGATGGATGCCACCAACCATCATCTGCACAAACCTGTCATGATTGGCGAGATTGAAAGCAACGGTCAGTTTAACGTGGTGTGGCAAACCGATGAGCCGGTCCGCGCCCAGCCGTGGAGCCCGTATATCGCCGGCAATGATAAAAAATCTGAACAACCCGTAAAAACTGCCAGCAACTGATCTTATGCCCTCCTGCGGGAGGGCAACGCTTAGGAGAATGCTCATGAAAGTCATGCGCTTTATTCGTGGTGTGATGTTGCTGACGTGGTTTTTGCCGTGGATAGCGCAGGCATCAGATGCCGATACTTTTACCGCTGCCAACCGGGCGCAGCAGGCCACCTTGCTTGAACAATGGGCGATGAATCCCGACTTTCAGCGTTTACCCGTGCTTAAGGCGCTGCGAGATGAAAACCTGCTGACCGATAATGCGAAACATGCGTTTGTCATGGATGGTTCGCGAGTACAAGCGCTGGGGACGGCGGCAGCGCCAGACGGCGAGCTAAAAAAAGTCCGTCTGACTAACCGACTGCGCAATCTGGTCGCCGGAACGCTGGCTGCGCATCAACTTTTAAGTGACAGTGTCACAGTTAGGGTTGATGCCGCACGCATATTACAGCGTGAGGCGATGCCTGGCATGCTGCCATTTTTACAGCAACGACTGGCGCAGGAATCGGATGCTGACGTGAAATCTGCACTGGTTATTGCGCTGGCTAACCTGCAACTGACCAGTGCATCACCAGAGGTCAGGCGGCAGGCAATTGAACTGTTGGGGGCGTCAAACGACCCTGAAACCCAGGCGAAATTACAACCTTTCACCCGTGCAGAGCATGAACCTGATGCCCGCGTTCGCGCTGCCGCCGACGAAAGTCTGAATTCCATCGCACACCGCATGAAGGTTGGCGATCTTCTTGGGCAAGCCTTTATGGGATTGTCTCTGGGCTCGATTTTGCTACTGGCGGCGTTGGGTCTGGCGATTACTTACGGGTTACTCGGCGTCATCAATATGGCGCATGGCGAGATGTTAATGCTCGGCGCTTACTGTACCTGGATGGTGCAACAGCTGATGGGGCAGTTTCTCCCGCAATGGTTAGCCTGGTATCCGGTCATTGCGCTTCCGGTCGCCTTTTTACTTACCGCGGCAGTAGGAATGTTGCTGGAGCGCGGCGTGATCCGCCATTTATATGGCCGTCCGCTTGAAACACTGCTGGCGACATGGGGGATCAGCCTGATGCTGATCCAGTTGGTACGAATGACCTTTGGCGCGCAAAACCTCGAAGTCGCCAATCCGACATGGCTTTCCGGGGGGATTCAGGTCTATGCCAATCTGATTTTGCCGTGGAACCGAATTGTGGTGCTTGGCTTTGCCATGCTGGTGCTGTTCTTCACCTGGCTATTGTTGAATAAAACCCGTCTGGGGCTGCGTGTGCGCGCGGTGACGCAAAACCGCAATATGGCGGCCTGCTGCGGCGTGCCCACCGGGCGAGTCGATATGCTGGCCTTTGGACTGGGTTCAGGGATTGCCGGGCTGGGTGGCGTGGCGCTGTCGCAGTTGGGTAACGTGGGGCCGGAGCTGGGGCAAAGTAACATTATTGATTCGTTTCTGGTGGTGGTGCTTGGCGGCGTTGGACAACTCGCCGGGAGTGTGGCAGCGGCGTTTGGTCTCGGGATCTTCAATAAAATTCTTGAGCCTCAGGTGGGGGCTGTTCTCGGCAAAATTATGATCCTCGTGCTGATCATTCTGTTTATCCAGAAACGACCTCAGGGACTTTTCGCATTGAAAGGGAGGGTTATTGACTAATGACTATGCCAATGACATTAACGCTGGCACGAAAAGCGCCGCGCGTGACACGCATCCTGGGGCTGTTTTTGCTGCTGGCGCTCATTATTCTGCCATTTCTGGCGCTACTCCCCGCGGATCATCCGCTGGCAATCTCCATCTGGACGCTGACGCTGGCCGGGAAAATCCTGTGTTATGCCATTGTGGCGGTGGCACTGGATCTGGTGTGGGGCTATGCCGGAATGCTCTCACTGGGCCATGGCATTTTCTTTGCGCTGGGGGGATATGCGATGGGGATGTACCTGATGCGTCAGGCCTCCGGCGAAGGACTACCGGCTTTTATGTCGTTTCTGTCGTGGACCGAACTGCCCTGGTTTTGGTGGGGAACGCAACATTTTATCTGGGCTATGCTGCTGGTTGTGCTGGTGCCCGGCCTGCTGGCGCTGGTGTTTGGCTGGTTTGCTTTTCGCTCAAAAATCAAGGGCGTCTATTTCTCTATCATGACTCAGGCCCTGACTTTCGCTGGCATGTTGCTGTTTTTCCGTAACGAAACCGGGTTTGGTGGAAATAACGGTTTCACCGGATTTACCACTATTCTGGGGTTCCCTGTGACCGCGACCTCAACCCGTATCGCGCTGTTTCTGGCAACGGTGATGCTACTGGTGCTGGCGTTGTGGCTGGGACTGGCGCTGGCGCGCAGTAAGTTTGGTCGTATCCTGACCGCCGTGCGCGATGCCGAGAATCGGCTGATGTTCTGTGGCTATGATCCGAAAGGTTTCAAGCTGCTGGTGTGGACGCTTTCTGCTGTGTTGTGCGGGCTGGCTGGTGCGCTGTATGTTCCGCAGGTGGGCATCATTAACCCCAGCGAAATGTCACCGACCAACTCGATTGAAGCGGCGATTTGGGTCGCCCTCGGCGGTCGTGGAACCCTGATTGGCCCGGTTTTTGGCGCTGTGTTGGTGAACGGCGCTAAAAGTCTGTTTACGGTGGTCATGCCCGAATACTGGCAACTGTTTCTTGGCCTGATTTTTATTGGCGTTACGCTGTTTTTACCCCGTGGCGTGATTGGCCTGTTTCGCAAAGGAGACAAATAATGCAGCCAGATGAAGGTCTTTTTACCCGCCAGTTGCCAGGGGACAGATTTCGCAATCAAACCGACCCGGTGTTACAGCTGGAAAAAATCAACGTGAACTTTGATGGGTTTCAGGCGCTAACGGATCTCACGCTCAATATTGGCGTAGGGGAACTGCGCTGCATTATTGGTCCTAATGGCGCCGGAAAAACGACGTTGATGGATGTCATTACCGGCAAAACCAGACCGCAAAGCGGTCGTGCGATTTACGATCAGTCTATTGATTTAATGACGTTTGATTCTATTGCCATTGCGCGCCAGGGGATTGGACGAAAATTTCAGAAGCCCACGGTATTTGAAGCGCTAACGGTGGCGGAGAATCTGGAACTGGCACTGAAAAATGATAAATCAGTTTGGGGTTCTTTACGGGCTCGCCTTTCTGGTGAACAACGGGATCGCATCGATGAAATGCTGGCGCTGTTACGTCTGGGCAACGAGCGCGAACGCCGTGCCGGGCTGCTTTCGCATGGACAAAAACAGTTTCTTGAGATCGGCATGCTGCTGGTCCAGGAGCCGCATTTACTACTACTGGATGAGCCGGCGGCAGGGATGACCGATGCGGAGACGGAATACACCGCGGAGCTGTTTCGCCAGCTTGCCGGAAAGCACTCGCTGATGGTTGTTGAGCATGACATGGGATTTGTCGAGACGATTGCAGACCATGTCACGGTGCTGCATCAGGGGCGAGTTCTGGCCGAAGGAAGCCTGCGCGATGTGCAGGCTAATGAGCAGGTTATTGAAGTTTATCTTGGACGATAAGGAGGGCTGATGCTACAGGTAAATGAACTGAATCAGTATTATGGCGGCAGCCATATTCTGCGTGGCGTGAGCTTTGAAGCGCGTATCGGCGAGGTGACGTGTCTGCTGGGGCGTAACGGCGTGGGAAAAACAACGCTACTAAAATGCCTGATGGGACTTATTCCTGCCCGCAGTGGAAGCGTGCTCTGGCAGGAAAAAAATGTCACGCACTGGAAGCCACATCAACGGGTCAGAGCCGGTGTGGCGTACGTACCGCAGGGCCGCGATATTTTTCCGCGTCTGACAGTGGAAGAGAACCTGCTGCTGGGCCTTTCCCGCTTTTCAGCACATGACGCCCGGCGCGTGCCGGATGATATTTACGCGCTATTTCCAGTGCTACAGGAGATGAAGTATCGACGGGGCGGAGATTTGTCCGGCGGACAGCAGCAGCAACTGGCTATTGGACGGGCGCTGGCCAGTCGCCCGCAGTTGTTGATCCTTGATGAGCCGACCGAGGGGATCCAGCCGTCAGTAATAAAAGAGATTGGTCAGGTTATTTCTCAACTGGCGCACCGGGGCGATATGGCCATTTTGCTGGTGGAACAGTTCTATGATTTTGCGCAGCAGTTGGCTGACAAATACCTGCTTATGTCGCGCGGAAGTATTATTCAAAGCGGTTTCGGCGAGAATATGGAATCCGAGGGAGTACGAGGGCTGGTGGCCATTTGAGATACGCGACAGAACCACTCTGGCTCTGTCGCGATGACAATCAGCAGACTACCGTCTGATCCCAGGGTTTGGCGCGCATACCCTTTATCATTAACGCCCAGGCAAGGACAATCGCCACGATCAGCGCCACAAACAGCGACCACGGCGGGAATGTGGTCAAAATAACGCCACTGACCAATGGATTTACCGCGGCGCCAAGCCAGCCCAGGGACTGGGCGGAAAAATAGCTGGCTTTCATACCAGCCGGGGCGATGTTATCGATCAGCATGTATTCGCCTGGGGCGTAAATGACCTCGCCGATCGTGAAAAGGGCAGCAGAAATACCCCAGAACCACAGGCTGTTGCCGGAAAACATGAAGCCAACCAGACCGAGCACAAAGAAGATTGTGCCTACTGTCATCAGCGGTCGAATGTTAGCGGCAGTGATCCTGCGTCCGAGGGCATATTGCAGCGATACCACAATGGCGGCATTGACGGGCAGAACGACCGCTACCACTTTTTCGGCAAAATCACCGTTGGCGACCACCATCACGTATTGCGAAATACAGGAAGCAAACGCGCCGCCAACAAATGACGCCAGAAATGCCGACAACGTGAACCAACACAATGCTCTGTCGCGCAGGAGCACCGAGGGTGACCAAACCGCGGCGTTTGAACTTTCTGATGCTGCATTGGAACGTTTTACCCACGTCTGGATAAACACCAGTGGTAAAGCCGAGCAGGCGGCCGCCAGCCAGAACGGTAAGTTAATACTTTGCATCACCAGTAGCGTGCCCAGCGGGGGGCCAACGGTCCAGCCGATGTTCAGCACGGTATAGTTAAGCGAGAAAATTTTCGTTTTGTTGGTGGCAGAGAGATTATCGGCAAACCAGGCTTTCAGCACCGTTGCGAAGACGGAGTAGGCGCAGTTGATCAGGGCGAAGAGCAGTACCACCACCACCACGTTATGCACCAGTGGGATCGCAATAAAACCAGAGGCAAAACCGCAGATAGCCAGCAGCATGTAGCGTTTTTTATCGAACTTGTCGGCCAGAATACCAAAGCCAAGGCTGAAAACGACGCCAATAGTCAGGGCGACCGTCATTGCATAACCGATCAGATCGACGCTCAGGTTATACTGCCGACTGAGGTAAATCGTCATAAATGGCAGCGTAGCGCCACGCCCAATGGTTAATAACAAAGATGATGCAAGTAACGCGAGAGTGGACCGTCTCAGAGAGATATTCATTTTCCTGCCCGACAATGCATGTTGTTATGTTTTTTTTAGATATCAGAAACAAATAGCATGGTAAAAGTGTGATGTACACCCAATAAGTTGTCGGAAAATGCCCTCAGCAGCCTACCTGAATTAATGATCTGTTCCGGTACAATGATTTCCGTTACCTTAACTTTTTTACAAAAATTTAATATTTACAAGGGCGGTGGTATGTCACGTAAAGACGGGTTGTTAGCGTTGCTGGTCGTCGTCGTTTGGGGCCTGAACTTTGTCGTCATTAAAGTGGGTCTGCACAATATGCCGCCATTGATGCTGGCAGGATTGCGTTTTTTACTGGTGGCGTTTCCGGCGATATTCTTTATTGCCCGCCCGAAAATCCCGCTTTCGCTGTTACTCGGTTATGGCCTGACTATCAGTTTTGGGCAGTTCGCATTTCTCTTTAGCGCCATCAAATTCGGCATGCCTGCCGGATTAGCTTCTCTGGTATTACAGGCTCAGGCATTTTTCACCATCATCCTGGGGGCATTCGCTTTTGGCGAGCGTTTGCACGGGAAACAGCTGGTAGGGATTGCGCTGGCCGTGTTTGGCGTACTGGTACTGATTGAAGCCAGTCTGAACGGACAGCATGTCGGCATGCTCGGTTTTATGCTGACGCTGGCGGCAGCGCTAAGCTGGGCCTGCGGCAATATCTTTAACAAAAAAATAATGCAGCATACGGCGCGTCCGGCGGTGATGTGCCTGGTTGTGTGGAGCGCCTTAATTCCCATTATTCCGTTCTTTTTGGCATCCGCACTGCTTGATGGTCCGACACAAATTGTGCAGAGTCTGGTGGCGATAGATATGACCACCATTTTGTCACTGGTTTATCTGGCGTTTGTGGCGACCATTGTGGGTTACGGCATCTGGGGGTCTTTGCTCGGACGTTATGAAACCTGGCGGGTAGCGCCGCTGTCGCTGTTAGTGCCCGTTGTCGGTCTGGCAAGTGCGGTGGTGCTGCTGGATGAAACGCTCACGGGTTTGCAACTGCTGGGTGCGCTGCTGATTATGGCTGGGCTGTATATTAATGTGTTTGGCTTTCGTTTGCGCAAGATAGCGCAGGTGAGAGGGTAATAAAAAGCCCCGCCGTGGCGGGGCAAAAACGAATTACAGGTTGCGCGTATTGTAATAAGGCACACCCAATTCGTCGGACTTATCGCTGCCGGCACCCATATGATTAAAATCGAACGGGGACTGATCGTGCGCAGGGGGCATAATCATCGCGTCACGGCTGTTCTGGGTGGCTGGTTGCGCGGTCTGTTCCGCCATGCTCTGGCCCGAAACAATCAACAGCAGGGCCAGCATCGCATAAGACAGAATTTTCATCATTTCCTCGGTTACGTCGTTTGGCGATTAGCAATTACACTGATTGAGCGGAAGCAAATAGCGTGACTCGCCGTGCATATTGGTCATACGGTATTTATGCGGCGGAACATCAAAATAGTTTTTGAACGTTCTGGTCAGGGTTTGCTGAGACTCAAATCCGTAACGTTCCGCCAGGTAAAGAATCGGCTCGTTACTTTCTTTTAATTTTTGTGCTATTTCAGTCATTTTACGGCTGCGGATGTATTGACCCAGTGAATGACCGGTTTCTTTTTTAAACATCCGTTGCAGGTGCCATTTGGAGTAACCTGAACGCTCAGACACTTTTTCCAGCGAGAGCGGCGATTCAAGGTTATTTTCGATCCAGTCCAAAATGCTATGAATAGTGATTGTGTCAGTATTGCGTCTGGACATCGTCATACCTCTTTTCTGTTTACGGCAGAATTCTCTTAAGCAAATGCTCAAGCGTGGCTACTTCATCCGCCGTTAAGTTTTTTGTTAGTTCCTGGTGCAGGTCTTGCCCGACTAATTGGTGACACTGCTCGCAAATTGCTGCGCCATGCTCGGTGAGTTTCACCAGCACGCCACGCTTATCGTGTGGATTCGGAAGCCTTTCTATCCAGCCTTTACAGGCCAGTCTGTCCAGCATCCGCGTCAGGGCGCCAAGATCGACAGACAGCACTTTTTTCAATTCGACAGGGGTGATGCACACCGCGCAACGGATGGAGCAGAGCACTTTGAACTGTGATGCCGTGATATCCAGCGGTGACAGATAGTCGTTTAGCAAACGATCTTTTTTCTGATTAACCATGTAGATCAAACGCCCCAGTGGGATGATTTCGTTAAACAGATCACTGGTGCTTTTCACAATGGTTGCCCTGGCAAGTAGTTAGTCACGGCTGATATTATTGCTTAGGCAAATATAAGTCAAATAAATGGGGCGGAAAATGCCACGTTTTGCTAAATCCGCAGGCTCATCAACAGATGTATATAATTTTAACAGTTTGATAATTATGGCTTATAGGTGCAGGTGAAAAATGAATCCTTACACCGTGAAAATGGCTTATCTCTCGGGTTTCACCTTATACTTGCCGTTGACGATTAACGCACAGGAAAGATGACATTATGATGGACTTGTTTAAAGCAATAGGACTGGGGCTGGTAGTCCTGTTACCGTTGGCAAACCCGTTAACCACCGTGGCGTTGTTCCTTGGCCTTGCTGGTAACATGAATAGCGCGGAGCGTAACCGTCAGTCCCTGATGGCGTCTGTGTATGTGTTTGCCATCATGATGGTGGCGTACTATGCCGGACAACTGGTGATGAATACCTTCGGGATTTCAATCCCCGGATTACGAATTGCGGGTGGGTTAATCGTTGCGTTTATCGGTTTTCGGATGTTGTTTCCACAACAAAAGGCGCATGAGTCTCCTGAGGCGAAAAGCAAGTCAGAGGAGCTGGAAGATGAACCGACTGCCAATATTGCATTTGTACCGCTGGCAATGCCAAGCACCGCTGGTCCGGGCACGATAGCAATGATCATCAGCTCGGCGTCAACCGTCCGTCATGGCTCCGAATTTCCAGATTGGGTAATTATGGTTGCGCCGCCGATAATTTTTGCGGTTGTCGGCGTTATCCTGTGGGGGTGTTTACGCAGTTCTGGTGGGATTATGCGCCTGGTAGGCAAAGGCGGCATAGAAGCTATTTCGCGTCTGATGGGCTTCCTGCTGGTGTGTATGGGCGTGCAGTTTATTATTAACGGCGTGCTGGAAATTATTAAAACTTACGCTTAAAAAAACGGGCCCGGTATTATTTTACCAGGCCCGTTTTTTATGAATGTTGAGGCTGCTCTTCGAGCGATACTGGCCATTTACGAAAGATAATCACCGACCATACCAACGCGACAACGGCAGGCACTGCGCCTGTATAACCAATCGTTGACATCGACCAGTGCAAACTCACCTGATTTCCCACCAGCGCGCCAGCGCCAATGCCGATATTAAAGATACCGGAGAACAGTGCCATTGCGACATCGGTGGCATCCGGGGCCAGCGCCAGCACTTTTACCTGCATGCCAAGGCCGATCAACATAATCGCGATGCCCCAGAAAATACTCAGGATGGCGAGGTGCATTTCGCTGTCAGCGGCTGGTAGCAGCAGCACCAGACACACCGTCAGCAGGGCAATGGCGCTACTGATAAGCATGGACGCATGAAGGTTACCCAGTTTGCCAAATATCACACTACCAATAATACCCGCGCCGCCCAGAATCAGTAGCAGCACGGTAGCAAAGTTAGCACTCAGTCCGGCGACGGTCTGTACAAACGGTTCAATGTAGCTATAAGCCGTGTAGTGGGCGGTGACCACAATCACCGTCAGCACATACAGACTCATCAATGCCGGACGGTGGAATAACACCGGCAAACTTTTAAGTGAACCGGAGTGTTCGCTGGGCAATTCAGGCAGTAACTTAATCAGGCAGAGCAGGGTGACTAACGCCCCCATGCCGATGGCAAAGAACGTGGTGCGCCAGCCAAAATACTGACCGACGATACGCCCGATAGGCAGACCCAGCACCATTGCCAGCGCGGTGCCGGTAGCAATCAGGCTAAGCGCCTGCGCGCGTTTTCCTGCCGGGGCCAGACGAATTGCCAGCGATGCAGTAATGGACCAGAAAATAGCGTGCGCAAAGGCGATACCAATGCGGCTAATCACCAGCACGGTGAAATTCCATGCCAGGAAAGAGAGGACATGGCTGGCGATGAACACGACAAACAGACAGATCAGGAGCTTGCGTCGTTCCACCTGGCTGGTGAGCAGCATGAAAGGAAGCGACATTAGGGCAACAACCCAGGCGTAGATCGTCAGCATGATCCCGACCTGAGCGGTCTGCATATTAAAACTTTGTGCAATGTCGGACAGCAAACCGACAGGGACAAACTCTGTGGTATTGAAAATAAAACCGGCAATGGCGAGCGTAACTACACGTAGCCACGCCACTTTGCGGGAAACAGTGTCTGTTGTCATAGTGAATCAGTGGATTAGCTGCGAAAAGGTAAGATCGCGATCTTAAAACGTTTGCTGGTGAAAATACAATCATTTCGTGATGCGGATCTCATTTTTACAGCTGCGGGTTCAATACCTCAATAAAGGCTTCCAGTTGCCTCGTCATCGCCCCCCTTCGCCAGACCAGCCACGTATTCAGCCAGCGCCAGTTTTCGCTCAATGGCCAGGCGTTGACCTGATGGTGTCCGGGCATACTCTCCAGCATCGAACGTGGAATCAGCGCGATACCCGCACCGGCAATAACGCAGGCCAGCATCCCATGGTATGACTCCATTTCATGAATGGTACCCGGCATGGCGCGATCGGCATGAAACCAGCTTTCAAAGTGTCGGCGGTAGGAACAGTTGGCGCGAAACGCGTAAATACTGCAGCCGTTGACGTCGCTGGCCCGCTGGATGGGAGGGTGACCGTGCGGGGTGACAATCATCATCTCTTCACGATAGACCGGAATACCCTCAAGTCCGGGGTGGGTAATAGGGCCATCGGCAAAGGCAGCGTTCAGCGTACCGTCGAGCACGCCGTCCACCATGGTGCCAGAGGGACCTGTCGCCAGTGCAAACTGAATTTTCGGGTACCGTTGGTTATATTCAGCCAGCGTTGCAGGAATACGCACCGCGGCGGTGCTTTCCAGCGATCCGAGCGAAAACAAGCCCTGCGGTTCATCCCCGGCGACCACCATTCTCGCTTCCTCAACCAGCGCCAGGATCCGCTGACTGTAGCGTAAAAAGTTATGCCCGGAGGGGGAAAGCCGCAGGCGCTGGTTTTCACGAATAAACAGATCGACGCCAAGATCGGCCTCAAGTTGGCGTATACGGGTAGTGAGATTGGACGGCACGCGGTGCACCTTCGCTGCGGCCTGCGTAATGCTGCCGGTCTCCGCGACGGCATTGAACATTTCCAGTTGCGTCAGATCCATAATATTCTCTAATCGTGAATGGTGTGGTTAATATTATTCATTTTTCAGAAAGAGTAAATATGCTCATGATATAACCATACCCTGCGATAAAGAGAGGCATCTATGACTATCACAGCAGCAACACATGCTATTTCGGTTGATCCTACCAGCGGTGAAAGACTGACGGCGATGCCGTGGGCCAGCACTGAAGAGATTGCTCAGGCACTGAGTCTTGCGGCAAGTGGCTACAGTGAATGGAAACAGACTACCGTCGCGCACCGCGCGCATACGCTGCGTCATATCGGCCAGGCCCTGCGTAATCGCGCGGAAGAGATGGCGCAGTGTATTTCACGTGAAATGGGTAAACCCATCAAACAGGCTCGGGGTGAAGTCGCCAAGTCAGCCGCGTTGTGTGACTGGTACGCCGAACATGGACCCGCGATGCTGAACCCGGAGCCCACACTGGTGGAAAATAACCAGGCGGTGATTGAGTATCGTCCGCTTGGAACTATTCTGGCGATCATGCCGTGGAATTTCCCGCTGTGGCAGGTGCTGCGTGGCGCCATTCCGATTCTGCTGGCCGGAAATGGCTATTTGTTAAAGCATGCGCCTAACGTAACCGGCTGTGCTGCGATTATTGCACAGGTTTTTGCTGATGCAGGCGTACCAGCCGGTGTTTACGGTTGGGTCAATGCCGATAACGCCGGCGTCAGTCAGATGATTAACGACCCGCGCATCGCGGCGGTCACGGTAACGGGTAGCGTACGCGCCGGTGCGGCGATTGGTGCTCAGGCGGGGGCGGCGCTGAAAAAATGCGTACTTGAACTGGGTGGTTCCGATCCGTTTATTGTCCTGAATGATGCCGATCTCGATCTGGCCGTTAAAGCGGCAGTCGCCGGACGTTATCAGAATACCGGGCAGGTTTGTGCGGCAGCGAAGCGCTTTATTATCGAAGAAGGGATTGCAGAAGAATTTACTGCGCGTTTTGTGGCGGCCGCGAGCACGCTCAAAATGGGCGATCCGTTAAACGAAGAAAACGACCTTGGACCGATGGCGCGATTTGATCTGCGTGATGAGTTACATCAGCAGGTTGAAGCATCCCTGGCCGAAGGGGCGAAGTTACTTCTTGGCGGTGAAAAAATAGCAGGTCAGGGCAATTACTATGCCGTGACGGTACTGGGCGGCGTAACGCCAGAAATGACGGCTTTCCGTCAGGAGCTGTTTGGTCCGGTTGCGGCGATCACCGTTGCCAGGAATGCGGAACATGCTCTGGCGCTGGCGAATGACAGTGATTTTGGATTATCCGCCACGGTGTTCACTGCGGATGACGCGCTGGCCCAGAATATGGCCTCTCGTCTGGAGTGTGGAGGCGTATTCATCAATGGTTACAGCGCCAGCGATGCCCGTGTAGCGTTTGGCGGCGTGAAGAAAAGTGGTTTTGGTCGCGAGCTTTCACATTTTGGCCTGCATGAGTTTTGTAATGTGCAGACCGTCTGGAAAAACCGACTCTGAAGGTGAGGGTGCCTCCGTCGGGGGCACCTGTCTGATCTCGGCATATTTTTGTCATTGACTCTTCGTCCGCTGACACCTAATGGTCTGACGCAGCGTATTCAGCTCTGTTATACTCGCAGGCCTTTCATACCTGCGAGCAAGGAGCATGTTGTGGCCAGGGCCATGGACAATTCAATTTTAGAGACCATTGTACAGCAGGTTCGTCCGCTGATTGGTCAGGGTAAGGTCGCTGATTATATTCCTGCGTTAGCTTCTGTCGACGGTTCAAAACTGGGCATCGCCATCTGTACCGTCGATGGGCAGCACTATCAGGCAGGGGATGCACAAGAACGCTTTTCTATTCAGTCGATTTCGAAGGTATTAAGCCTGGTCGTGGCGATGCGTCACTATCAGGAAGAGGAGATCTGGCAACGCGTTGGCAAAGATCCGTCCGGTCATCCTTTTAATTCCCTGGTGCAGTTGGAACTGGAGCAGGGTATCCCGCGTAATCCCTTTATTAACGCCGGGGCGCTGGTGGTTTGCGACATGCTGCAAGGGCGTCTGAGCGCACCACGTCAACGGATGCTGGAAGTGGTCCGGGCATTAAGCGGCGTCCCGGATATCGCCTACGATGCGACGGTGGCGCGATCAGAGTTTGAGCATTCCGCACGTAACGCGGCTATTGCCTGGTTGATGAAATCGTTCGGCAATTTTAACCATGACGTGACCACTGTTTTGCAAAACTATTTTCACTACTGTGCATTGAAAATGAGCTGTGTGGAACTGGCGCGAACTTTCGTATTTCTGGCGAATCAGGGCCATGCCTTCCATCTTGAGGAGCCCGTAGTGACGCCGATGCAGGCCCGACAAATCAACGCGCTGATGGCGACCAGTGGGATGTATCAGAACGCAGGGGAATTTGCCTGGCGGGTTGGGTTGCCGGCAAAATCTGGTGTGGGTGGCGGTATCGTGGCCATCGTTCCACACGAGATGGCGATTGCTGTCTGGAGTCCGGAACTGGACCCAGCGGGAAATTCACTGGCGGGTATCGCCGCGCTGGAGCAACTAACGCAACAAATGGGGCGTTCGGTTTACTGATGAATACGCTCGATCCTCTTTTTGCCCGGCTGGCGAAATCGACGTTTCGCTCGCGGTTTCGCCTCGGCCAGAAAGAAAGGCAGTATTGTCTGGATAAAGGCGCGCCGGTTATTGAACAACATGCAGCCGATTTTATTGCCAAACGGCTGGCTCCCGCTTTTCCCGCTAATGATGGGAAGCAGACGCCAATGCGTGGTCACCCGGTTTTTATCGCGCAGCACGCGACGGCGACCTGCTGTCGGGGGTGTCTGGCAAAATGGCATGACATTCCTCAGGGTGTGGCGCTTAACGAACAACAGCAACGTTACGTTGTCACGGTTATTTATCACTGGTTAGTGATTCAAATGAACAAGCCATAGATAACATTATCCTATGATACAATCCCTTGTGTTATGTAATTGTTAAAAGCAAGCTTAGGGGGTCAATCTAAGGAGAAAAAATGGCTTCCTGCAAACCCTGCTTCGTGCTGAATGCGGCCCAGATTCTGTCGAGAATCGACGAGCTCAGCGATGTCCTTGAACAGTGCGTCAATGATGGCGCCTCCGTCAGCTTTATGCTGCCTTTTAATCGTGAGAAATCACGGCCTTTCTGGATGAACGTCGCGCAAAGCGTTGCCCGTGGGGAAAGACTCGTTCTTGGCGCCCAGAATGCCCGGGGAACGCTTGTCGGTACCGTCCAGCTCATTATCGATCAACCTGAAAACCAACCTCATCGCGCCGATGTCGCTAAGCTGCTGGTTCATACTTCTGCGCGGCGGAGCGGGATTGCCCGGGAACTGATGAACGAGCTGGAAAGTTGTGCGCGTCAAAGGGGCAAAACGTTGCTGGTGCTCGATACGGCGACGGGCTGTGGCGCGGAGTTGTTCTACCACAAGTGTGGGTGGCAAAAAGCAGGAGTGATACCTGACTATGCCAAAATGCCTGACGGGACGCTGACCGGGACCACACTTTTTTATAAAACTCTCTAATTTGTCGCTGGGGATTGATCAAAACAGGGTTTCAATGTATTAAAGTTTGCTAACCTATTGGACCAATTCAATCAGGTTGTATGACTAATTAAAAAGGGAACCCATTGTGCAAACTTTAAATCGTCGCGATTTCCCCGGTGCTCAGTATCCTGAACGCATTATTCAGTTTGGTGAAGGAAACTTCCTGCGCGCCTTCGTTGACTGGCAAGTCGATCTGCTGAATGAGCATACCGATCTTAACTCTGGTGTGGTCATTGTCCGACCTATCGAAAGTACTTTCCCTCCATCACTGAGTACACAGGACGGCCTTTATACCACCATCATTCGTGGTTTGAATGAGAAGGGCGAGGCCGTAAGCGACGCCCGTTTGATTCGTTCGGTTAACCGCGAGATCAGCGTCTATAGTGAATACGATGAGTTCCTGAAGCTGGCGCATAACCCTGATATGCGTTTTGTTTTCTCCAATACCACCGAAGCCGGCATCAGCTATCATGCTGGTGATAAGTTTGAGGATGCGCCAGCGGTGAGTTATCCAGCCAAACTGACCCGACTGCTGTTCGAGCGTTTCAGCCATTTTAATGGCGCGTCGGATAAAGGCTGGATAATCATTCCTTGTGAACTGATTGATTACAATGGTGATGCGCTGCGTGAACTGGTTCTGCGCTATGCCCAGGAGTGGGCATTGCCGGAAGCATTTATCCAATGGCTGGATCAGGCCAACGCCTTTTGCTCCACGCTGGTGGACCGTATTGTCACCGGCTATCCACGTGATGAAGTCGCGAAGCTTGAAGCGGAACTGGGTTATCACGATGCGTTTCTGGACACCGCAGAACACTTCTATCTGTTTGTTATCCAGGGGCCGAAGTCATTAGCCGCTGAGTTGCGTCTGGATAAATATCCGCTGAATGTCCTGATAGTTGATGACATCAAACCGTATAAAGAACGGAAAGTGGCGATTCTCAACGGCGCACATACCGCATTGGTTCCCGTTGCCTGGCAGGCTGGGTTGGATACCGTGGGGGAGGCCATGAATGACGCGGAGATTCGCGCCTTCGTGGAAAAAGCGATCTATGAAGAAATTATTCCAGTGCTGGATTTGCCACGCGATGAGCTGGCGTCTTTTGCCAGCGCGGTGACAGGTCGATTCTGCAACCCGTATATCAAACATCAGTTGTTGTCGATTGCCCTGAACGGCATGACTAAATTCCGCACTCGCATCTTGCCGCAACTGCTGGCGGGGCAACAGGCCAGCGGTAAACTGCCTGCGCGTCTGACATTTGCGCTTGCCGCGTTGATTGCGTTCTACCGTGGAGAGCGTAACGGTGAGTCTTACCCGGTTCAGGATGATGCGCACTGGATGACGCGTTTTCAACAGCTATGGTCCCAGCATCATGACCGCCAGATAAGCACCGAAGAGCTGGTTAAAGCTGTGCTGGCCGTTACAGAACACTGGGAACAGGATCTGACAGAAGTTTCCGGACTGGTAGAACAGGTTACTGCCGATCTGGATAGCATTCTGCTAAAAGGCATGCGCGAAGCCGTTAAACCACTGTGCTAATACGCAGACCCGGCTCAGGCCGGGTTTTTTACAGATCTTACTTAGTTACAACATACTATAGTTTTCTACTTTTATGGTGACGGTCTGCCACTTCAGCGCATTGTCCGTTCAGCAGGAGGAAAGATGTTTAGATAGTGTTGCGATTAGCTTGCAACATTGATCATGTTCGCGTCTAATGTGACGGATTTCACATTTTCCCGAAGATAACCATGATCGTTCGCCCCCAACAACACTGGCTACGCCTGATATTCGTCTGGCATGGGTCGGTATTATCTAAAATTTTTTCACGTCTGCTGCTGAACTTCCTGCTCTCCATCGCCGTTATTATCATGCTGCCGTGGTATACGATGCTGGGCATCAAATTTACCCTGGCGCCGTTCAGCATTCTCGGCGTGGCGATTGCTATCTTTTTAGGTTTTCGTAATAACGCCTGTTATTCACGTTATGTTGAGGCTCGACACCTGTGGGGGCAGTTGATGATTGCTTCCCGGTCGCTGCTACGTGAAGTAAAAACTACCTTGCCGGACGACAGCGAACTGGGACAGTTTGTTCGTCTGCAAATCGCCTTTGCCCACTGTTTACGCATGACTTTACGCCGTCAGCCACAGGCTGAACCATTGGCGAAATACCTTAGTGAGGAGGATCTGCGAATAGTATTTGCCTCACAATCACCGGCAAATCGCATTCTGTTGCTGATGGGGGAATGGTTAGCTGTACGTCGGCGCAATGGTCAACTGCCAGACATATTATTCCATAGTTTAAACAATAGGTTAAATGATATGTCTGCGGTGCTGGCAGGATGTGAACGGATCGCGAATACCCCCGTCCCGTTTGCTTATACCTTGATCCTTCATCGCACGGTCTATCTGTTTTGCATCATGTTGCCATTCGCGTTGGTGGTAGATTTACATTACATGACGCCGTTTATCTCAGTGCTGATTTCCTATACTTTTATTTCGCTCGATACGCTTGCAGAAGAGCTGGAAGATCCGTTTGGTACAGAGAACAACGACCTCCCGCTGGATGCGATTTGCAATGCGATTGAAATCGATTTGTTACAGATGAATGATGAAACAAACGTGCCAGCAAAACACATTCCGGATAAGCATTACCAACTCACTTAGTTACATTCTTTTGCCACCATGTAGGCAGCATATCTGAAAAAGAATGAAATTCCGGCGTCAGGTCTTCATCGTCAGGATCGTCAAAAGCGCCAGCTAACAGCGCAATAACCGGGGCGTCATCAATGGCGCCTACGGAACTGCCACACTGAGGGCAAAATGCCCGACTTGACGTCTCAGAAGAGCGCCAGGTTGTCGGTTTTCCGGCTTTACCGGTCCACGTTACATTTTCTGCATTAAACTCAATCCAGACGACGGTTGGTGCGCCCGTATGTTTCCGACATATATCGCAGGAGCAGGTATGGGAATTATTAGGACTGCTGGCCGCGAAGCGAATCGAACCACACAGACAGCCACCAATGTAGACTTTAGACATGACAACTCCTGTCAGAAACACGTTGCCAGACACTAGCAGATGACAGGCTTTGCCACTAGATCCTCATGATAAAAAGGCGAGGGCGCGCATGGCAGATAGTCAGCTCCTGTGATGCACTTATAATAAACGCTTAATCATTACGTCTGGCTACGATAAATAACCGCGGAAAGGCCAGCAAAATTTTACCGTTTTCCTGCAGAGGATATTGTTCCTGAAGTAGCTCATGATAACGCGCGAGGTAAAGATGTTGCTCATTTTCGCTCAAATCACGCAACCAGGGCCGCAGGCCCGTTGAGCTTACCCAGTCGATAATCGATTGATGTGAATCCATAACGTGATAATACGTTGTGCGCCAGATATCCACCTCACAACCCGCTTCAGTCAAAATATCATAGTAGGCGTGAACGCCAGGAAGCGGCGAGCGGCCCCGGTCAGGGTAACCTTTTTCATAAGCCACTTCACGCATCAAAACATGCGTTGGCTCTAGCCAGTTATCCGGCATTTGTACAGCCAGCACGCCATTGCGAGCCAGTAGCGATACCAGATGCGGGAACAATTCATAGTGATCGGGAACCCACTGCAATGAGGCATTGGCATACAGCAGGTCCAGAAGCTGCTCTGTCTGGAATGAACGAATGTCCGCTTCAATAAAACGGCATGTCGGTAATGCATTGCGCGCCTCATTAAGCATGGCGGGTGAGGTATCAACCCCGGTAATTACAGCCGAGGGCCAGCGCTGATGCAGTAATGCCGTACTGTTTCCCGGACCACAGCCAAGATCGACCACTGAATGGACATTCTCTAACGCCACTCTGCTGAGTAATTCCGCAGCGGGTCTTGATCGTTCAGTTTCATATTGCAGATAAAGCGCAGGATTCCAGTCGGCCATGAATGCATCTCCAGTATGAGAGAAGAAGGCGGAAAGGGGCACATAAGTCCTTGCCGATGAGCCATTTCTTTTAGAAGATTATATGAAAATACAGGAGAAGGGCAGAAATATGCTGGAAACATCAAGACTGATTTTACGCCCGTGGGAAGACAAAGACAAAGCCCCGTTTGCCGCGTTAAATGCCGATCCGGACGTGATGCGTTTTTTTCCGGCTCCGCTGCAACGAACGGAAAGCGACAACCTGGCTGCCAGATTCCAGGAAGGCATTACAGAGCGCGGCTGGGGATTCTGGGCCGTTGAACTTAAAGAAACACACCAGTTTGTGGGGTGTGTAGGTTTACATCCACAACCTGATAAATTTCACTTTTCACCCTGTACCGAAATAGGCTGGCGTCTTGCTAAATCCTTCTGGCACCAAGGGCTGGCATTGGAGGCCGCCGAGGCGTGTCTGACGTTTGCTTTCGAGGAACTGGCGTTAAGTGAGGTGGTTTCATTTACGTCGGTGCTGAATAAACCGTCAGAGCGTCTGATGATACGGTTGGGCATGAATAAAACTGAAGAGTTCGTGCATCCCGCATTGCCCTCTGATCACCGGTTAGCACAACACATCCTGTATCGGAGGGGGGCAATTTGATTACCGTTTTTCGAAAAGTAAGCGATGTCTCATGGAGCAGTGTATAACGATTACCTACTTGTCAAAGCTCACCAGAATTGTCTAATCACTGGCTCGTTAGAAATGTCCAAATGTTGAAAAGTCTGCTTAGTGCTGTGAGTTCAATGGGTCGATGCAACGCTATCCTTAATCAAGGGGGACGTTGTCATGAAACGAAGAACTCGGATCAACTACACGCCAGAGCAGAAGGCAATTATCTGGGACAGATATAAGCAAGGTGATTCTCTACATGATATCGCCAGAATGTTCGATAGATATCATTCTTCCATTATGCCCACTATCCACCAGACAGGCGGCTACCGTCCTCCCGTGCGAAAACGGCACCGATTAGCGCTTTCGCTTGATGAAAGAGAGGAGATATCCAGAGGGCTGGTAGCAAAACTCAGCATCAGGGACATCGCCGCCAAATTATCAAGAGCGCCCTCAACGATTAGCCGCGAGGTCAGGAGGCACGGTGGTGCAAAACAATACCGAGCAGCAAAAGCCGATGCTACTGCGTGGGAAAATGCGCTGAGACCAAAACCTTGCAAGCTAATTGGAAGCCCCGCATTGTGTAAAATCATTGCAGAGAAGATGCATCAGGACTGGTCGCCGGAACAGATCGCCGGTTGGCTGAAACGCTGTTATCCGGATAATCAGGAAATGCATGTGTCACACGAAACGATTTATAAAACGCTTTTTATACAAACCCGGGGAGCATTAAAAAAAGAGCTGCAGCAATGCCTCAGAAGCGGAAGAGCAGTGCGTAGATCCAGAACGTCATCGCTTAAAGGGAAAGGATTAGGGTCAATCCCGAACACGATACCTATCAGCGAAAGGCCACCAGAGGCGGCTGACAGAGCCATTCCAGGTCACTGGGAAGGTGACTTGATTCAGGGCTCGAAAAACTCCTATATCATCACCCTCGTAGAACGTCATTCCCGTTTTGTTATGCTGGCGAAGATCAGAGATAACAAGACAATAACGGTTATATCTGCACTCATCAGACAAGCCCGGGAATTACCTGCTGAGCTTTATAAAACATTAACTTGGGATCGTGGCGCTGAAATGACCAGCCACACACGATTTACTATAGCGACAGACATTCAGATTTATTTTTGTGATCCTCAATCTCCCTGGCAACGTGGCTCAAATGAAAATACGAACAGATTGCTCAGACAATATCTTCCAAAAGGAACTGACTTATCGGTTCACAGCCAGCAAAGACTTAACAGTGTTGCCAGACAGCTCAACGAAAGGCCGAGAAAAACGCTAGACTATGAATCACCCGCAGAACGGTTCAATAAGTGTGTTGCGTCCATCAGTTGAACTCACAGCCAGAAGTGGACGTTGCTACTTCGTAAATGTCTTGAACCATATGGCTTTATTGGTAAACACAAATAGGGATTGTCATAGCTGCCCTTGAATGGCTCAGGCGACTGAACGCGTGACGACTGCATATGCAGGTAGGATACCGCAGCAGTTAATTAGTATCATTCGTTCTTTTGATTCTTTATGGGGTAAATATACCCGTGAAAAGCAGGACATAAAAATGCTTAACGAGATGAATGATACCCCCTGGGACTGGCCGGAAGATATCAACTGGTGAGACGGACGTTCTCCAGCCCGAGAGTAATGCTTTCAGTTAGCTCTTTTATCAACATTTCTGGTGGCCACCGCCAGCGGGAACGGATGTTAACCTGGTTGCTTTGCATCAGGTGATTGCAGTAATAAAATTTGCATAAATTTTACTCCCCTTCGTCTTAACTCCCTGCGATGATTATGGTTTTGGAGATTTAACTTAAGGAATGAGGATGAACATACGTTATCCGGTACGGAAAGCCGACGGACGGGACTATAAGAACTATGACGAGCTGCTGACCGACATCCGCAAAAACGCCCACGGTTGGTGGTTACTTGGCGTAAATCGTTACTGGCACGGGGGGATCCATGTCGGGATGTCATCATCTCCGGCCTCGGTGCTGGATCAGGAAACGCCGGAAAAATCGGTGCCGCTCCAGTTCATGATGGACGGCGAGGTGGTGGCATGGCGGGTTAACCGGGATTACGCGGCTATCGAGTGTTGCCAGGAACGCCCCCTGCGCCAGTCCGGCACCTTTGTGCTGGTCAAATCAGTGTATAAGTCCGACGAACAGGATGAATCGTCCTGGCTGACGCTGTACCAGCTTTACATGCACATCGCGCCATTGTCAGAATTTCCGAAACGCCCGCTTTATCGGGTCACGCAGAAAGGCCACGGAGTGCGAATGCGTAAGCACTCCCGCCACGATGACAGCCGCGAAATCGCGCCGGACGTGCTTGTAAACAAACACGGCCACGCCAGAACGCTCGTTCAGGGCGACACGCTTGCCTTACTACAACAGAAATCGTTTCTGCTGGAGCAACGACCGGAGCCGTTTGCTCTGGTGCAGCGTCTTCAGGACGGTAAGCCCGCAGGCAATCTGTTCTGGGTCTCGATGCGCCCAGAATATCTGCAGTCTGATGGCGAATGTTACGTGTGTCTGCCTGACTGGATGCACAGCGCACTGAATCACGGCGTGTTTGATGATGTTGTGGTGCCATCTGTGCCGCTGAAAGTGACGGTGAAAGCAGGGGATGCAGTCGGGTTCCTTGGCGCTCAGGATCTGGCCGACGAAGATAACTATCCGCAGATTATCACCACGGATTATAAAGCCCATATCGAGCTGATGAGCCTCGATGAGCATGTGCCGGATGTGGTGGCAAACGTGAAGGGCATCAAAACGGGCAAACAGTTTATTAAGCTGAAGCTGAAACGCCCGATGTACCTGCGAAACGGGGAGGGCGAGGAAAGTAGCTTTGAGCAGATGAGCGCCATTACCCGTGCTGATGCCGGAAAAATTATTCCGCGTGATGCCACGTACCCGTTTACGGATAAAACCGGGGTCACCTGGTTTCAGAGCCGTCCGCATACGTGGATGCACCAGGACGATGTGGAGCAACTCTGCCAGCACGATTTAGCAGAGCTAAACTTCCACTGTATTGAGGCTGAACACACAACCGATTTTACCCGCACGCTGGATGAACGCTGGCTGATTGACGCCCTGAAAAGCATCCGTTCACACTTTGACGGAGAAAAGGGACCGGACAGCTCACAGGCCGGAATGTTATATGACAGTGTGATCCGTAATGCTGAAAACAGAAGACCGCCCAGCCCATATCCCGATAAATCTCAGGATGCGCAGCTGTTTGGCGCACTGCATACCAACCAGATGAACATCCCGGAATATGCGCGGCGGCTGATAGTGAAACACGACAGCGACTGGCACAGTACCCAGGATGATACACGCTGGTCGTCGGTATTTAAGGTCAGAGATGAAAGTCCTGTTGTGAAGAGGGCCAACGGGGGATTTCTGGATGCGACGCGCTGGATGGATAAGGTGCCGCCGTTCGCCAGTCAGCGGTCTGTATGGCATTTTCATCCGCTTGAGTTTATGGAAATATTACGGAGTACAGAGTTTCCCAAGACTCCTGTTAATGGGGAATTAACTCCTATAGAATTTATTAATTTCTATAATGGAGACAAAATTGATGATACTGATTATGAAGAGGTTGCAAAAGAATTGGGATGCGAAATTGCAGCAATTAAGGCTGTAGCAAAAACAGAAACTGGTTCTTATGGTTCCTATTTTAAATTTGAAGATAACGATGATTATGTTCCTGCGATATTATTTGAAAGGCATCACTTTCATAAATATACAAATGGAAAATATGATCAGTTCGAAGATATATCAAACTCTGTTGCGGGTGGATATGATGCAACATCAGTACAGTATACAAAACTAGTCAAAGCGTATGCCTTAGACAAGAAAGCTGCTTTGAAATCGGCATCTTGGGGTAAGTTTCAGATTTTGGCATCGAACTTCGCCACAGCAGGCTACGCCAGCCCTGAGGATTTCGTTTTTGCATTAAGCAAGTCTGAAAAAAATCAGTTAAAAGCATTCGTTAGCTTCATTAAGGCTGATAGGGTTTTATTGCATTCCATTCGGACTAAAGATTGGCTTTCATTTGCAAAAAGATATAACGGACCAAGACAGAATGGATATGATTTGAAAATGGAGAGGAATTACAATGCGTCATTATAAATTACTTGCGTTAGCGGCAATGTTTCTGTGTGGTTCATCGTTTGCGAGTGATGTATATTTTGTGTGCGACACTGCAAAAGGAATAATCAAACTAGATGAAAACAACGGTGTAATTCGGTACACCTTATCGAAAGACCGCAAAACTGAATTTAACTATGAGTCGAAAGGTAATGATTATTCAGGATTTAAATACAATCATTACTCACGATTTCAAACTGATTACTTCAACGTGTCGTTTGTAAATACAGGGTATAAATACACAATATTTAGTAATTATGAGGATGAGAGTGAAAGCCGTGGGGTTAGTGTTACGAACCTAAATAGCAAGAAGGAATCTGTTTACGATTGTAAGTCCGTTGGCATTGATCGCCTTAGTGATTTGTCGGCAAAACTGGCCTGTGATAAGGACAATGCTCTTGGTTGTGAGTAGCATCAGGTAAAATTCAGATAATGGTTTGCCATGTTGTTCAAGATACTCGCGGGTAGCCATCATGTAATCAAAGGCTGATTCAGTCTCGCCGAAGCGGAGGTGCATCAGGCGGCCAGTCGCATCATCAATGAAGACGAGCAGGCAGCATTTGGGTGCGCGACCTTCAAACCAGTCATGCGGAGAACCATCAATTTGAACAAGTTCTCCGAGGCAGTCACGCCGGTATCTGGGTTGATGAACACGGGGCCTGCGACGTGAGTATGGAACCCAGAGTCCATCTGCCGTCATCCATTTTCTGAGCGTTTCAACAGACACCGTGATGTTATGGCGTTCGCGCAGTTTTTCTGCGGCAAGCGTTGGTCCAAAGTCGCTGTAGTGATCGTGAAGTAAAAAAAGTACACGCAGCTTCAGTGACTCAGGGAGTCTGTGATTACCAGGGCGTCCACGTCGAAGGTTTGAAAGGCCAGCGGCACCTGATTCACGAAAGCGGTAAATCAGACGCTGCGTCTGACGTTCGGTCAGAGCAAGTTGGTGCGCAGCATCACGACGGTGCATACGCTTTTCGACAACTGACTGAATGACGTTGATCCGTCTGAGTTCTTTATCTGACATGGTCACAAGCATCCTGATGTCTCCATGGCCTGAGGATTGGATCCTTTATGCCAGAAAAAGTGACATCACTAAATGGGTTAAAAGTGACATCAGAATATTGCAGTTACATCACTGGTGCGCATAATGTATATTATGTTAAATTTAGTCCGCTGTTCATTTAGTTCATAACCGCCTACAGAATACGATTAAGCATACACTTACCTACCCCTCAATCATTACCTTGAAACTCAGGAAATTGATCCTCGATATTTCTACTACATCATTTTCGGCATAAAAATCCTCTGTGCCGAAGCATTCCCCGGTTTCACTGTCTCACAGTACCGCCATTCTGACACCGGCCACAGCCACCCCTGACCATGCGTGAATCCGGCAAGCGCTGCCAGTAAACACTGCTCTTTCGTTTCAATTCCCTCTGCAACCATATTCATCCCGTCTTTTTCTTTCCACTCCGTCAGGTTGTCAGGTATGCCGTGATGCAGACAACCATTCTGAAACAACTGTCGCGACACTTTTATCCCGGAAAGCGGAAGTAACATGCCAGGTAGTGCCCGCATCAGCTCAGGAGTAACGTCGTCAGCATAAATACCCGCGCCAGCCTGACGGAATCCATAAAGGTTATGCCGTAGAGTAAATAATTTTTGCCTGTCGAGAGTCATCAACTGTTCCGGGTCCTGAATTTCCACCACCACATTCTGCAGGCAACGGGCAACCAGGACCTTACATAACGAAGTATTGGTCAGCACTCTGATGGGCAGGTTTAAAAACCGAACACCTGTTTTCAGGCCATTGCTCAATATCAGCTGCAGGAGGAATAACTCGGTGATAGCTGTGGCCGACAGATGCCGGAAAAAAGTCTCGTTATCCATGCCGGCAGGCAGAACACTCAGAAATTCATATCCAGTGATTCTGCCGGAGTGCAAATTCATAAGAGGTTCAGCCTTCATGCCAGTCGGAAAACTGGCTGCCAGGTGGTATTCCCCTGGTTGTACCAGACTGTCCGGCAGGTATGCTGCATTAAGAATATCGTCGCTCAGATAAAGGTAATGACTCATTTTACTCCCCAGTGAAGGTCGAAAAAGAAGTTAAGCTGTCGTACGGAGAAAGGTGATATTCCTGTTACGTATTTTCACTGCCCGGGTAAAGCAGCCCTACCCGTTCATCCAGACAATCCAGTGCCGCCAGAAGTTGCTGACTGGCCTCTTCTGTTTTCAGTAAAGTTTTTCTAAGATCATTAGCACGGAAACGGTTCAATTCCCGGTCAAAGAGCGTCATGCTCACTTCGTGCATATAACGGTGCCTGGCATCAAGTTCCCGGAAACCAGGCAATGCCCGAAATCGTCGCATCCCTTCACCGTGGATCCACCTTCCCAGCAGGCAGGATTTTTCATCTTCAATAAGTTCATTCATCTGTTCTGTGAGCACGGCAATATACAAACGGTCACGCCATTGATAGTGCTGTGCTTTAAGCAGGGTGAACAGGAGTTTATCGGCTGACAGAGCCATTTCTGACGCCACGCTGGTCAGCTGAAGCTGGATATATCCGGTTTGTTCATATTGCTCCCTGGTCAATGCCAGCAATTGTTTCTGATCCTTACCTGTATCCTCTTCCCTTCCGTTGCCTGATAAGGATTTTATCATCCGGTACTGGCGGTTCAGAGTGAAAGACATTGCCTGAACCTCCTCCCGGCATCCAGAGGCAGATATCAGCATCCGCTCGCGCAGGCGAAAACATTTTTGAGCTGTGTATTGAACATGGAAAGCCTTACTGAGTGCACTGACACGAATGTGTGCCAGTACAACAGCATAAAGCTCAGGTGATAGCATAATAATTCCTTGCAATTGAAAAATTGGAGATGTAAATATTTAAATTACTTTCATCATCAGTTAAATTATCCATGTGCCGTGAATTCATACCATCAATTCTTTAATAAGTTTCAATATTGTAAAGTGACTCCGTAATTAATTTACGGATTTATCAATAGTTAAAAAAGTCTCAGAATACCCCAGCGTGGCCTCTGTTGGGTCAAGTGTAAAGATAAAATCACTTTTGTAATCATTTACATTGACATATACATTGGAACGAATATTGGTTTCATCAGTCTTCCTGATCGAAATTTTAGCAGAATTAAGTAAGAAATATTCACTGGCCTGCCTAATTGTAATCTGCATATATCAGATACAGCGGAATACCAGACGAGCAACGCCATTAATTAGCAAATGTGAACCAGTCACTTTTTCTCTTCCAGCATTGTTTTATTTTGCACATTGCAATAGTCTACTGCAATTTTTGTTACCCTAGCGATAGCTGTAGAGGTTCTTCCCGCTGTCGACGCCGCTTCAACCTCAGTAATTAGTTACCATTCTCAAGTTTTCGAACAGACAAGTTTTGTCTGTGACCTTATGTGATTAATTCTTTCAGGGACCGTCATCGCTTGCATAAAAATATATAAAATCATTATTAAAATCATGGTTTATCTTTATGCACATAAAGATGCCAAGCACAAGAGAGACGATCAGAACCCCAGTAACATACCCCCTCCTCATAGTACACCCTCTTAATATAAATTTTATGGTATCTGAGCCTGTATATTCAAATTCCAGTTATAATCGCCAGTAAGACTATCCGTTCTGACAGATACCATGCGAGTAATTGTTTGTGAGGAATCCGCTACAGAATTGATATATTCCTTTATTACTTCAGCATTTAGAGTGTTGAGCACTTTTGCCTGCACCCCCACAGGTGTATTTTGAAACGTATAAGTCAACTCTATCTGAGATGGAATGTTACTTAATACAGTAAACTCCAGTGGTTTAATACCTTCCTTACCCGTCATTACATCCTGAAAATCAATCTGATTTTGCAAAGATGTAAGGGTTAATTCTACCGGTCGTGTGTAAGAAAACGACCGATTAGCATTATAGCTAAGTTGTGCCTGCCCCACTCTGACTGAAGGATTTGCATCATCAGCAATATAGCTGTTCCCTGATAAAGCAAGTGTATAAGAAATTTTTGTACTATCCCCAATACTCAAACCATCACAAAAAACAGGGGGGACATTTTTATACTTCCCGACGGGAGGAGTTGGTGATAGCAATCCATATCTCACCACAATGCTCTGTTGGGGACCGCCAGCAAATTTAACAACGTTGTTGGCTCTCCTCCCTGCAAAAAGTAGATCACCACCACTGTTCGTTGCATTAGTAGGAGTAACAAGCCCAATATCCAATGCATAATCCCCCATGCTTGCATTCACTTTATTTAGTAAGCTTGCACCGGAGAAAATACTATTATTACCAGTCATCATTTGTTGCAAGGTATCTTTTAATCCGGAAATGTTTGCTAGTGATGATGTTACACTTAAGCTCCCGGAAACTTGCTCCCAGTATAAACGCATATCTCCCGCAGCAGAGAAGTAGATATTACTAGTGGGTCCAAAAGTTGTCGCGGATGCTGCTACAGCCGGGTTAGATGATGCAGTTACTGTAATATTGCAATCCCCCGCATGTGCACCCCGTATTAAAGTCAGAAAAGCTATGGATACAAAAAAAATGTTCTTCTTCATATATCGTCCTTATAAGTTTAATTATTAACGCGCATAATAAAAATCACAAAATTATTCATTATACAAATAATAATTATATTTCTGTTTTATCTCCTGAATGATTATAAAATAAGTATTGCATTTAATGGTTTCCATTCCAGAGGGGATATATCCGGGAGAATCAGACGTTATTATAGTTTTCATACCAAACTGCATAGCATCCTTTGTTCTCCCGATGTTATCAGGGATAAGCGATACTAAAGCGCAGTGTGGCCCGGGTCTCGCCCCGGGGGGTGTCAACACTCACAAATGTGGACGGCGTCAGCACACACTGCCGGTCCGTGTTTCCGGCGCAGAACTGCTTTGTTGTATCCGTGCTTCCTGCCCCGTCCAAGGCCACCGCACTCCCCGCCTCCGCCAGCCACAGTTGTGCCGGGGTGCCGCTGCTGCCCGCCGGGCCACTCATATCCACCCGGTCTGTTCTGCCTGCTGTCAGGCTATTCCCCACCGGCTCTGCGTACAGCGCGGTGTTCACTGGCGTGCCAGGCGGGCAGGAAATGTCAATATTAAACGCCGGGTAACTGTGTTCGCCGGGCAGCATCGCCCCCAGAAACACCTCCGGGGGGGGGATGATACTACATGGCGGGGCCGTAAATTTGACATGCAAGGCTACAGTCGTAGTTGAAGTCGTCGGCGCCGCACGGACCCCATGGGTTCCCGCCAGCAACAACACGAGAGAGGCTCCCAGCGTCAGCAGTACCTGGTTATTTAACGTCATAGTCCTGCACCCCGCCCCAGTCATTAATCGCCCCGGCTGTCAGCCTGCCTGTGCTGCTGAGCCCCGTATCCACCTCGCTGAACGGCGCCAGCGTCGCCAGCCCCGCCTGTTTCGCCTGCGGGATGGTCACCGTTTTCCCGTTCACCTTCAGCGCCGTCACCGCAAAGTAATACGGCGTCGGGTTCTTCAGCCACACCCGTCCCGCTTTTTGTACCGCCGTCAGCTGTTTCTCTGCATCCTTTCGTCCGTCAGCCAGCGCTTTCGGCCGGTAAATCAGTTTCACCTGGGTGTTCATCGCAATCGCTATCACACTGCCCTCCGTGTTTTTCGGCTTTGGCGGGATTTCCTGGACGTTGATGCGGAACAGCGATTCCCGGTCTGCCGGCAGGTCCGGGTTGACGTTCATCAGGCGCAGAACCTGTTTTTTCCCCGCATCCACTTTAAAAAACGGCGGTGAAGGCACCATAAACACATCCGCTTTGTTTTGTGAGACGTTGTCTGTCCACACCTGCCCCCCGTAAGTGTCCTTCGCGTTATTGGTCACTTCGAGGGAAATATTTTTCTTCCCCTCCTCATAAATAAACCGGGTCCCGTTCAGGGTGAAGGCTGCCATCGCCGGGGTCACCACGGCCCCCGCCAGCAATAAGGCCAGAGTGGTTTTCACGACAGTTTTGTACTGATTCACTTTACTCACAACGTATCTCCTGAACTGAATGTTCGCCGGCCTTCAGGCCTGACGCGTTGAAACTGCACTCTGTGCCGTTACTCCGTCTGACGGTAATTTTCTCTGGTGCGGCCAGCAGGTTCATTAACAGCACCCCGTTACGGGTGATAAAGCCCGCGTCCAGCCCCTGCTCTGTGGCGGCACTGCCACCGGTCAGCACATTGCCCTGCCCGTCCCGAACCCGCAGGATATAACGCAGGACATTCTGGTAACCAAATTCGCGGTAGATAATGGCCTTCTCTGTCGGTACCACCTCGTAAGAGGTGTTCAGCAGTTCCGCCCCGTCCGGCACGTTCTCCGGATTAATGCTGATGGTGGTCGCGTTGTACCCGGTCAGGTACATCACCGTACTGCCGCCGCTGTTGGTCGGCAGGGAGCCGTTAAAGGTCACCCCCGGTGTGTCCTTAATCTTCAGCACCGCCACCGTGTCAGAGGACTCCTTCGTCAGCAGCAGCCCGGTTTCTGCTGTGGCAATCGCCGAGCCGGACAGGCTACCGGACAGCGTGGTGGCATACCGGCTCTGCGAGACCGCCATGTTGCTCTGCACCCGGTCAAAGGCATAGCTGACAGACGCCCCGGCAGTGTGGTTGCTTTTCTCATCTGTCCCGGCATTGACGCTGTAGTTCAGGCGGTCATTCACCGTGGCAGAGGTGCTGTTGTTAAATGAGGTGCCGTTGTAGCGGCTGTACCCCACCGTGTTGCTGCTGTAATGGCGGATGCCCCCCAGCGTGAACGGAATGCTCACCCCCAGAGACGCGGAGTAATCATCCTGTGTGGACCAGGCGTTACGTGACCAGTTACCGCTGAGGTAAAGGGACACCCCGTCCAGAACGGACGTACTGACTGACAGGCTGCTGCCAAAGGCATCCCTGTCGCGGTTCCAGTAGCTCTGCTGCCAGAATGAGGCACCCAGGTAGGCATTATCCAGTCGATGGGACAGGCGGGCCTCATAACGGGCCTTCTCCCGGCCGTCAAACCAGATGTACTGGTTCGGGTCTCCCGTACCGTCTGCGTCGTGGATTTTTCGCCGGTACTGCTGTTTCGGGTCCCAGTTTGCAAACTCGGTATAACCCGGACTCTGGTAGCGGTACGTCAGGAGCTGGATATCGGTGTTGCTGGTGAAACTCTTGGCATATTTCACCGTGGCACTCAGGCCCTGGCGCTGTGAGCCGTCATCATATTCTGCGCGGGAGCCATTGACGCTGAGCGCCAGGGCACCCCATTCGCCCAGTGGCTGGGTGACTCCCAGACCTGCGGCCTGGTAACGCTCATGCAGGATGGTCGCCATGTTAAGCGTGGTGGTCGGCAGGCCCCAGTCAAAGCTTGCCAGGGCAAAGGCACCGTTGCCGGAAGAAAACGCATCACCCAGTTTGTTGGTGTCGTTTCTCTCACCGACCGCAAAGTTATAGTTGTAGTCTCCCGGTCGTAGCAGGGACGGCAGGGTGGCCACCGGATATTCCGTGACGGTTTTACGCCCGTTTTCATCCTCCACCGTCACCACCAGGGTCCCGTTACTGGTGGAAGAGATATCGTCAAGCTTCCACGGCCCGGGCGGAACCACACGGGAATAGATGGTGTAACCGCCCTGGGATACCGTAATACGGGAGGTCCCGGATGCCACCCCGGTTATCACCGGGGCATAGTTACGGGTACGCCAGGCGCGCATGTTGTTGTTTGAACGCAGGGCTGCGCCGTAAAACCCGAAGTCGGTGAACAGTTCAGTCCGGGTCTGGGAACGTCCGAGCAACAGGTCCCCCTTCACCTGGCTGATGGCTGTGGAGAGCGTCAGGTTATTGGTGTTAAATTCACTGCCCCAGGCACTGCGGGTGGCGTTCATGTCACTGGATAAAATCCAGCGGCCGACGTTCAGGCTGGCATTAAAACTGCCATAGGCGTTCAGGGAGTCATCATTGTAGCCCCGGGAGCCGTGTGTCTGAATATTCTGGTTGAAGTTACCGTTGTAGCGCAGGCGCAGACCGTTGATGCCATAATCCCAGCGGGAGGCATCGCTCTTCTCCGGCAGCCAGGCCTGGGGAATGACAAAATCCAGGGTCTGGGCTCCCATATCCAGATTCAGGTGCGTACTCTCTTTGCGGCCGGGGGCATAACATCCCCGGACGTGGTCCAAAGTCCCGGCATAAGCGTCTTCCTGAAAATATATTCCGGCATTGTGCAGCCACTCAGGACTCAGACAAAGCTGGCCGGCTTTCTCGTCTTCCGGGGTGATGGTCAGGGACATGCGCCCGGTCCGGACACCGTTGAGCATCACATCCACATAATACTGACCGGCCGGGTACTTAACGCCGTCTTTCAGCACAGAGGGAACATCCGTGGTGCCCTGCAGAAACGCCGTATTCAGCTCCGTGGCATTTGCAAGGGACGAACAGATGCTCAGCGCCAGAAATGACAGCGCAGGTCGCCTGATATTGTTACATATAGTTGTGTTCACACAGACCTGCCTTCTGAATCTGTAATCCAGGGGTATCAAAAAACGACACTCGCGGACACGGGAGGGTAAAAGGAAAACCATTCCCGGTGCCGGAGAAAGACCCCGCCGGATGGCGGGGTCCGGGGTCGTTGTTAACGACGGGGATTAGTTGTAGGCCACCGCGAAAGAAACCTGAGAAGCATAGGTACCCGGAACAGCGCCGCCCTGCAGTTTGGCGTTGAACTTGGCACCATTAGTTGTCATTTCAGTAGCTGGTACGCTGACCGTCTGGTGGCCGGATGCCACAGGAGTGGTGTTGGTCGCATTGACAGGTGTCACAGTGGCATAAGTGCCGGTCGCTGTGCCGGTACCATTAACGATACCGGTGGCTCCCATATTCTGGCTGGCGAAAGTAAAGTCAGCGTTGGTCAGGCCAGTTAAATCACATCCGGTCGGATCCTGCAGTTTGAGGGCGAAAGGCACATCGGTCCCGGCGGTGTTGATGGTAACAGTTCCCAGCTGAATCACATCTTTGGTGGCGCCATTGACATCTGTCACGATGTCACAGGTTTTGCTGGTAACTGCACCGATAAACTGAATATCACCGCTGTTTACGCCTGCAATTGCAGAGCCGGAGACAACAGCCAGAGCCAGAGCAGAAACAGCCAGTAAATTCTTTTTCATACATTCATTCCTTATTTGTCCCTTCGGTACTGAAACCGCACAGGGCAACAGTTATTGATATTCACTTTTGATATTCCGATGATGGTATTACCGCCAGACCACTATCATCATCCTGATGTTCGGCACCCAATTCCTGTGGCGATAAAAGACCATCTGCCGGGCATTTCCCTGAGATCCGGCAATGTCCGCAGATGTGCTCTTCTGTATAAGGAAGGATAATTCTGGATTTATATCCCTCCCTGCTCTCCTGTACTGAACAATAATTAAGTCAGGTAAATAAACGTACGCTACACATTACTGCACAAAATAAAATATTGAGATAAATATAATTTCAGTTAAACAGCCCCATAGCTACCGCACTTATCGGAATGCGAGGTTTTAAAATCCTAAGTAACAGACGTGATTCGTCCGGGAAAATGCCTTATTTAAAACTGGCAATAAATAACAAAATGTAATCACCTAAAAAACAGCAAACAAAAAATGATATCTGTATCCGGGGTGAATATAACATCATGGTTATAGGCGCTCCGCCAGCATATATATCGATATATTAAATATCGTGTTCTATTTCTTCCCGGATAAAGGGGTAAATTCTCACCACCATCTGGTTAAAATCCTGCAGGCGACGTAACTTGACCGACAAATGACTCTGGGAAACCGCATTGCGCTCACAGGCTTCCCGGCGGGACATCCCCCTGACAAGCACATCCTCTGCTGCCATTATCATCCCTGGATTACTGATATTACACAGGGTTATCAGTAATCTCAGGTGACGTATATCCACCATCCCAGGGACCAGTGTGCCAGGAATAGTATGCTTTTTTCGACACCATTCATTCTGTATCGCCATCCGAATTAATTACCCTTCCTGTAACTACTACATGTTATTTCAGCTGATATTCCGGCAGGCAATGCGCATCCGACACTCCCCTTCTCGCCGGCCAGATATTGGCCCGTTTTTTAGCTTTAACGAAGGAATAAATATTCCCGGATGTCCCGAAATTTTTAGTGAATGTATGACGAGCGACCGGTAATAATACATCAGCTTACTGCTTCGGTTTATCCTGTCACCCGCTTCCCGCGGCGTAATGCCATGCGCTAACCACTCGGTAACCACGCGGGCGCAGCGCTCAGACCCCAGACTGTCAGCCAGCCGTTCACACAACCACTGACGGGCTAAGTCAATGACCTGAGTGTCGCTGACCTGACCTTTACATGCCCCTGCACAGATTGCTGAAGTGTTGGCTCCGGAAAAACGCGGGTCTGTTACACAGGCACTCAACGGTACATCCGGATAGCCTGCGATCAGGCTGTCATACTCCCGCAACCAGATATTCCCGAACCAGCCGGCAACCACCTGGTCAGAAAATAAAATCCGTGACTGCGCAATAACAACCGGCAGTGTTGGATATTTTCTTCTGACAGAGCATAACAGTGCGACATAATCCCGGGCGTTAATATCCAGCACCATCATATCAGGTACATTTTTTTCTGACCTATTAAGCCATTCATTCATTGAATGAAGATTATCAATAAGCTGAACATTAATAACATCACCTTCATCGGAACTATTACACATCGACTGTAATGCCGCAGCTTTAGCCCATTCAAGGGAAAAAACAACGATATGACGCGGAATTATTTTTACTGTCTCTGAGTTCATTTCCGGAATCCTCCCGTTGTTACCTGTCAAACATAAATCCTGTCATGTCTGTGCTTGCGATTAATCTTAATCAAACGGGAAGGATGGTTAAATCAATAAAATCGATCGATAAGATCTTGAAAACTAATCGATAAATAAAACCATAAGAAAAATATGTCTTTTGTGAGAAATAGTTACGCAGGGAACTTCTTTTCAGGTGTATAAAATAAAACTCATTATATTCACTATGTTATAAAAAAACATTACTTATTATAAGGAATTTACGTAAAACATGTAAACACACTAAAGAACAGTACGTTACAGAATTATGCTGAAGTTATTAAAAAATAAAAAAATCAAAAAAAAGTAAAAAAATATTCATTTTAATCAATGTGTAATGATTCTCATTGTTTATACCGTTTATGAATTTATCGTGTTTTCAGATATTGTCTAACCGTAAATACGATTAGAAAACTTAAGAAAAATACCAGGTTTCCGGATAAACAGGACAAATTGCGGGTGCAGGCATTATGAAATGAATCCCCGGCTGTTACGTTGGTAGCAACAAAGACATCGTTTGTTGGCGTACAGCGAGAACCGTATTGACTGGGATGTGTTATTCATTTGGCAGAGTTACTTGCCAGGGTGACAGTTCGCTGACCTGATTGTCAGGCCAGTCAGCTATGATGTTGAGTACGTAACGGAGGTATCTCCCTGAATTCACACCGTTTAGTTTACATATATCTTTCAGGCTGTACAGCAACGCTCCGCGCTCACCACCGTGGTCAGAGCCAAAGAACAGGAAGTTGGTATGACCTTTATATAATCACTTGAGCATCGGTGCATTATTGAAGGTCATCATGTTACAAAATTTCTCTCGATTTTTGTTGGTCTGGACGTGCATAAAGAATCGCTGTTAGTAGCGATTGCCAGCTATGAACGCGGTGGAGAAGTCCGTTTTTATGGTAACAATCCAAATCAACTGCAAAGTATAACTCACTTATTTTTAGAGATAAAAAAGCAATACTCATCTGTTATAGCTTGCTATGAAACGGGTCCCTGCGGATACAACATTTATCACCAGCTAACAGCTATGAACATTGAATGTATCGCTGTAGCACTATCACGGATCCAAAAATCCCCCACAGACCGCATAAAGAACGATCACCGTGATACCGTTGGTCTGGCAAGATTATTCCGCGCTGGTGAATTAACTCCGGTCTGGATCCCTGATCTGACACACTAATCCATGCGAGATCTGGTTAGGGCCAGAGCAACTTCAAAGCAAGATAGTCGAATCGCCCGACAACGAATCCAGAGCATATTACTGCGCAATGACCGACGATATAACACAAACCGTGGAGCTACAAACACCGGATATGGTTAGCCAATACGACTTTACCTCTGCCATCTCAGCAGATTGCATTTCAGCACTAGGGCCAGAGTCTCGTATAGATAGAAACTGAATAACACAGCTGGCTCAGGAAATAGACCGGCTGTTACCTGAATGGTAATTACACAATCTGGTCTGCCAGTTACAGGCTCTGAAGGTATGGGCAAAATGATTGCTATCTCATTGGTGTCAGAGCTGAGTGATTTCTCTCACGTCCCGAATCCGAGACAAATCATGGCCTATATCGGATTAATATCTGGGAAACATTCCAGCGGTAAAAAGATCCGCTCTCTCCGGATAACGAAAACAGGCAATAGCGAAGAAGGTTACTATACAAAGCTGCGTGGGCGTATCGTTCATCGCCAATAGCCGGAAGTTGGCTCATTACCAACCGACCAGCGGTCCCACTCAGAAATCAAAAGACTTAGTCTGGAAAGCTCAACAGAACAAAACGCTTATACAAAAAAGTAAACGGTCACCCACGCACTGGCGTTATCGCCACTACTGAACTGTATGTTATGTTTATGCTCTTCTTTTTGTTTTGTCTGAGATAGCCAGAGATGAGGCGATGCTAATACCCAGTTCAGGATCATAGAGAGAATCTCCATAACCTTTACCATTTTGTCTGGCCAGCGTCTGCAATAGCAGCTCCCACAGTCAGATGAATTATTATTTTATCCTTGATATTACAGGCCGCTGTTCAGGCCTTCAACTAAACCGAATAAATTTTTATTACGATAAGTCAATAACCCATGGGTAAGTCCTGTTATAAAAATATCTGATTGAGTGTAATAATTACAACAAAATTCAGGTAGCCTATCTGTATATTGCTCAACACCATATATAAATCCATAATTTCTGCCGTAATCAACAGATCCCTAGTAGCGGTGTGTTAGCCCGGCATAAGCCAGGCGTGTCCACGCATCATCACCTATGCCTGCTGTCTGATTTGCCAGAATTTTATATCCCACTGCCCATAACCTGTTACCTCATCAATTATTGGAGTTTTACCACTGAGCCCAAAATATAAATAACTCATATTACTACTTTCTGATTTACTATCAGAAAATACCGAAGATCATCTATTTTTTCGTAATGATTAATTGCATTATTATTTCTATTGATAATTTTCTCTGTATTTACATTAAAAGCGAACGATAAAAAATGTCTATATAAATAGTCCCCTCATAAACCCTCACTATTTGTTGATGCTACCTATTAATTTGTATATTCAAATATTAAACACGCTTTTGGTATTTGTGCAAGGACAAGAAATAGACTGGCCCTTAAGTATTTAGGTCCCAATCGTCAGTTCTGAGTTGTCTACCCAAAGATCGTAATCGTATTTTTAACCCCAACTGCTAAAAAGTACCAGATCACACTCTTAGGCTATATCTTATCGTAATTGAGACCAGTCTGATACTGAAACAGCGCTTCAGTATCATCAGGTTAGAACATCTAAGATATTAGGTGTAAATAACACCTTTAAACAACTTAAAATCATAATTAACCATTCTTAATCAAATATGGATGTTTTGCCTGTATCATGACGACACTGATTTTATCAATTGATTGATATGATAAATTCATTCAACCAAGATATATAGGCTACAAGATATATGTTTTTTTTCTATATTTAATGAATGGATTTTAATAAAACAAGGAACTTCAAAGCAACGAAAGTTTTCTCCAATAAAGTTGCGACTGTAAATTAATCGTGAAAATACAACATACTCTTCCCACAGTCCCGAAAAATAAAATTTTTCATATATTGCCGCTGGCATAATAATTGTTGCATTCGTATCACTACAGTCCCTCACTCCGACAACTGCATCAACATTCACTAGTCCTTTGCGGCAAATTGAAATATTATTAGGAATTTGTATGTGAGTTGCAACCCACACTTCTCCAGCGAGTTCATTTAACAGAGAGTTAGCGCGTTTTTTTATATTCTCAGCAAAACTACAATCATTTATATCCGTATAAATTGCCTGATACATAAAACGTTCTCCTGAAATAAATACTGCAGCAGGAAATTCTGTTTTTTCACCAATAAAGTCAGCAGATTGATAGAGTATAGGTAATTGTAGTTTACTCTTGTTCCACATACTGTCACGGCGAAAAAAATCTGGAGTACAACCAAAATATCTTCGGAATGCTCTTGTAAAATTAGCCGCACCACTGTAATGAAACAGCATGGCAATCTCAGTTATGGTTAATCGGGTTAATTTTAATGTTGCTGCCGCACGAGATATTCTCCTCCTAAACAAATAATCTCCCGGTGATTCACCATAGTCTCTGCGAAATACATTTTCAAGTGTTCTGCGACTGTAACCAGAGTTCTTCACTAAATCTGTCACAGTTGCTCCACTATACAAATTATCTTCAATCCAATATAAAATATACCTGCTAATAGCATTAGACATAACATGGAACCTTGTTTGATAATTAAATGTTGGTAAGTCTTACGACATATGTTCATTATAGCACGTCGGATGATATTTTTATATCATGTTTTTTATGATAAACATTGAATAAAGCATTTATCTTTCCATTTAATATTGCGCACTCTTTAATTTTCAAAGACAAATACCCCTGGGAAACATTATTATTGATGCATACTGTATTTCGACTGTGACCATTTACATAATAATCCTTTAAAGCACAGATAGCATTTTTACTTCGGATTGAAGAAAGTGCTATAAACAATTCAAATTCTCTTGGTGTTAATGAGCCTGGAAGTAACTGCAATTTAGTAATTCCTTAACAAATTGAAGTGTGTCATAAAAATAATAATTATGATGATATAATGTAATCAAAATAAAAAAACTATGAGTATTCTACAAGTTGCATAGCAATTGATGATACTCATTTTGCGCAAAACTTATAACTATATGATTAGTCTGAAGTTGCTTTTCCCGCTGTTATTCTTTATGCATGACAGAAATAGACCCTTCATCCATTAACTTATTAAAATTAATGAAGAATTTAACAATGTCATTATATACAGCAAGGTTAAGTTAATGATGTCATTTTGTTAAATCAAATACCTGCCGGAGAGTAACGGCATACAACGAAATGTGTATATCCGGTCATCGTAGAACAAGCACCACGACAGACCACTCTGTATCTGCAGGCGCTGATCGACAGCGCTGAAAACCGACAGGCCATCAGGATGGCTGTGAATCAGGCGACCATAGGCAATGAATCCGGCTATTAATGCCCCCAGAATCTGGGGCCACGCATTTTTGAGCCCGGTTAAAACCACAGCCCAGAATTCAGGTTTTTTGTCATTCATTTTCATAGCCTCACCTCGCATAGCTAGCGGGTGCTGTATGTAATGACAGGGGCAGGCTTCACGGGCTGGATTTATAAACAAATCATGTAGCAGGCGATGCCCGTGAACCTGAAATGGAAAAAGCCGCCATGCGGCACCCACGAATAAATACAATGAATTGTGCTCACCAGCTTTAATTCCATGTTCAATATAAAAAGCCCGTCATTCTGGACAGGTTAACAGGGTGGTCAAATTTGGTCGGTCTTATCCAGATAGCCCATTGCGCGGGCAAAATCTCGCGCCTGTCGAGGATTGATAACAACCACATTAAAACCTTCAGACTGAAGATAGCCAGCTACACCAGACTCAAGTCCCCCGGAGGCTTCCATTAGGATCAGTTGAGTTTCATTTCGCTTTAACTCTTTGAGTATCTGAATAAAACCGCCATCTTCATTTGGCACAGTGAATGACTGGGCAATATTGCTGATTGCAATATCCAGAGTGCTTTTCGAAACATCAATGCCTGCACAACGTTGATTTGACACGCTCATCTATACCCCTCCTTGCAAATACGATTTGAAGTTCAGACAACTGTTCGGGCTTCAGATGAACGACTCAGCCTGTGCGTCAGTCGCTATGCTGCGGGCTTGAACAACCCCAGGAAGAATCGGACTACACGGGCTTTGCAAATCTAAGCCAGAGCATAGTAATCCACTTTCAAGATACAAGGAGGAGCGTATGGGCACACCATGTTTTACCCCTGAATTTAAGGAAGAGCCTGTCCGCCAGATCACCGAGCGGGGCTATTCTATTGCTGAAGTATCTGAATGGCTCGGCGTGTCGGCGCACAGCCTATATAAATGGCTCCGTGCTGTTAAGCCTGACAACTGTGGACAGCAGGCACAGGATTTACTGTATGCCAGATCAGAAATTCTCAGGTTGAAAGCACAGCTTAAACGCACTGAGGAAGAGCGGGATATTCTGAAAAAGGCAGCGCGGTACTTTGCAAGGGAGCCCGACTGAAGTATCGCTTTATCAACGATCACCGTGAAATCTTGTCGATCGTTACAATGTGTTGGGTCCTTAAGGTTGCCCGTGCCGGGTTTTATGTCTGGCTCCATAACCCAGTATCCGCCGGAGAACGCATTTTATCCATATGGTTACTGACGAATTAATGATGCCAATTCCTCCCGTTTTTCCATTAAAAGCACTTGAATAATTTGATTTTTTCCAGCATAGATCTCTTTGTTGTTTTTTTTCTGTGTCCAGCCAATGCGTTTTTGACGTGAGTCGTAGTTGAATAAATTTAGCAGAAATTCACGTTTGTCTTCCCCCATGATAGAGACAAGTATTTCCCCAGGGCTATTATCCTGGAAAATAACATGTTCGTGTGAGTTATTATGTAGCGCGATTGCTTTTAGTTTGGTGAGTTCTGCTACGTCCAAAACATCCTTATCGCAAGAAACGAGGTTTGATATATAGAAGTCGACACCAAATTCATTGCTTGTATTGCTGAACCAATCCATAACACGAAACATGAACAAATCCCAGGCGCAACCATGAATAATACCAAGAGAGTCGGGGTGATGATGGTTGATTTTTCGAAGTTTTTTTGCTAATTGGTTACTGTTCCTATTAAAAAGAATGTCTACACAAACAGCAATCTCTCGTAGCATCATCACTTGCAATTTTTCATCCATAAACTGTATAAGCACCTCAAGCTTATGTTCATTTTTATCTTTCGTAGTGATATCCAATATCTTGGTTTCTAGTAGCAATAATTCAGTTAAAGCAAATTGGTGATCAAGTAAATTAAACTCCCCATTCTGATGCCAAGAAAGGAAATTTCTAAATAACGGAGCGATGCTTTCCTCGCATTGCTCAAGGAAATATTTTTTGTACATCTCCCGCCAGGATTCATCCAGTGGGCCCTCAATTTTTGATAACGCAGTCATGACAGCAAAGGTTTTTCTGCCATATTCGATATTTTCAGGCTTGTTGTCAAAATGTTTTCTATTTTCAAAAAGATATAAATAAGGATTGATGTTTCGGTAATCTATCCCTAAAGACTGTATTCGTCCCAGTTGTTTTCTTAGCTCTGGACCAAATTTCTCTTTATATCCTAATGAATAAATAAATGAGGCCGCGTTTGAGTCGAAATATGTTCCTGTTCCTGCAAGATAAGGAACCACTCCTTCGGTTCCTACCATGTTCGCATCAATAACCCATAAGGATTGCCCCCTAAAAATGGAGCAGATTCCCGTTGAACTATCTACTACTCTGTTCTGTAGTTTAAATGGACCATGATCATCGTTAGTGGCGTAGATGATTCGCCAGCCCTTCAACAAATCGAAATGCCGTTCATATATGTTAAGTGCTTCAAGTGGAGAAGATGTAGCAGTTATTTGATAAAATACTCGCCGTAGTTCATAATCATCCATTGAAATATCTTTCCTCAAAAGTGTAGTGGTTTACTGAGTTAGAAGCTAAGCTAATGTTGACTAGACATAGGGATTGCCTCGGGTTAATTGAAAATTTACTCGGTTTTTTTCTTATGCCACCGCCAACAGTAAACCGCAAACCAGAGCATAAAGCCTCCAGCGCTAACGCCATTATACCCTATTCCTTTTCACGCCTAATACTTATTCATCAGATAAATCAGACCCAGACCCTTGTCCCAAATCTGGCGAAGCAACTCGCAGTCGAAATCTCGCCTGTTTATCTGGATTTGACGACATTTTCTCTCTGCTGGTTGCCACCTACTTCTTTGCCGAAGATTTTTCCTTAACACTCATCCGCGCCCGAAGGTTGCGAAGGGCAATGGTTTGTATGGCAGGTTGTCAGGAAATGCTTATAAGAAGGAGCCCTTTTGCTAGTTCATGAAGTTCTCCGAAAGTAAACTCACCTTTACATGAAGAATATTACATTAAATCAAATCGATACAAACCATATTGTTTATGAACTAGATTTCCACACAACATTAGTTAAATGATGTAATGCGCACAAAGTCATAGAGTTAAATCCCCATCAATCTTTCGTTTGCTGGCATTTGGACATTGGTTGACACCACTACTAACTTATCGTTTTTTTACGATGTCACCACATCAGCTTATGCTGTCGGTTATGAAAGCCTGCCCCATTTCAGCCGGGAAAATTCGAGACTGTTTGGGGAGTTAAATTTTGTAGAACAACGTATTTGCTGCTATCGGAGACTGAACGAAGCCGAAATACTCATAGAATGCCCGAGCTTGGCCATCAATAGCATGTACCATGATGGCTTTGATGCCCACTTGATCGGCTAAGTTGGAAATTCGCAGTACCGCATCATTAAGCAGCCATTTTCCGAAACTATGCCCCTGAGTACAGACATCAACAGCAAGACGTCCCAGCAGAACGACCGGAACCGGGTCGGGCATATTCTGACGTAAACTACGGCCTAAATCAGCATGACTCACGGACCCGGTTGCAATGGAATAGTAACCCACAACACGCTGAGTAGATTCAAGACAAATGACGAATGTGCGAGATGCGTTGAGGTACTGATTTTTAATCGCCCGTCGACGTAGCCAATCATTTAACACGTCATTACCGCAATCAAATAGCTGGAGATCATGCCCTTCGGTCAGCAACACCGGTGTCGTGACGTTTATTTCCATTCGGGCTTCACATTCATCAGGCGTTGACGCCCTTCAACGTTCTGAACCGGCGCTTCAAGCTGTTCAATGAAAGACTGATAACGGGCATCGTCAAGGACGAATACTCGTTGATCCAAAATGATATTCTGGGCCTCATGCACGGCCTTCTCAATGATGAAGTCAGTACGGTTTTTATTGACCAAACTTGCGGCGTAGTCAATTACCGCACGTTCCTCATCAGTAGCCCGGATATTAATTTGCTTATCACGAGTCGGTTTACGGGCGCTGCTTTGCATGGTTATCTCCTGTTGGTAACAAATTGCTATACACTACTTTAGCTAAATTGGTAACGGATTGCTATACGAGAAAGAGTTCTTCTATCGTGATTAGCCTGAAGTGTCAGCCTTGTCCGCCCTCTTCTTTTTACAGTTTCAGCGAATGTTCCTTGGAAGATCAGTGCCGATTTGGGCCATTGCTGGTCGTTCCGCTTTCTTGTAATCTGTCTCGTTGCACGACTGACAAAATCTGGAAATACCGAACTGGACTTCATATGAATGCTCATACTTCAAAAGACCCTTTACATGGCGTAACGCTAGAAATGCAGGTCAATGTGCTGGTCGATCGTTTTGGTTGGGCCGAGCTTGCTCAACGCATTAATATCAACTGCTTTAAAAATGAACCGAGCGTTAAATCCAGTTTAAAATTTCTGCGCCGTACGCCGTGGGCGCGTGCTGAAGTTGAAGCGCTCTATCTTGATTCGCTGCATGACGTGACCCCGTTCAACAACACTGCACCTGCTATTGATCCCTGGGCTAACAGCCGCAACAAGAAAAAATAAGAGCAAAGTCTGATGCCAGCATCCGGTTTCTTTTCAGGAAAATATCAGAAAAAACTGGCGAATATCTTCGTCCGTTGCCATGCCAGATTACCGCGAACTAACCTGAAATGGTTCGCGGTACTTGTGGGTAGTATGTTGTTACTTGGCAGTTGCTCTTCACAGCCGCCCGGTTCCAAAGTCACCCCACTACCTCCGGTGAGCAAACCGCAACAGAGTAAGGAGCCGGTGCGTGGAATCTGGCTGGCGACGGTTTCCCGTCTGGACTGGCCGCCGATCTCATCAGTGAATGTCAGTTCCCCTGCCATCCGTATCAGCCTGCAGCAGAAAGCGTTGACGGATAAGCTGGATAACCTGAAACGTCTTGGCATCAACACCGTTTTTTTCCAGGTCAAACCCGATGGTACCGCATTGTGGCAATCTAAAATCTTGCCGTGGTCAGATACGCTAACCGGCACGATTGGTCAGGATCCGGGTTACGATCCGCTACAGTTTATGCTCGATGAAGCGCATAAACGCGGCATGAAAGTTCATGCCTGGTTTAACCCTTACCGCGTATCCGTTAATCTCAAACCATCAACGATCACCGAATTAAACAGCACGCTGTCGCAGACGCCCTCCAGCGTTTATGTCCTGCACCGGGACTGGATCCGCACCTCGGGTGAGCGTTTTGTACTGGATCCCGGTATTCCCGAAGTGCGCGACTGGATCACCAGCATCGTGGCGGAAGTGGTGGAAAATTATCCGGTCGACGGCGTGCAGTTTGATGACTACTTCTATACCGAGTCTCCCGGTTCAGCGCTTAACGACAGCCAGACCTTCAGAAAATATGGTCAGGGATTTGATTCCAAAGCTGACTGGCGGCGCGATAACACGCAACGATTGATCGCCCAGGTTTCGCGGACCATTAAGAAACTTAAGCCTGAGGTGGAATTTGGCGTCAGCCCCGCCGGTGTATGGCGCAATCGTTCTCACGATCCTGCGGGTTCCGACACCCGTGGCGCAGCAGCGTATGACGAATCTTATGCCGATACTCGTCGCTGGGTACAATTAGGCTTGCTGGACTACATCGCCCCACAGTTGTACTGGCCTTTTGCCCGTGATGCGGCGCGATACGATGTGCTGGCGAAGTGGTGGGCAGATGTTGTGAAATCAACCAACACCCGCCTTTACATTGGAGTGGCGCTGTATAAAGTCGGCGAACCTTCACGAAAAGAGCCTGACTGGACAGTCAAAGGCGGCGTGCCAGAGCTGAAAAAGCAGCTCGATCTGAACGAGTCCGAACCACACATCAACGGCACCATCCTGTTTCGCGAAGATTATCTTAATCAGCCGCAAACGCAGGAGGCCGTAACCTATATTCGCAGCCGTTGGGGGCGTTAATGGTTATCTTCAGGTCAGTGTAGCGACTGAACCTGCATCACCGGGACAGTAACCGGCGGACATTATCATTAATTTGTTTCTGGATCGTATCCAGCGTGGTTTGCGTTATCTGCTCGGGATATTTGTCTCTGGCGATAGCGCTCAGCACTGACGCAGAGTGGCAGATCTTTTCGATTATGGCGTTCACCTGGTCAGCAGAGAGCTCAGCTTCCTGAACGCCAAGCAACTGAAGGTGCTTTCTTTCGATATCCAGCGCCTCCCCCAGCACGTCCATTTGGTGGTACCCGCCGGGTCCTTCACACCAGGTAACGTCGTAAGCCGGAGCCAGAGTCCAGTTTCCATCGGCTGACATTAAATAAGCAAAGTTCTTCGGATGATCGTCACGATTGTTGAATGCCACGTTGAAAACCACGCGTTCGAACGCTTTCGCCTTTTCTCTGACATCATTGGTACAAATCTGCGTGGCGCGCAGAAAATCCCGGTAATCTAAAGCGCCGGGTAACTGGTAATTTGCGCCGGTTAGAGCCGCCAGACTCTGCATTGGAATACGTACTGACTGGTCACGGTCGAAACGGCGGGTGGCAAAGGCCGCCTGCCCACCAGTCAGATCAAAATATGCCGTATCGGGCGTGCTAATCCCACATTGACGCAAGCATTCAGCATAAACCGCTTCGATGGCGCATACTTCAGCATGCTCATGCCTGGCGGGAAATTTAATCAACCAGCTTTCGCTCCCGGGTAGCGGCGCAGTAGTAAATTTTGACGTGACACTGTCACGATAAAGTAGCGCTTTTGGCCTTGCCCCTTGTGGCGAACCGCCCATCTGAAGCAATTTTTGCAAGAATTCCCCGCCGTCTCCACTCAGGACTTCCTGCACCTCAGCGGCAAGTTGTTCGAGAGGCACATCCTCTTTTGAAATCTTCTCGACATCTGACTGAACGGGCTGGAAAGTCATGGCGCCCATCGCGTTGTTGCCGACCCAGGTTAAGCGCTCCAAAGGACCTATGCGCGCTGCGTTTAGTCCGCGGCGTTTAAATAATCGGTCCATCAACAGCATACCCCAGCCATCAGGTAACGAATCATAGACTGGTCCAGGTAATCCCAATTGATGAGCCGGGAAATCCCTGCGTAGACGTGGACCGTTCAGCGGTAACATCAGCCGGGACAGTTCCAGTCCCTTACGTATGGCGTCTTCACTGTATTCAAAGGCGATCAACGGGCGTCCGGTCAGGGCTGTGGAAGACACCAGTTTTCCCCACAGCCATTTTTCACCCCAACCTTCATAAATGACATCAACTTGTTCAGGCATCAGAATTTTTCCTTTTCACCCGCTGGCGTGCCGCGCTCCTCTCATAACGCAAAATATCATCCAGACTGTCAATCCTGGGTTTGAATAAACCCTCCAGGGCATCGCCATAACCTAACACCATTGCGACTTTGACCAGATTCTCAAATCCTACGTTCTTACCTGTTTCCAGATTCGAAACGGTATTCACACCGACACCTGAACGCGCGGCAACCTCAGCCTGCGTCATTTGCCGCGCGAGTCGTTCTTTACGCAATCTGTCACAGAGTAGTTTGACGATATCAGCAGCCGTATTGAGTGTTAAATCCATAATATTGGCCCTTATTTGGATAAATGCCAGTTTACACACAATATTATAGAGTTAAAGTGAGATTGATACAAAACAGATAACATATGTTTTGATGGATTTAACGTCATAAATCCGTCATAAGACCCATCATACTATATTTACATCATGGACGGATGCGGTGGTTAATCTGCCGAAATGCAGATTAAATGCCCGCGATGCTCGCGATTAACGATAGTCATGAAATCCGTTTTCTTCACTACGTGAGTAGTGCATGGGCTGACTGCTTCGATATCATAAAAGTTATGCCCAGTGGGAAGAAAGAACTCGGCCATTCCCAGCATCATTGGCGCCTGCTGACTGGCCAGGATGAGCCCATCAGTGCGCCGGCGAATGACTATTCTACCTTCGGTCAACAACCAGATCCCATTTTCACCCTGAGAGTCCATAATAAAAGAACCGCTACGATATAGCGATTGGGCTTCAGAAAGTGGCAGTAATGCATTGAAAAAGTTGATAATAATCAGGCTGAACAGCAACTCCCAGACGGTGTTGCCGCTCAGGTTGCGGTCTATTCAGCTCAGCATTTTGAAGCATTATCATTGCTACGGAAAATACTCTTGCGTATGACCAGTTGGATGCACTACCTGTACCTTGATCATTAATCGACTGTCCGGGTGCAGTGATTGCGCCCGGACCTCACTCGACGCTCAGGCGGTAGCAGGTTCTGGTAATCTAAATGAAGAGACCAGCAACGCCAGTTGTTCCGCCTCTTCTTTCAGGGCCTGGGTACGTGCTGCGGCATCATCAATTAACGAGGCATTCTGCTGAACGGTGCTGTCCATTTCGGTAACGGCCAGCGTGACTTCGGAAACGCCTTTACGCTGTTCTTCGCCTGCAACGCGTATTTCCCCCATCAACTGACGCACCTGCCGTACGTTATTGACCAGTTCTCCCAGCCGTTCGCCTGCATTGTGAATTTGCTGACTTCCGCTACCAACATGAGATACGGATTCATCAATTAATGCTTTAATTTCCTGCGCGGCGGTGGCGCTACGCTGGGCCAGCGTATGTACTTCAGAGGCGACAACGGCGAATCCTCTACCCGCATCGCCCGCTCTGGCGGCTTCAACGGCGGCGTTCAGGGCCAGAATATTGGTCTGGAACGCAATGCTGTCAATCACCGCGACAATTTCCACCATTCTGCCGGATGACGCGCTGACGTTATCCATTGTTGAGATCACGCCCTGCATAACATCGCCACAGCGGTTGGCCGTTTGCGCGGTGCTATCGGATAGCTCATCCGCCAGTTGCGTATTACTGGCATTTTGATGAACGGTCGCATTTAACTGTTCCATCGCCGCCGAACTCTCTTCCAGCGCAGCGGCCTGCTGCGTGACGCGAGATGAAAGTTCCATATTGCTGTCTGCCAGGCTGACGGCATTATTCGCCACCACCACGCTACTGCTTCTGACGGTGATCAGAATGGCTGAGATTTTATCGACGAACAGATTAAACGCCTCGGCGATAGCCGAAATCTCATCTTTGCCGCGCACATCCAGACGACGGGTAAGATCGCCTTCGCCCTGCGCAATATCATCGAGCGCCTGGCGGGTATCATCGAGACGCGAAATCAGTCGGCGAACCACCAGCCAGGATCCCACCAGCAATAGCGTCATAATTGGGATCAACACTTCCAGCACGTCCTGCATCATCACTTTGGCGAGACCGACGATGCGTGATTCAGGCGTCACCAGCCCCACGACCCAGCCGGTATCCGCCATCGGGAATAGCATTACCCGGGTCGGCGTATTCAACACATTGTCGTTAGCAAGCGTAATCGTCTTCACCCCATCTGCCGGGCGTAAAGATTTAAGACCGTTTTCCACCGGGATAAGCCATTGCGCGCTTTGCGCCAGATCGTTAATGGTTTTGTGTTTTGTCAGGTCTGCCTGCGGGAAGTAGAGAATTTGTCCCTGTTTATCCACCACGAACGCGTAACCACCGGTGCTGTTTCCCTGCTGTTGCATAAAGGTGGCAACGTTATCGAGACGAATATCGGTAGTGGCGACGCCGGCAAACTTACCGGCCAGTTGATAAGGAACGCTGCAGGTTACCATGTTGACCCCGGAACTGGCATCCTGGTAAACATCAGACCATAAGCAGCTGTTTTGTGAATGTCCCTTGGCATGCTGATACCAGCTTTCATTGTGGTATCCGCTTGATCCTTCGACGTTATAGTCGTTGGAGTACATCAGCTTTCCTTCAGCGTTACGCGCCCAGAAAAAGCTGCGTTTTTCTACGCCTGCGGTGAAGGCGTCTGGTTCTGGCCAAATGCCGCCGCCGGTAATGATCGACTCTTTATCTTCACCTATCAAATGTGGAACAACGCTTTGATATAGCGATTCATCGTTGGGCAGCACTTCGGCCAGTCGCGACAAACCGACGGTCTCACCTTCAATTCGCGACAACACGGTACTTAACTGACGGGTTAAACCTTGCCCCGTTTCTTCGATCAGGGCGGAATTGATTTCAACGACGCGCGGCTGCCCTCGCCAGAGCATAATTGCAACAATAACAAGTGTAGTGACTGCAAGCAGCAGAATGCCACCAATGGTTAAACGCGTTGAAATACGAGTAGGATACCAGGCCATACAAACTCCTTCTGCAAAAGGCTAACTTTTACCCAGTATCGGCACCGGCGTTTTTATCTTTATAAAGTTTCCTTAAGTATTGCAAAATAAATAAGTGACAGCGTCACAAATAGCAAAACCCAGCACTTTGGCCGGGTTTTAATAACGCTTTAATTTTATTTCGATAATTCTTTTTTGATTTCTTCTTTTATTTTACTTAATTCGCTCTGCGGATGTTTTTTACAAAGTTCTACGGTCAGAGGTACTGCGGTCGTGACGGTTTCGTTATAGTCGACGTAATCACCACCTTTGAAATCTTCGTCTTCATTAAGCACCCAGAAAGCCACCGGAGCCATGGTCTGCGGGTTCAGATCAATGAATTCCTGGCAGCTCATGCCTTTCGGCGTCACTTCAGTTTTCGCGCTATCAGTGGCTGCATTGACGCTAACACTGGTTAACAGCGCTGCGACCAGAATACCTGCTGTAGAAAGGGAGAATTTATTCATTGTAGTACTCCATTTATAATATAGATAATATCTACACTCGCGCTTCAAACCGTTAATGTAGTTCGCAAAAAATAATACCCCTACCGTTATAAGAATAAAGGTTGCCATTATTGATTTGGCTGAAATTGATATTTCCTATTACCGATTCTGATGTTTGAGGGGAAATGTTGCCGACAATGTGATCGTTCCGACGAAATCAGCAGATTCATACCCCGCTCTCCTGTCGCTGCACCAAAACTGAACTACGCTGCACAAATGTTGATCATTAGTTAATGAATGTGGTTTGAATTTTAACAAAAGCAGCCAGCATGTCGCTGTTAGCGACCTGGCACGCGTCCTGCATTGTTAATTCACTAACAGTGAGCCGTCTTCTGACAGACAACTAACAGCGAGAAGGTAATGACAGCGAAACCTGAATTATTTACCCGCATAGAACAGACCTTCAGCCAGCTTACGCCGAGCGAAAAGCGCGTAGCCGGGTGGCTGTTAGCCCACGGTGTACAGATCCCTTTTGAAACCGCGGATGGCATCGCTAAAGCGGCAGGAACCAGCGGCATTACCGTAGGACGCTATCTGCGTAAGCTGGGCTTTCGTAATCTGGAGGATGCAAAAGCCAGCCTGCGTGAGCTGCCGGTTGTCCCCTATCAACCCTGGGGAATGAACGAGCGGCTGGATTCCTGGCACCAGCAGCAAAGCCTGCCGGATCGCGCGCAGCAGTCGCTGTTACTGGAAATCGACGCCATTACCCATGTCTATCAACTCGCGCAAAGCGAAACATTTTTACGCATTGCGCAGCAGCTGGCGCATGCGGAAGCGGTTTACATCCTCGGGATCCAGTCTACACGTGGGATTGCCAACGCCTTTTTTAGTCATCTTGAATACCTGCGGCCTAAAGTCAGCTACTCCGAAGGGCTTTCCGGCAGTTGGGTCGAGTCGCTGAATTCGGGATTTAACCAGCCATACGTGGTGATCACCGACATGCGTGCCTACTCCGCTATCTCCCGACAATATTGCCGTGTCGCGACAGAACGCCATATTCCACTGGCGCTGATCACCGATGTGTGGTGTCCGTGGGCCAGAGATTATGCACTTGATCTACTCCAGGTAAAAACTGACACCGGACATTTCTGGGATTCTCTGGCTCCCGTGAGCTGTCTGTTCAACTTATTACTCTCTGCGGTGGTGGAGCAACTTGGTGATTCCCTCGCAGGACGCCTGCAAACCAATCGCCAGTTACAACAACAGTTTGGTCAATTCGAACAATAAACAGGAAATGTGCTATGTCAGAAACCCCAGAACTGGTCGATCTGTCGGTGATATTCCCGTCGCTGCATATCGATCTCAAATACGCCACGGCCGACAACATTACCGGCGCGCCTATCTACCGGGAAGCGCGCTGCCTGTTACACCGCGAGGCGGTAACCGCGCTGGCTAAAAGCATCAGTATCGCGCAACTGGCGGGCCTGAAGCTTGTAGTGTATGACGCGTATCGCCCCCAGCAGGCGCAGGCGGTGCTGTGGAATGCGTGCCCGGATCCCCAGTACGTCGTCGATGTGGCGATTGGATCCAATCACAGCCGCGGAACGGCCATCGACGTTACGCTGATGGACGATCGTGGCAATGTTCTCGATATGGGCGCTGATTTTGATGAGATGCACGACCGTTCTCATGCCTGGCACCCTTCTGTTCCACCAGCCGCGCAGCGTAACCGGTTGTTACTCAACGCCATTATGTTCGGTGGCGGTTTTGTCGGCATTAACAGCGAGTGGTGGCATTTTGAATTACCTGATGCCGCGCGTTATCCGCTGCTTGACGACCAGACAGCCTGTTTCCCTGTTCCCCCCATAACAACACAACATCCCTTTTAATTCTGGAGCCTGGTTATGAAGACTACACCTGCGTTAAATGCGTTTTTTCGCCCCGCTCTGATCGCCATTACGCTGGCATTTGCCCTCCCTGCCGCGCAGGCCGTCGTGCCTAAAGATATGTTGGTCATCGGTAAAGCCGCCGACCCGCAGACGCTCGACCCCGCCGTGACCATCGATAACAACGACTGGACGGTCACCTATCCCTCTTATCAGCGTCTGGTTCAGTACAAAACCGAAGGCGGTAAAGGCTCAACGGAAGTTGAAGGTGATTTAGCCAGCGGCTGGAAAGCCTCTGACGATCAGAAAGAGTGGACGTTCACCCTGAAAAACGATGCCAAATTCGCCGACGGTACGCCGGTGACGGCAGATGCAGTAAAACAATCCTTTGAGCGCCTGCTCAAAATTGGCCAGGGACCCGCTGAAGCATTCCCGAAAGATCTGAAGGTTGAGGCCATTGATGACAACACGGTGAAATTTACCCTCAGCCAGCCGTTCGCACCCTTCCTGTATACGCTGGCAAATGACGGGGCCTCAATTATCAACCCGGCAATCTTAAAAGAACATGCCGCAGACGATGCCCGCGGATTCCTGGCGCAGAACACGGCAGGCTCCGGTCCTTTCATGCTGAAAAGCTGGCAAAAAGGACAACAACTGGTACTGGTGCCAAACCCGCATTATTCCGGGGCCAAACCAACGTTTAAGCGGGTTTCGGTAAAAATCATTGGTGAAAGCGCCTCCCGTCGCCTGCAATTGTCGCGGGGCGATATCGACATTGCCGACGCGCTTCCGGTCGACCAGTTGGCCGCTTTAAAACAGGAAGGCAAAGTTAACGTAGTGGATTATCCCTCGCTGCGCGTGACCTATCTGTATCTGAACAACAGTAAAGCGCCGCTCAATCAGGTGGATTTACGCCGCGCCATCTCATGGGCCACCGATTATAAAGGCATGGTGAATGGGATCCTCAGTGGCAATGGTAAACAGATGCGCGGTCCGATCCCTGAAGGTATGTGGGGTTTTGATGACAAGGCTATGCAGTACAGTTTTGATGAAGCCAAAGCGAAAGCCGCATGGGACAAGGTCGCGAACAAACCCGAGAGCCTGAGTTTCTTGTATTCAGATAATGACCCTAACTGGGAGCCGATTGCCCTCTCTACCCAGGCCAGTCTCAACAAACTGGGTATTAAGGTGAAGCTGGAAAAACTGGCGAATGCCACCATGCGTGACCGTGTGGGTAAAGGGGATTACGACATTGCTATCGGTAACTGGAGTCCGGATTTCGCCGACCCGTACATGTTCATTAACTACTGGTTTGAGTCAGATAAAAAAGGTCTGCCGGGTAACCGTTCATTCTATGAAAACAGTGAGGTCGATAAGCTGCTGCGTAGCGCATTAGCCACCACCGATCCGGTCGCCAGAACCAATGATTACCAGCAGGCGCAAACCATCGTGATTGATGAAGCGGCCTACGTCTATTTATTCCAGAAAAACTATCAACTGGCGATGAACAAAGACGTCAAAGGATTTGTATTTAACCCCATGCTGGAACAGGTCTTCAATATCTCCACCATGAGTAAATAAGCCACGTTGATGCGGAGCCACTCAGGCTCCGCAAGGGGAAGCTAATGACGTTCTGGAGCATTTTACGCCAGCGATGCTGGGGACTTATTCTGGTGGTTATCGGTGTTTGCGTGATCACCTTTATTATTTCGCACCTGATCCCAGGCGACCCCGCGCGGTTGCTGGCGGGCGATCGCGCCAGCGATGAAATTGTTGAAAATATTCGCCAACAGCTGGGGCTGAACCAACCGCTGTATGTGCAGTTCTTTCGCTATGTGAGCGATATCTTTCAGGGCGACTTAGGCACCTCTATTCGCACCGGACGCCCGGTACTGGATGAACTGCGTATCTTCTTTCCCGCCACCCTGGAGCTGGCTTTCTGCTCTTTGTTGCTGGCGCTGTGATCGGTATTCCGTTAGGTATTTTATCTGCAGTCTGGCGCAACCGTTGGCTTGATCACCTCGTTCGCCTGATGGCGATTACCGGCATCTCCACGCCTGCATTCTGGCTGGGGCTGGGGGTTATCGTGCTGTTTTACGGTCATCTGCAAATTTTGCCCGGCGGTGGACGGTTAGACGACTGGCTGGATCCACCGGCTCATGTCACCGGCTTCTACCTGATTGATGCCCTGCTGGAAGGCAATGGCGAAGTCTTTTTCAATGCGCTCCAGCACCTGATCCTGCCGTCACTGACGCTGGCTTTTGTGCACTTAGGGATCGTTGCCCGCCAGATTCGCTCCGCCATGCTGGAGCAACTGAGTGAAGATTACATTCGTACCGCGCGCGCCAGCGGGCTACCGGGCTGGTACATCGTGTTGTGTTACGCGTTGCCGAATGCGCTTATTCCATCAATAACCGTGCTCGGCCTGGCATTGGGCGATCTGCTCTACGGTGCGGTACTGACCGAAACGGTCTTCGCCTGGCCGGGAATGGGCGCCTGGGTGGTAACGTCGATTCAGGCGCTCGACTTCCCGGCGGTAATGGGATTTGCCGTAGTGGTCTCTTTCGCTTATGTGCTGGTCAACCTGGCGGTTGATTTACTCTACCTGTGGATTGACCCACGTATTGGACGCGGAGGTGCTGAATGATGCTCACTCAAGAAACGCCGACCGCCCCACAGACTGCTCGTCGTCGTACGGACTGGGCGAAATTGTTGTGGATGATGAAAAGCAGCCCGCTGACGCTGATAGGCGGGGTCATCATTGTACTGATACTGTTGCTGATGGTGCTGTCACCGTGGATTACGCCTTACGATCCTAATGCCATCAATTTAAGTGCGCGCCTGCTGCCACCGTCTGCGTCCCATTGGTTTGGTACCGATGAAGTGGGCCGCGATCTGTTCAGCCGTGTTCTGGTCGGAAGCCAGCAGTCGGTCGTCGCTGGTCTGGTGGTGGTGGGAATTGCTGGCGGATTGGGTTCGCTGCTGGGTTGTCTGTCTGGCGTCATGGGGGGACGCGCCGATGCAATTATCATGCGAATAATGGACATCATGCTGTCCATCCCTTCGCTGGTACTGACAATGGCGCTGGCCGCTGCGCTGGGACCCAGCCTGTTTAACGCCATGCTGGCGATTGCCATCGTACGTATTCCTTTTTATGTGCGCCTCGCCCGCGGTCAAACGTTAGTGGTGCGTCAGTTTACCTATGTCCAGGCTGCGCGGACCTACGGCGCTTCTCGCTGGCACCTGATTAGCTGGCACATTTTACGTAACTCTCTACCGCCGCTGATTGTGCAGGCGTCGCTGGATATCGGCAGCGCGATCCTGATGGCCGCCACGCTCGGGTTTATTGGTCTGGGCGCACAGCAGCCCAGCGCGGAATGGGGAGCGATGGTGGCGATAGGCCGCAACTACGTGCTCGATCAGTGGTGGTATTGCGCTTTTCCCGGCGCCGCAATTCTGATTACCGCCGTGGGCTTTAATCTTTTTGGCGATGGTATTCGCGACCTGCTGGATCCGAAAGCCGGAGGAAAACAGTCATGACACAACCCGTACTGGAAATCGAGGATTTGCATCTGAGTTTCCCCGGCTATAAAGCTGACGTGCATGCGCTGAACCATGTTTCGCTGCATATCAACCGTGGAGAAATTGTCGGCGTGGTCGGTGAATCCGGTTCCGGCAAGTCCGTGACGGCGATGCTTACCATGCGGCTGCTGCCGGAGGGCAGCTATCATATTCACCAGGGACGCGTTTCGCTACTGGGTGAAGATGTGCTCAACGCCAGCGAAAAGCAAATGCGTCAATGGCGCGGCGCACGCGTTGCGATGATCTTTCAGGAGCCCATGACCGCGCTTAATCCCACGCGATGTATCGGCCAGCAGATGGTGGAAGTTATCCGCCATCACCAGGCGCTAAGCCGCACGGATGCTCGCCAGAAAGCCATCGCTTTACTGGAAGAGATGCAAATTCCGGACGCGGCGGAAGTGATGAAACGCTTCCCGTTTGAGCTTTCCGGCGGTATGCGCCAGCGGGTGATGATTGCGCTGGCCTTTTCCTGCGAGCCGGAACTGATCATTGCCGATGAACCGACCACCGCACTTGACGTCACGGTACAGCTGCAGGTGCTGCGTTTATTGAAGCTAAAAGCGCGCGCCAGCGGGACAGCCGTGTTATTTATCAGCCACGATATGGCGGTGGTTTCACAATTGTGCGACCGGTTATACGTCATGTATGCCGGAAGCGTGATTGAGAGCGGCCCAACACAAACCGTTATTCAGCATCCGACGCACCCCTATTCCATCGGCTTGCTGAAATGTGCGCCGGAACACGGCGAACCGCGCGCATTGCTGCCAGCCATTCCCGGAACCGTACCGAATTTAACCCGCTTACCGAGCGGATGCGCTTTTCGCGAACGCTGTTTTGCCGCCGGCCCACGCTGTGACGAGACGCCTGCATTAAGCAGTCAGGGAGGCGCGGATCAACAATCGGCCTGCTGGTATCCGCAACTGGAGACAACACATGTCTGAATTTTTACTGGCCCTGCAGGATGTTCATGTCAGCTTTCCCGCGCGTAAAAACTGGCTCGGCAAGGTTACCGAACGGGTGCATGCGCTCAACGGTCTGGATTTACAGATTCGTCAGGGAGAAACGCTGGGGATTGTCGGTGAATCCGGCTGCGGAAAAAGTACGCTGGCGCAACTGCTGATGGGGATGCTGCAACCCAGTCAGGGAAACTACTCTCGCCGCGATGGCAAGCAGCACAATGGTATGCAGATGGTCTTTCAGGACCCGCTTTCATCGCTTGATCCGCGCTTACCGGTGTGGCGAATTATCACCGAACCGGTGTGGATCCAGAAGCGAAGCTCCGAGCGTGAACGCCGCATTCTTGCCGAAGATTTGGCGCAACAGGTAGGGATCCGCCCTGAATATCTCGACCGTCTGCCGCATGCGTTCTCCGGCGGGCAGCGTCAGCGTATTGCCATTGCTCGGGCGTTGTCGTCAGAGCCGGACGTGATTGTACTGGATGAACCCACTTCGGCGCTGGATATCTCCGTGCAGGCGCAAATTCTTAACCTGCTGGTGTCATTGCAGGCACGCAGAAATCTGACCTATGTGCTGATATCGCATAACGTGTCGGTGGTTCGCCATATGAGCGATCGCGTGGCGGTGATGTACCTTGGGCAAATTGTTGAACTGGGAGAAACGCAGCAGGTTCTTACTCATCCTGCTCATCCCTACACGCGATTATTACTGGACTCCGTCCCTAAAACGGGAGCACCGCTGGCGGAGGATTTAGTATTACGGAAAACCGAACTACCGGGGAACCGAACGCTGCCTGAGGGCTGTTTTTTTCGTGACAGATGTCCGTTGGCGATCCGTGGCTGTGAGAATAAACAGATCTTGCTGTCCAGCGAATCAGGATGTGAGGTTCGCTGCTGGCGGGCGGTTAACGTGAGCTGAACGCGGCGGAAAATCAGGCGCAATACGCCTTTTTCAGGGTATCCACCAGCACTTCTGAGGCGGTAGATAACTTATGATGTGCCGAACGCAGAACGCCGATCCGACGCTGGATCACCGGCGTGTCCAGATCGATACAGGTTGCGCCTAATTCAGTCATTTGCGTACGGCACAGCGCGGGTACCGCGCTGCCGCCCAGGCCCTTAGCCACCAGCCGGCCAATGGTCACCAGTTGATGGCTCTCCAGCGCCACCTCCAGCGAATGCCCGCTTTGCACCAACTGTTCTTCCAGCATCAGACGCACAGCGGAAGGTCGTTGCAGAGTGATGAAATCCAGCGTCAGCAGTTCACGCCACGCAATACGATCCCGCCCTGCCAGTCGGCATGTTGGCGGGACAATCGCGATAAAACGATCCACACCAAGCGGGGTGAAATGCAGATGCCCGGAATAGTCCGGTTCGAAGGCAATGCCCATCTCCACCCGCCCTTCACTCACCATCTCAATGACTTGTTCGTTGATCACATCGTGAACCGTTACGTTGATACCGGAATAGGAATCACGAAACGTCTTTAGTACTGACGGCAGGACGTTAGCAGCAAATGAAGGCATGGCGGCAATAGAGATTTTACCGCGTTGCAGCGTGAATCGCTGGCGCATTGCCTCTTCCGTGTTCTCCCAGTCCGCAAGCAGCTGTCGCCCCATGTTCAGCAACGTTTCCCCTTCCTGTGTCAGGGTCACCTTGCGGGTGGTTCTCAATAGTAAAGCCCCACCCAACGAATCCTCCAGTCCTTTAATCGCCAGACTTAATGCGGGTTGCGACATATTCAGTCTTTCACTGGCATGAGCAAAATTCAGAGTGTGAGCTACCGCTAAAAACGCGCGTAACTGTTTGATGCTCATTCCCATTTCGCATTCCTTTAACCTGTTGAATACCTTTAATTAACATTAAATTGATAAAAAAACCCAATGAGTGAGTCACAAATTTAAAATTAACAAATCATTTTTCTCCCCCAATGATGTCGGCAAGGACAACAGGAGGGGCAAGTATATGGCTGGACTGGATAAACGGGTCGCCACGTATCAAGAGGCGCTGGAAGGACTGACCGACAACATGACGCTGCTGGCGGGCGGTTTTGGCTTATGTGGCATCCCTGAAAATCTGATTGCCGAAGTACGTCGTCGGGAGGTTCAGGGACTTACCGTGGTGTCAAACAACTGCGGCGTGGACGGTTTTGGCCTCGGCGTACTGCTGGAAACGCGTCAGGTGCGCAAAGTGGTTGCATCCTATGTGGGTGAAAACGCGCTGTTTGAAAAGCAGGTGCTTAGCGGCGAACTGGAAGCCATCCTGACGCCGCAAGGCACGCTGGCGGAGCAGTTGCGCGCTGGCGGCGCGGGGATCCCCGCTTTCTTCACCGCGACCGGATACGGGACCCCCGTGGCCGAAGGAAAAGAGGTGCGCGAGTTTGCCGGACGTCCGTACATTTTAGAACAGGCCATAACCGGAGACTTTGCGCTGGTCAAAGGCTGGAAAGCCGACTGGTACGGCAATGTTATCTATCGCCATACCGCACAGAATTTTAATCCGCTGATGGCCGCTGCCGGGCGCATTACCGTGGTGGAAGTTGAAGAGATCGTCCCCCCTGGCGAGTTGGATCCCGCTGCGATTCATACTCCCGGAATTTTTGTTAACCGCATTATTCAGGGGCAATTTGAAAAACGTATTGAACAACGCACCCTGCGCCAGAAAGGAGCCTGACCATGTTAACGCGTGAACAAATGGCAATGCGTGTCGCCCGTGAGCTGCGCGACGGTTATTACGTCAACCTTGGGATTGGTATTCCCACTCTGGTAGCGAACTACATCCCCGATGGTATGGACGTGATGCTGCAATCGGAAAACGGTTTGCTGGGTATGGGGCCGTTTCCCACAGAAGACGAAATTGATGCGGACATGATCAACGCCGGAAAACAGACCGTGACAGCGCGCAAAGGCGCAGCGATTTTCGACTCGGCGCAATCCTTCGCGATGATCCGCGGCGGCCACGTTGACCTGACGGTGCTCGGCGCGTTTGAAGTCGATGTTAACGGCAATATCGCCTCGTGGATGATCCCCGGAAAAATGGTGAAAGGCATGGGCGGCGCAATGGACCTGGTGGCCGGAGCCGACAACATCATCGTGGTGATGACCCATGCCTCCAAAAACGGTGAGTCAAAATTGCTTCCCGCCTGCACCCTGCCGCTGACCGGCGTGGCCTGCATCAAACGCGTACTTACCGATCTGGCGTTGCTGGAGATTGCTGACGGGGCGTTCATTCTTCGCGAACGCGCCCCGGGTATCAGCGTGGATGACATCGTCGCCAGAACCGCCGGCAAGCTGATCGTTCCTGAAAATGTCCCCGAGATGCAATTTAACTGAGGAGCTGACCATGCAGGATGTTGTTATTGTCGCGGCAACGCGCACCCCGATTGGCAGTTTTCAGGGCGCGCTGGCGCCGCTTTCGGCGGTTGAACTCGGTTCGGTGGTCATCCGTTCCCTGCTGGAAAAAACGGCCGTGGCGCCTGAGCAAATTGATGAAGTGATTTTGGGTCAGGTGCTCACGACGGGCAGTGGTCAAAATCCGGCCAGACAGACGGCGTTACGCGCGGGCTTACCGGTCACTACGCCAGCGCTAACCATTAATCTGGTGTGCGGCTCGGGCCTGAAGGCAGTGCATCAGGCGGTACAGGCGATTCGCTGCGGTGATGCGCAAATTGTGATTGCCGGTGGGCAGGAGAGCATGAGCAATGCGCCCTATTTCCTCGACGGCGCGCGGGCCGGTCTGCGCCTGGGTCATGCCAGCCTGAAAGACAGCGTAGTGCATGACGGTTTATGGGACGCCTTCAACGACTATCACATGGGCATTACCGCGGAGAATCTGGCAGATAAGTTCGCTATCAGTCGTGAGCAACAGGACGCATTTGCTCTGCACTCCCAGCAAAAAGCAGCTGCCGCGATTGAAGCCGGTCGTTTTAGTGCGGAGATTACCCCGGTCAGCGTTCCGCAGGGGAAAAAACCGCCGCGTGTAGTGGACCGTGACGAACAGCCGCGCCCGGATACTCAGGCTGATAAGCTGGCGCAGCTCAAGCCAGCGTTTCGGCCTGGAAACGGCACGGTGACCGCCGGGAATGCTTCTTCAATCAATGATGGCGCCGCGGCGGTGATGCTAATGAGCGCCGCCAAAGCCGCAGAACTCAATTTGTCGGTTCTGGGACGGGTTGCGGGCTACGCGGTCTCCGGCGTCGATCCGGCCATTATGGGTATTGGGCCGGTAGATGCGTCACTTCAGTGTCTGAAAAGGGCTGGCTGGGCGCTGAACGATGTTGATCTCATTGAAGCCAACGAAGCGTTTGCCGCACAAGCGCTGGCGGTTGGCGAATCACTGAACTGGGATAGCAGCAAAGTTAACGTCAATGGCGGCGCGATCGCGCTGGGTCATCCGATTGGCGCTTCCGGGTGCCGGATTCTGGTGACCCTGCTGCATGAAATGGCCCGCAGTAACGCCGCTAAAGGGTTGGCCACGCTGTGCGTAGGCGGCGGTCAGGGTGTTGCGCTGGCAGTAGAGCGTCCAGGGGGATCTCATGAAAAATAAGCAAATTTGCGTACTGGGCGCGGGTTTAATGGGCGTCGGCATCGCCACCCACTTTGCCCGCTTTGGACACGATATCTGGTTGTACGACACCGATAGCAGCCGAATTGCGGAAATTAGCCTTATTGCCAGCGGTATTGTGGATGAGCTTATTGCTACTGAACAATTTGCTCTAAGCGAAAAAACATCGGTTATGAACCGTCTACACGGTACGACGTCGCTACAGGATATTGCCGCGTGCGGATTGCTGATTGAAGCCATCCCGGAACGCCTCGAACTTAAACATGCGCTGTATGCGCAACTGGAAGAGCTGATCGCACCGGAGGCGGTTATTGCCAGTAATACCAGCGGACTGCCACCCGATGCCCTGGCAGAAAAGCTTGCCTATCCTGAGCGGTTGCTGATTGCCCATTTCTGGAACCCGCCGCACTTTATTCCGCTGGTTGAAATTGTGCCGGGGACGGCAACGAAGGCGGAATATCTCCATGAATTACAACAACTACTGCTGTCGATGCAGCTGGAAGCGGTCGTACTCGATCGCGCCGCGCCAGGGTTTGTCGGCAACCGTCTGCAATTCGCCCTGCTGCGTGAAGCGTTGCATATCGTTAAAAGCGGTATCGCCAGCGCGGAGGTAGTGGATCAGGTAATGCGTGCCTCGCTCGGACGACGCTATGCCATGGTTGGCCCGCTGGAGGCGGCTGATATGACGGGTCTTTCTACGGTACAGGACATTTGTCAGCATCTGTTACCCACGCTCGCCACCGGTAGCGACATGATGTCGCTGGTCGCTGACAAGGTTGCCAACGGTGATACTGGTTTGCGCAGCGGCCAGGGATTTTATCGCTGGGATGATTCGCGCAAGGAGTACATCCAGCAACGCAGAGAGTACCAGCTGCGCTTTGCCCTGAACCCGTAACTTCTCTTTCTGTACCCCACTATAACAATGATATTGAGGAGTCATGATGAGTGTATTAATCGCCCTGGCAGCGCTGGGCCTGCTGATGCTTGCAGCCTATCGCGGATACAGCGTCATCCTGTTTGCCCCCATCGCGGCATTAGGTGCTGTATTGCTTACCGAACCCAGCGCCGTCGGCCCTGCCTTCACCGGCCTGTTTATGGAAAAAATGGTCGGTTTTGTGAAGCTTTACTTCCCGGTATTTTTGCTGGGTGCGGTGTTTGGCAAGTTAATCGAGTTGTCTGGTTTTTCCCGCTCTATTGTTGCCGCCGCCATCAATATTCTCGGGCGGCGTCACGCCATCCCGGTGATCGTGCTGGTGTGCGCGCTGTTAACCTACGGCGGGGTATCGCTGTTCGTCGTGGCGTTTGCGGTGTATCCCTTTGCGGCGGAGCTGTTCCGCCAGAGTAATATCCCTAAGCGCCTGATCCCGGCCACCGTTGCGCTGGGCGCGTTTTCCTTCACGATGGACGCCTTGCCGGGCACGCCGCAGATCCAGAATATTATTCCGACCAGCTTCTTTGGGACTAACGCCTGGGCCGCGCCGTGGCTGGGGCTGATAGGCTCGCTGTTTATTATTTTCGTCGGTCTGGTTTATCTCGAACGTCAGCGTCGTAAAGCGCAGGCAAAGAATGAAGGCTATGGCACTGAACTGTTAAACGAGCCGGAAACGCCGGATAACATTAACCTGCCGAACCCGATAATCGCTATCTCTCCGCTGATTCTGGTTGGGGTATTTAACCTGCTGTTTACCCGCTGGATCCCACAGTGGTATGGCGCAACACATCAACTGGAACTGCCAGGCCTTGCCAAACCGATTACCACCGAAGTCGGTAAAATTACCGCTATCTGGGCGGTGGAAGCGGCGCTGATTTCAGGGATCCTGCTGGTGGTGCTGTTCGGCTATCGCAACATTAAAGGTCGCCTGGCGGAAGGCAGTAGAACGGCGGTTGGCGGCGCGATCCTCGCGGCCATGAACACCGCGTCGGAGTATGGTTTTGGTGCGGTGATCGCTGCCCTGCCGGGTTTCCTTGTGTTGTCAAAAGCGCTGGCGGCGATCCCCGACCCGCTTCTTAACGAAGCCATCAGCATCACCACACTGGCCGGGATCACCGGCTCGGCGTCTGGCGGAATGAGTATTGCCCTCGCCGCCATGTCTGACACTTTTATTGCCGCTGCCCATGCCGCCAATATTCCACTCGAAGTCTTCCACCGCGTGGCGTCAATGGCCAGTGGCGGCATGGATACCCTGCCGCACAACGGCGCGGTCATTACCCTGCTGGCTATTACCGGCCTCAGCCATCGTCAGGCGTACGGCGGGATTTTCGCCATCACCGTGATCAAAAGCCTGGCCGTGCTGTTTGTTATCGGCGTCTTCTACACCACCGGAATTGTTTAAGGAGAATCATCATGAACTTAACGGGAAAAACCGCCCTGGTTACCGGCTCGACCAGCGGTATTGGATTAGGCATCGCTCAGGTGCTGGCACAAGCGGGCGCTTCGTTGATCCTCAACGGGTTTGGTGATGTCGAAGCCGCCAAAGACGCCAAAGACGCCGTGGCGCAGTATGGCAAAACGCCAGGCTACCACGGCGCGGACCTGAGCGATGAAGCGCAAATTGCTGACATGATGCGCTATGCCGCAAGCGAATTTGGCGGTGTGGATATCCTGGTCAACAACGCCGGGATCCAGCATGTGTCTCCGGTAGAAACCTTCCCGGTTGAAAAATGGAACGCAATTATTGCTATTAACCTCTCATCCGTTTTTCACACTACGCGACTGGCGCTGCCAGGCATGCGCGTACGGAACTGGGGACGCATCATTAATATCGCCTCGGTTCACGGCCTGGTGGCTTCTAAAGAGAAATCCGCGTACGTGGCAGCCAAGCACGGCGTGGTGGGATTAACCAAGACCATTGCGCTGGAAACCGCGCAGACCGGCATCACCTGCAATGCGCTATGCCCCGGTTGGGTGCTCACACCGTTGGTCCAGCAGCAGATTGATAAACGTATTGCCGAAGGCGCTGCGCCTGACGTCGCACGTGACGCCCTGCTGGCGGAAAAGCAACCGTCGCGCGAATTCGTCACGCCGGAGCAGTTAGGGGAACTCGCGTTGTTTTTATGTTCAGACGGTGCGGCGCAGGTACGAGGCGTTGCGTGGAATATTGATGGCGGCTGGGTGGCGCAATAATATCATCGGGTGCCGGATAAGACGTAGTCGCATCCGGCACGCCACGATTAAGACTTCAGCTGATAATCCAGTGTAATTTCCGCGTTCAGTACCTGCGAAACTGGGCAGCCGGCCTTCGCTTTCTGGATGATGCCGTCAAACGTGGCGGCGTCTATCCCCGGAACGCTTACCTCACTGTGCAGCGCTACTTTGGTTATCGCAAATCCCGCATCCACCTTATCCAGAGAAACATCGGCAGTGGTATCAATGGCGTTTGGCGTAAAGCCCGCATCGCCCAGCATTAACGAAAGCGCCATTGAGAAGCAGGCGGCATGGGCCGCGCCAATCAACTCTTCAGGGTTGGTGCCTTTTACCCCTTCGAACCGGGTATTAAACCCATACGGTTGCTGATTCAGCACGCCACTTTCGGTCGATACGGTACCTTTACCGCGCTTAATGTCGCCTTCCCAGTGTGCCTGACCCTTCTTATGGATAGTCATTACCGTTCTCCTGTGTTGTCGTTGAAGTTACAAGTATAGGACGCCTGAGAAAATGCATGATCCATCCGGGATAGTTCTGCATTTACCGCTTAAGCATTGACCTTTCAGACAAAATGACCGACCATCCTGAAAGCCGTTATTTTAAACATCGGCTTTCTATCAGGTTGTATTTCGTCCGTTGTTATACGGGCTCGCCCTTGAAACCAGAAACAGGATTAAGGAGTTAGAATGAAATCGAACCGTCAGGCCCGTCATATTCTTGGACTGGACCACAAAATCTCAAACCAACGTAAAGTCGTGACCGAAGGTGACAAAACCAGTGTGGTCAACAATCCTACCGGAAGAAAACGCCGCGCTGACGGCAAATAGTCTTTCGCAGGTCTGACTGAATAACGAGATAAACACCATTGCAACCGCAGTGGTGTTTTTGCTTATAAAACCCCATACCCCATTCACAATGCTTTATACTTCGCCCGTTTCCCTGGCGGACAGGCCACACACGATCATAAAGAACGCCAGGGACGGTTATTCAAAAAAGAGTGAGTGACATGGAAAACGAAACTAAAAAACTGCGTTCCCTTTACATCCCCTACGCTGGCCCGGTACTGCTGGAATTCCCTTTACTGAATAAAGGGAGCGCTTTCAGTGTCGAAGAACGCCGTAACTTCAACCTGCTGGGGTTACTGCCGGAAGTGGTCGAGACGATTGAAGAACAGGCTGAACGCGCCTGGATCCAATATCAGGGATTCAAAACCGAAATCGACAAGCATATTTACCTGCGTAACATTCAGGACACCAACGAAACCCTGTTTTACCGACTGGTGCATAATCACCTTGATGAGATGATGCCGGTTATCTATACCCCAACGGTAGGTGCTGCCTGTGAGCGTTTCTCTGAGATCTACCGTCGCGCGCGCGGTGTGTTTATCTCTTATCAGAACCGCCACAATATGGACGATATCCTGCAGAACGTGCCTAACCACAATATCAAAGTCATCGTCGTTACCGACGGTGAACGTATTCTGGGCCTTGGCGACCAGGGGATCGGCGGGATGGGTATTCCGATCGGTAAACTGTCGCTGTATACCGCGTGTGGTGGAATTAGTCCGGCCTACACCCTGCCGGTCGTCCTGGACGTCGGTACCAACAATCAGCAACTGCTGAACGATCCGCTGTATATGGGCTGGCGTAATCCGCGTATCACTGATGATGAATACTACGAATTTGTCGATGAATTCATCCAGGCTGTGAAGCATCGTTGGCCGGACGTGCTGCTGCAATTCGAAGACTTCGCGCAGAAAAATGCGATGCCGTTGCTGAACCGCTATCGCGATGAAATTTGCTCGTTTAACGACGATATTCAGGGCACCGCAGCCGTTACCGTTGGTACGCTCATTGCCGCCAGCCGCGCGGCGGGTAGCCAGTTAAGTGAACAGAATATCGTGTTCCTGGGAGCGGGCTCAGCCGGTTGCGGGATTGCCGAGCAGATCATCGCGCAAATCCAGCGTGAAGGTTTAAGCGAGGAAGCGGCGCGTCAGCGCGTGTTTATGGTCGATCGCTTCGGCCTGTTAACCGACAAAATGCCGAACCTGCTCTCCTTCCAGACCAAACTGGTGCAAAAACGCGAAAATCTGCAGCACTGGGATACGCAAGAGGATGTGCTGTCGTTACTCGACGTGGTGCGTAACGTTAAGCCGGATATCCTGATTGGTGTTTCCGGACAGACCGGCCTGTTTACCGAAGAGATCATCCGCGAAATGCACAAGCATTGTTCGCGTCCCATCGTCATGCCGCTGTCTAACCCAACTTCACGCGTGGAAGCTACGCCACAGGATATTATCGCCTGGACCGAAGGTAACGCGCTGGTTGCGACCGGTAGTCCGTTCGCGCCGGTAGTGTGGAAGGAAAAAGTTTTCCCGATTGCTCAGTGTAATAACGCCTATATTTTCCCGGGTATCGGGCTGGGTGTTATTGCTTCCGGCGCATCGCGCATTACCGATGAAATGCTGATGTCGGCCAGTGAAACACTGGCGCAGTATTCACCGCTGGTGCTGAACGGCGAAGGACTGGTGTTACCGGAACTGAAAGACATTCAGACAGTTTCCCGTGCGATTGCTTTTGCCGTGGGTAAAATGGCCCAGCAGCAAGGCGTGGCTGTGAAAACGTCCGCCGAAGCGCTGCAACAGGCGATTGACGATAATTTCTGGCAGGCGGAATATCGCGACTACCGTCGAACTTCTATTTGACGGTTTGCCCGGCAGCAGAGTCTGCCGGGCAATTTTAAGCGTTCGATGAACGAAATACAGTATGCAGATTACTGTTCTGAAAGTTCCAGCTCAGCGATAACCGGCAGGTGATCGCTCGCCGTAGACCACGTAAATTCGGGTGAGTTATGTGGAATTTCCAGATTTTTGACGTTCCACTTCTGCCCTTTAAACGTGAAAATATGGTCTATATCGATCGCAGGGTTAACGGCTGGCCAACTGCGGGTATCAACCCCGTCTTTCGTCACTTCGTTGAAAAAGTAACGTATTTCTTTCAGCGGCTGCTCGTCCCGGGTCGAATTAAAGTCCCCTGCAAGGATTTTAATTGAGGAGGCGATATCCGGGAAATCTGATGTCGCGTCGCCAATGCTGATATCTAAAAGATAGCGGGCTTGTTCCGTACGCATGGTAGGATCTTTTTGCCAGTCGAGATGGGTCACCATAATGATGGGGGCAGAATCAAACCCAGGCACGTCAACCTGCGCCAGTAACGCCACGCGTTGTTCAGCATTACCCGACGGTAATTTTACCACCTGCGTGTGCAATATTTTATATTTGGAAAGCAGTCCTAACCCGTACTCACCGCCATCAAAATCGAGCGCTTTACCAAAGGCGTAATACAGTTTATTGGCATCAGCGATTTTTTTGAGTTGATCGATCTTTTGACTGCGCCCTGTTTTATTATCAACCTCTGGCACTGCTATAATATCTGCATCTATTCTTTTAATAGCTGAATTAAGTGCCGTAAAATCCGCCACATCAGCAGATGCTTCATTTTTACCAATGTTATAGGTGGCAATCTTTAAATGCGGGTTATTCTGCGTGTAAATTTTGTCAGGAACACCACCCTTTTGCACTTTAAGTATCTCATTACCAGCGAGTTTTTCACTTGCTTGTGCATTTGCAAATAAACATCCCAGCGCAATCATCGTCAATGTCATTGTTTTTTTCATGTCATCTATTCTCCAATTAATAAAATAGTGAGCGACAGCGTACCGGAGAACAGCGATCGTTATTGTGATCCTTAACTCAAGCTTTCGACGCGACGAAAATTAACTTTTGCCTGATTTATTTGTCTTGTGATCTGCTGGGCGTTCAAAGCTTGCGCTACCGCGTATGTTGCGATTACACTTTCATCACCGATTAACATTCTGAAAAACAAAAGGAGGATACTTATGCTGTACTGTGAACGTTTTATCGTTTCACATGCTTTTGGCGATCGCCAGTGCTCAAGCGTTATCGGTATCGTGCTGCGATAACTTCTGCTTGAGCGAAGCTAACTTCTCAATCCCCTTCTCTCGGGCTTACCGGGTTATCGTCAGCGATGTTTGACGAGGCGTTTTTACGCCTGTAACTCTTGAGTAAGCAACAATGAGCACATTACTAACCGCACAATCCTTACACGTTGATACGGCATTTGGCACGCTATTCGACGATCTTTCCTTCACCCTGAAAAAAGGTGACCGCATCGGGCTTATCGGTTACAACGGCTGCGGCAAAAGTACGCTGTTAAAACTGCTTGATGGCACGATTTCACCCACCAGCGGGTCTATCGCGCAGGCGAATCACTGTCATCTCGCACGTGTGGAGCAACATTTACCTGACGATATACTGCCGCTTACGTTGCAAGAGGCGGTGCTTGCTCAACTTCCCGAGCATGAACGCGCGAGCCAGCAATGGCGAGTTGAAGCGTTGCTGGCCGAAATGGGTTTCACGCCGGAGAATTTATCTCTGACAGCACAAACGCTGAGCGGCGGACAACACACGCGCCTGTTATTAGCGCGGGCGCTGATGCGAAATCCTGACCTGCTACTGCTGGATGAACCGGGTAACCACCTGGATTTGCCCACATTACTGTGGCTGGAACAGTTCTTACAGAACTGGTCTGGTAGTTTTGTAGTGGTTTCCCACGATCCGCAGTTACTGGATGCCGTGACTCACGGGACCTGGATCCTGCGCGATCGCACCCTGCACGCCTTCGATCTGCCCTGTAGCGCGGCGCGTCAGGCTCTGGTAGACAGAGACGCCAGCGATGCTTTGCGCCATAAGGCTGAACAAAAGGAGATCGACCGCGTCACCGCCAGCGCCAAACGGCTGGCGACCTGGGGGCGGGTCTACGACAACGAAGACCTTTCCCGTAAAGCCAAGCAGATGGAAAAACAGGTGCTGCGCCTGAAAGAGGTACAGACCGAAGTAACCTCGGGAAGTCAGTGGACACTAACATTGCAGGGTGATGCCCTGCGTGCGGATCGTTTGCTGGAGATGACTCATCTGTCCGTGGCCCCTGCTCCTGGCGCAGATTCGCTGTTTTCGATAGCCGGTATCCGCGTAAAAAGCGGCGATCGCGTGGCGATTGTCGGGCGCAATGGGTGTGGGAAATCATCGCTGTTAAGGCTTATCTGGCAACAGTTTCACTCACAGCTGGCATCGCCTTCATTGGTGTTACACCCGCGCGTTACGTTGGGGTATTATGATCAAACGCTGCACCAACTCGCTGATGACGACTCGCTGTTTGACGCGCTGGAAGCGTTTGCTCCTCAGCCTGATATTCGCAAAATGGCCTTGATTAGCGCGGGCTTTCCATGGGTTCGGCACGCACAGCGGGTCAGTACATTAAGCGGTGGCGAGCGTTCCCGGTTATTGTTTGTGGGACTGACGCTTGCGCGTTATAGCCTGCTGATGCTTGATGAACCGACCAACCATCTGGATATGGAAGGCAAAGAGGCGCTGGCAGAAACGCTGCAAAGCTATCACGGCGGCGTGCTGCTGGTCAGTCACGATCGCCAGCTTATCAGCAAAAGCTGTAACCGGTTCTGGTTTATTGAGAACGGCGAACTCAGCGAATGGCACGATCTGGACGCGATCAACGCGCGAATTCGGGAAACATCTGCTGAGATACCCGTCCCGAAAACGGTGGTTGAAGCGAGAAATGAAATAAGCCGCGACAGTGATGCGTTACTGGAACACCTTCTCGAACTGGAGCAGCGGCTGGCCGACGATCTCGCTCGTAAGCCGAAACATCAAAAACCGCTGTTACAAGCGCAATGGCGTCAGGAGATTGCGCGTCTGAACTCACTACTGGAGTAAACCGCATTGCCGGATGGCGCAAGCTTATCCGGCCTACATCAGCAAAATGCGCCTGTAGGCCCGTCATCCGGCATGCCATGTATTACTGCGTTTTTTTCTCTTTCCAGGCATCCCAGGCCTGTTTGATCTCTTGCTTTGCCGTAGCGGCGTCGTTGAAACCGTTTAATTCTACCTTTTTGCGCCCTTCCGGCAGATCTTTGTACACGCGGAAGAAAGATTCCAGGCGTTGCACTTCAATCTTGGGCAGATCGCTCAACTCTTTGATGTCATCATAAGTCGGGTCAATTTTACTGGCCGGAACGGCGACAATTTTGTCGTCCTTTTCTCCGCCGTCGATCATCTTCAGCACGCCAATCGCGCGCAGCTTAATCAATGTTCCTGGGGCCAGTGGCGCACGGGTATAAAAAATGACGTCCAGCGGGTCGCCGTCACCGGCTAAAGATTGAGTCAACGAGCCGTAGTTGGCGGGATAGGCAACCGGCATTGACTGGAAGCGATCGGCAACGATAAAACCGGTTTTGGCGTCGGTTTCATATTTAATCATTCCACCTGCCGGGATTTCAGTTACGGCATAAAACTCTTCCGGGTTATTTTCCGGCTGAGGAAATTCGAGGATGTTCTGCGCCTGAGCGGACGCACAAAAAAACACGCTGACTGCGAGTAATTTTTTTACCAGATGCATTGTCTTTTAACTCTTCTATTATTAAAGACAACACCTTACGTTAAGCAGATGACAGAAACATGACGTTTTTTTGGCAAAAAAATGGCGCTACCGATGTAGCGCCATTACGTGGAGGTAACGTCAGGGATTAGTTTACCCCTTCCTCGCTCTCTTTTTTCGCTTCTTGTCTTTCGACTTCGCGATACCAGCGCGGGTGATGTTTCTTCGCCCAGCGACGGCTCACTTTCCCTTCGATCATGCCTTTAATAGAGCCTTTCACCCAGAATGCCATATACATATGGATGAGGATGGCGTGCATCAGGATAATGCCTGCCGCCGCATGGATCAGCAGGCTATAACGCACGACCTGCATCGGGAAGAACTGCGCAAAGTACGGACGCCAGATAATAATGCCGGTAATCAGCAGCACGAAAATCATGCTCATGATCGACCAGAACATCATTTTCTGTCCGGCGTTGTACTTGCCCACATCCGCCACTTTATGTTCATTGCCTTTCAGCACTTCCACAATGTTTTTCAGCCACGGAATATCTTTTTTATCCGGGATGTTGTGGTGAACAAAGCGTACAAACATGAACATTAACGCCACGAAGATCAGCAGCCCGAAGAACGGGTGCAAAATACGCCCCATCTGCGGCGTACCGAAAGTCTGCGTCAGCCATTGCAGAGTCGGGAAGAAAAATGAAATCCCCGACAGCGCCACCAGGAAGAAGCAGATCACCACCGTCCAGTGACAGGCGCGGTCGATAAACTTCGTGCGCACAATCATTTTCGACTTACTCATGATGATCCTCCTCGTCGTCGTCCACTTCCTTATTCGGACCAATACCAACGTAGTGGTAAATAAGTCCGGCGAAGGTGGCGATAAATCCGGCTGCGGCCAGCGGTTTCAGCGCCCCTTTCCACAGATTGATAGAGGTATCAATCTGCGGATCTTTCGGCAGGCCGTGGTACAGCTCCGGCTGGTTGGCATGATGCAGAACGTACATCACATGCGTCCCCCCCACACCTTCCGGGTTGTAGAGTCCGGCGTGTTCGAAACCGCGAGCTTTCAGTTTGGCCACCCGCTGTTCGCCCATTTCCAGCATTTCCTGCTTGGTGCCGAAATGTATTGCCCCTGTTGGACAGGTCTTGACGCAGGCAGGCTCCTGCCCGACGCTGACGCGGTCCACACACAGCGTACATTTATACACGCGGTTATCCTCTTTATTGAGGCGCGGAATATTAAATGGACACCCGGCAATACAGTAGCCGCAGCCAATGCAGTGCTCTGACTGGAAATCGACAATCCCGTTGGCGTACTGAATAATCGCCCCGGCAGACGGGCACGCCTTCAGGCAGCCCGGATCTTCACAGTGCATACAGCCGTCTTTACGAATTAGCCACTCAAGCTTGCCGTTCTGTTCGGTTTCGCTAAATCGCATCACCGTCCAGGATTTGGCGCTGAGATCGGCGGGGTTGTCATACACCCCGACGCAATGACCGACTTCATCGCGGATATCGTTCCACTCTGAACATGCCACCTGGCAGGCCTTACAGCCTATACAGGTGGACACATCGATCAGTTTCGCGACCTCTGCTTTGTAATCACGGGCCTGAGGCGGCGGCGTGATGGAGTTTGTTGCGGACCGTTTGATGATGTCCTGCGTTTCCATAGACATATATTCGCCCCCTTACGCCTTCTCGATGTTTACTAAAAACGCTTTGTATTCCGGCGTTTGCGAGTTTGCATCACCGACATTCGGCGTCAGGGTGTTGGCGATATAGCCTTTACGCGCGACTCCTTCAAAGCCCCAGTGGATCGGGATCCCAACCGTTTCGACCTGCTGACCATTGACGTTCAGGGTACGCAGACGACGCGTAACCACCGCAACTGCGCGAATAAATCCACGCTTGCTGCTGACTTTCACGCGATCGCCGTTATTGATACCTTTCGCTGCCGCCAGCGTTTCGCTGATTTCCACAAACTGTTCTGGTTGAGCAATCGCATTCAGCAATGCGTGCTTGGTCCAGGTATGGAAGTGTTCGGTCAGACGATAAGTCGTCCCAACGTACGGGAAGTCCTGTTTGGTTCCCATGCGTAGCTTATCCGCCTCGTACAGACGGGCTGCCGGGTTGGAGATTACGTTCGGGTGCAGCGGGTTGGTACCCAGCGGCGTTTCCATTGGCTCGTAGTGTTCCGGGAACGGCCCTTCCGCCATCTTATCAATGGCGAACAGACGACCCAGACCTTCCGGCTGCATGATAAACGGATTGGTGCCGCTGCCAGGCGCCGCGGTGTTGAAGTCCGGGATGTCGTTCCCCGTCCACTTCGTACCGTTCCACTGGATCAGCATGCGTTTGGGATCCCACGGTTTACCCTGCGGATCCGCCGACGCGCGGTTATACAGAACGCGACGGTTCAGTGGCCATGCCCATGCCCAACCCAGCGTATTACCCAGCCCTGACGGGTCGGCGTTATCGCGGTTGGCCATCTGGTTGCCCTGCTCGGTCCAGCTCCCGGTATAAATCCAGCAGGAAGATGAGGTTGTGCCATCATCACGCAGAAGCGCAAAGCTATTGAGCAACTGGCCTTTCTTCGCAATCAGCACACCGTTGGCATCATAGAGATCTTCCAGCGCATAGCCGTTGTTCTCTTTCGCCACTTCCTCTGAATGCGGTTCGTCCGGCTGCTTATAGTTCCAACTCATTTTCAGCACGGGTTCAACTGCTTTACCGCCTTCAGTGCGGTACATGTCGCGCAGACGGTGGTAAATGCCGGCCAGAATTTCGCCATCGTTACGGGCTTCGCCCGGCGCGTCCTGACCTTTCCAGTGCCACTGCAGCCAGCGACCGGAGTTGGCGATTGAGCCATCCTCTTCCGCAAAGCAAGTCGACGGCAAACGGAAGACTTCGGTCTGGATAGATGCCGGATCAACGTCGTTCGATTCGCCGTGGTTTTGCCAGAACGTTGAGGTTTCTGTCACCAGCGGATCGATAACGACCAGATACTTCAGTTTGCTCAGGGACTGCACCACTTTGTTTTTGTCCGGGAAGGACGCAACCGGGTTAAAGCCCTGACAGATGTAGCCGGTGACTTTTCCGCTATCCATCATATTGAAGTATTTGATGACGTCGTAGGACTGATCCCACTTCGGCAGCCACTCAAAGCCCCAGTCATTCTCTTTCTGCGCCGCATTGCCGTAGAAAGATTTCATCAGGCTAACGAAAAACTTCGGATAGTTGCCCCAGTAGTTAACCTGATCGGCCAACGTCGCTTTTGGCGTGTTCGCAGCCAGATAGGTTTGCAGATCTGTCTGTTTTTCTGACGGTAGCGTCAGGTAGCCCGGCAGACTGGTAGAGAGCAGTCCTAAGTCTGTTAACCCCTGGATGTTGGAGTGACCGCGCAAGGCGTTGACACCGCCGCCGGCCATCCCCATGTTGCCGAGCAGCAACTGGATCATCGCCATGGTGCGGATGTTTTGCGCCCCGACGGTATGCTGCGTCCAGCCCAGCGCATACAGGAAGGTGGTTGTGCGATCGGCTGCGCTGGTGGAAGCCAGCACTTCGCAGACTTTCAGGAAGTCTTCTTTTGGCGTACCGCAGATATTTTCCACCACATCTGGCGTGTAACGGGATACATGCTGTTTCAGCAGGTTCCACACGCAGCGCGGATGGCTTAATGTTTCATCGCGTTTGGCGTAGCCGTTTTCATCGAACTGATAGTTCCAGGACGATTTATCGTACTGACGTTTATTCGCGTCATACCCGCTGAACAGACCCTCTTCGAAAGCAAAATCATCCCGCACCAGCAGGCTGGCGTTGGTGTAATGCTTAACATATTCAGCGTTGATTTTGTTATTTTCAATCAGGTACAGCAAAACGCCGGACAGGAACGTAATGTCCGTGCCGGAACGAATCGGTGCGTAAATATCCGCCACCGAGGCTGTACGTGTAAAACGTGGGTCAACAACAATCAGCGTGGCGTCATTGTTGTTTTTAGCTTCCATCGCCCAGCGGAATCCCACCGGATGTGCTTCAGCGGCGTTACCGCCCATCACCATCACGACGTTAGCATTTTTAATATCAACCCAGTGGTTGGTCATCGCACCGCGACCAAATGTTGGAGCAAGACTTGCTACCGTTGGTCCGTGTCAGACGCGCGCCTGGTTGTCTACTGCCAGCATGCCGAGTGAGCGCACAAATTTTTGCGTCAGCATGCCGGTTTCATTACTTGCTGCAGATGCGCACAGCATCCCGGTTGAAAGCCAGCGGTTAACCGTTACGCCCTGCTCATTTTTCTCAATAAAGTTGGCGTCACGGTCAGTTTTCATCAGCTTCGCGATGCGGGAGAAAGCTTCATCCCAGCTGATACGCTGCCATTTGTCGGAACCAGGAGCTCGATATTCCGGGTAACGCAGACGGTTTTCACTGTGTACGTAATCCAGTAATCCTGCGCCCTTAGGACATAATGCCCCCCGGCTCACCGGATGATCCGGATCACCTTCAATATGGTAAATCGACTCTTTGGCGTTTTTTGCTCCATCACCCAGGCTATACATTAATAGCCCGCAACCTACGGAACAGTATGTGCAGGTGTTTCGGATCTCTTTGGCGCGTAATAACTTATAGTTTCGTGCCTGAGCCAGTGCCATTTTGGGTGCAAAACCCAGAGCGGCTACTGTTGTTCCCGCCATACCGCCCGCGCAGATTTTAAAAAATTGTCTGCGGCTGACGTCCATTGCTTTCCTCTTTTTTGCAGGGATTCGTACAAGAAATCTCTCAAAGTGCGTAATCGAGGCAGCCTGAAAGATGACATGTACAACTTCGCGACGAAACTATCAGCTATATCCATATTTTTTTTGCGTCAAATCAAAAACGAAACGGTTCCGCTACTAAATAGTGCACTTTGTTTAACCCTTGTACCCACAAGGAGGTATGCAAAAGGTAATTAATTAGCGTGCTACGGTGTAAAAGTGCTATAAATTTCAGCTTATTTTTTGCCAGTGGTATGAACAGAGAAACAGAATGACAAAACAAAAAGCAACGTTAATTGGTCTGATTGCCATCGTACTCTGGAGCACGATGGTTGGACTTATTCGGGGTGTGAGTGAGGGACTGGGGCCTGCTGGCGGCGCAGCGATGATTTTTTCATTAAGCGGCCTGTTGCTCATATTTACTGTCGGATTTCCAAATATCAGAAAAATTCCTGTTCGCTATTTAATCGCCGGTAGCGTGCTTTTTGTTAGCTATGAAATTTGTTTAGCACTGGCCCTGGGTTATGCCGCTACCCGTCATCAGGCTATTGAAGTCGGGATGGTAAATTATCTCTGGCCAAGCCTGACGATATTGTTCGCCATATTATTTAATGGTCAAAAATCAACCTGGCTGGTCATTCCTGGATTAATTATCGCATTGACCGGTGTTTGTTGGGTATTAGGTGGTGAAAACGGCCTCAATCCTGGCGAAATTATCAGCAATGTTGCCAGTAGTCCACTCAGCTATTTTCTCGCCTTTCTGGGCGCTTTTATCTGGGCCACATATTGCACAGTGACCAATAAATATGCAAAAGGCTTTAACGGCATCACGGTGTTCGTCTTACTGACAGCCGCTAGTCTGTGGGTTTACTATTTTGTCACCCCTCAACCGGAAATGGTTTTCAGCACTCCGGTGACGATTAAAATGTTCACTGCAGCATTAACGTTAGGATTTGCCTATGCTGCGTGGAATATTGGTATTTTGCACGGTAATGTCACCATTATGGCGGTGGGTTCTTATTTTACTCCCGTACTGTCCTCCGCGCTTGCCGCCGTGCTACTCAGCGCCCCGCTATCACTTTCTTTCTGGCAAGGCGCGCTGATGGTTTGCGCTGGCTCGCTACTTTGCTGGTTGGCAACGCGCCGCGCCTGAAAAAAAACCGGGTTTTATCACAAATAAATAAAATCCGGCTATACTTTAGCCAGGCTGATGGATAATTATTGCGCATTGCTCTTGTATTTTTTGTTTATATTTGTTTAATTAAATGTTAAATATATGAATATTAGTTAATGCGCGAAAGTATTTCACATTTATCTATATCCCTCCATATGTATATATTACACATGCGAAACTAACGCCATTTAAACCATAGCTGTCATAATAGTCCCCTGCGTAAATATATCTCATCAGATTTGTCACATATTAAGATTAATACAATCAGCTGTATTATGTAGATCTGGATCACACAACTTCAAATATTTCGCAATATTATGAAACTTATTATTGAACTTATACCACTGCGTCATTTAAAAATGGTTTGCCATTGACGAACCCCTTCGTTTAGCAATGGTTTAGGAAACACACCAAGAAAAAATTATAAGGATTATTTAGAATGAAACTTAAATTAGTTGCAGTGGCAGTGACTAGCCTGTTGGCGGCAGGTGCAGTAAACGCGGCTGAGGTATATAACAAAGACGCAAACAAACTGGATATCTACGGTAAAGTTCACGCTCAGCATTATTTCTCTGATGACACCAGCAGCGATGGCGACAAAACCTACGCACGTCTGGGCTTCAAAGGCGAAACTCAGATCAATGACCAGCTGGTTGGTTTCGGTCAGTGGGAATATGAATTCAAAGGCAACCGTTCTGAAGATCAGGGTTCCGAAGCAGACAAAACCCGTCTGGCATTCGCTGGCCTGAAATTCGCTGAATACGGTTCTTTCGACTACGGTCGTAACTACGGCGTAGCTTACGACATCGGCGCATGGACCGACGTTCTGCCAGAGTTCGGTGGCGATACCTGGACCCAGACTGACGTATTCATGACCCAGCGTGCTACCGGCGTTGCAACCTACCGTAACACCGATTTCTTCGGTCTGGTTGAAGGTCTGAACTTCGCTGCTCAGTATCAGGGCAAAAACGATCGTAACAATGAAGTAGAAGCAAACGGCGACGGTTTCGGTCTGTCTACTACTTATGAGTACGAAGGTTTTGGCGTTGGTGCGACCTACGCGAAATCTGACCGTACCGACCGTCAGGTTCGTAACGGTAACAACGGTCTGTACGCATCCGGTCAGAATGCGGAAGTATGGGCTGCTGGTCTGAAATATGATGCGAATAACATCTACCTGGCGACCACCTACTCCGAAACCCGCAACATGACTACGTTCGGTAAAATCGACGGTATTGCTAACAAAGCTCAGAACTTTGAAGCTGTTGCTCAGTACCAGTTCGACTTCGGCCTGCGTCCGTCCGTTGCTTACCTGAAATCCAAAGGTAAAGATCTGGGTTATTTCGGCGACCAGGATCTGGTTGAATACGTAGACCTGGGTGCTACCTACTACTTCAACAAAAACATGTCTACCTTCGTTGATTACAAAATCAACCTGCTGGATGACAACAACTTCACCCGCTATGCAGGTGTAAGCACTGACAACATCGTGGCTGTTGGTCTGAACTACCAGTTCTAATTTTGTTGTAGTCTGAATACAAAGCCAGTCCTTTCGGGGCTGGCTTTTTCTCTTGATGTAGTCTCGGTCATAAGGAGTATGCCGTGCAGACGTTCACTGGTCGTTGTCTTTGCGGACAGAGTCATTTTACCGTTGACGTCGAAATGCTGGATGTCTATGCCTGCCACTGTACGTTGTGTCAGAAATGGTCGGGTGGCATCGCTATGTATCTGGAGGCCAGCGCTCATCCGCAGATGTCGCCGGATTCAGCCCAACCCTCACACTTTCCTTCTTCAAATCGTGGTGAACGTTTCTTCTGTTCCGGCTGTGGGTGCCCGCTGTGGTTTACCCTGACGGGTAGCGAACGCTATTTTGTGCCGTGGACGCTACTGGAACTTAACGAGGTAGATCGCCGCCGCCTGGTGTTAGCAGCAGAGATCTATACGGAAACTCAACCTGCATTCTGGAGACTGACGGGGCAATACGCTCGCTTGAGTGGAAAAGAAGTCGAAGAGATGGATTACCCCTGTCATTTAGCCCACTAGTTATTGACGCTGTAGCTTTGCCAGACTGAACCACATCCCTATCGCTAATACGATAAGCATACTGCCAGCGCTGCTTAAGGCCACGCTATGTGACCAGGTAAAGGCTTCTCTGGCAGCCGCCAGCACTGCCTCACTCAGCGACGACGGGAGCGAATGCGCAAGTTGCACCGCTTCGCCCATTGATGATGAGGCGCGCTCTATCTCCTGCGGATTGAGTCCGGCAGGCGGCAGAATCGAGGCAGAAAAGCTCCGGCTCAACAGCAAGCCAAAGATAGCGATGCCAAGCCCGGCGCCAAGCTCATAGGCCATTGTCTCAATGGCGCCAGCAGCGGCCGCTTTTTCTGCCGGGGCTGCGGCCATGATCGCCGCCGTTGAGGCCAAAAGCGCACTCGCCGCGCTGAATCCGAGCAAGGCCATCAATATCCACGCTTGTATCTGCTGCGTACTGAAATCCGTCATCGCCAGACCGTAAAAACTGACGGCGCTGAGCGCCATGCCCGCCGTTGCCACACAACGTAATCCCAGACGTGACACCAACATGCCGGCAATGGGGCCGCTGAAACCACTTGCCAGCATCACCGGTAGCATAAACAGACCGGCCTGATACGGCGTCAAACCGTGCACAAACTGGAGCTCCTGAGCCATCAGCAATTCGAAACCAACCAGCGTAATCATCGCGGTCATCGCCATCACTACGCCGCTTAAGATAATGCGATGCGTAAACAGCCGCATATCAATCATTGGCCGCGAAGCTGCAAGCTGGATACGGACAAACTGCCCCAACAGCAATGCTCCGGTTAACAATGTCAGCACGATGGCAGTGGTCGCCATATGACCTTTCAGGGCGGTTTTGGCGCTATAGACCAGCAGCAGAATAGCGACAATCAGCATTATCGCATGACCAAAATTTAACGATTGATCGCGACGTCCAGCCTGGCGTGGCACGAAACGGGCCGTCAATGCCATTACCACCACAACAATAGGCACATTGATTAAGAACACGGATCCCCAATAGAAGTGCTCCAGCAGTATGCCGCCCACTAATGGCCCAAACGCCGCGCCGCCGGAACCGACAGCGGCCCAGACGCCGAGCGCCATATTGCGATGACGCTGTTCGGCAAAGGTGGCGCGAATACCCGCGAGCGTAGCCGGAACAATCATCGCCGCCCCGATCGCTAATACCGCCCGCGTGGCAATCAGCCAGCTGGCGCTGTGGGCAAACGCAGCGGCCAGCGATGCCAGGCCAAATAAGCCCCCACCCAACAGCAGCAGACGTTTAAAACCGATGCGATCGCCCAATGCCCCCATTGGCAACACCATGCCAGCCATTACCAGCGAATAAATATCAATAATCCACAGCAGCTCGTTACCACTGGCACCCAGCGTCATACTCAGCGTGGGCGCGGCAACGTGCAGCACCGTTGCATCAATCGCAACAGGGATGTAGACCAGTACAATAATGACTAACGTTAACCACTGACGAAACATAAAACTCCCTAACGAAACCGAAACTGGACACATGTCCAGCTTTAGCGATCCTACGGAAAATTGAACGTATGTCCAACTTTTTGTTAGACTGCGTGCTATTGAGATACAGGAGGAATGATGAGCTATCTGAACCGGGATGAACGTCGGGAAGTGATTCTGCAAGCGGCGATGCGCGTTGCGCTGGAAGAAGGGTTTACTGCCATGACCGTACGACGTATAGCGGCGGAAGCCCATGTGGCGACGGGTCAGGTGCATCATCACTTTTCCTCTGCCGGTGAACTCAAGTCTCAGGCTTTTGTGCGCCTGATCCGTACCCTGCTTGATGCTGAACTGGTCAGCGAAAACGCCAGTTTTCGGGAACGGCTGCATGCCATGCTGGGCAGCGAAGATGGCGGGTTCGAACCCCATATCAGGCTGTGGCGTGAAGCACAGGTGCTGGCAGATAAAGATCCTGAGATCAAAAGCGCCTATCTGCTGACCATGCGGATGTGGCATGAGGAAACGGCTAACATCATCACTCAGGGACAGAAAGCCGGTGAGTTTTTATCCACCCCAGATGCCGCCGATGTCGCATGGCGTTTAATCGCACTGGTCTGCGGCCTGGATGGTATGTATGTGTTGGGCATAGAGGAAATGGCCGATCCCGCTTTCGAACACCACCTGGATCGTATGATTACGCTTGAGTTATTTAGTTGATGTTATAGATGAATAAACAATACATCATTTAAGTTTACAATTAGTAACACTTAACCAACATGTAATTCTCCCCTTATCCCGCGCTATTGCGCTTTTTTATCTATTCTTTCAGTCAATATTCCCAAAACCTTTCAGTAGTTTCTAAAAAGAAGCCGCGCGGCCTGTATGCATTTATTTCTTTTTCATGAACGGCATGTGCATGGAGAATAATATGTCATCATCAAATGAGAAAAATAATCGTTATCTTTTGACTGACTGGAAACCAGAAAACCCTGCCTTTTGGGAAAACAAAGGCAAGCACATTGCCCGTAGAAATCTTTGGATATCAGTAACTTGCCTTTTGCTTGCCTTCTGCGTCTGGATGCTGTTTAGCGCCGTAGCCGTCAATCTGAATAAAATTGGTTTTAATTTCACCACCGATCAACTGTTTTTATTAACGGCATTACCCTCCCTTTCTGGTGCAATATTGCGCGTTCCCTACTCCTTTATGGTACCTATATTTGGCGGTCGCCGTTGGACCATTTTTAGCACGATTATTCTGGTTATTCCCTGCGTCTGGCTGGGATTTGCCGTGCAAAATACCGCTACTCCGTTTGGAGTATTTATTATTATTGCGCTGATGTGCGGTTTTGCTGGCGCTAACTTTGCCTCCAGCATGGGCAATATTAGTTTTTTCTTCCCCAAAGCAAAGCAAGGCAGCGCGCTGGGCGTTAACGGCGGTCTTGGCAACCTCGGCGTCAGCGTGATGCAGTTGATCGCGCCGCTGGTGATTTTTCTGCCCATATTTACCTTTTTGGGCGTCCAGGGCGTACCGCAAGCTGATGGCTCGTTATTGTCGCTGGCCAATGCCGCATGGATTTGGGTTCCACTTCTGCTAATAGCCACCCTGGCGGCAGGTATGGGAATGAATGATATTGCCAGTTCGAAGGCTTCTATTGCTTCCCAGTTACCGGTCCTCAAGCGTTTTCACTTGTGGCTGTTAAGCCTGCTGTATCTTGCAACTTTCGGGTCATTTATCGGCTTTTCGGCGGGCTTTGCCATGCTGGCGAAAACGCAATTTCCTGACGTGGATATTCTGCAACTGGCGTTCTTCGGCCCCTTCATCGGCGCGCTTGCGCGATCGGCGGGCGGCGTCATCTCTGACAAGTTCGGCGGTGTACGCGTCACGTTAATTAACTTCATCTTTATGGCACTGTTCAGCGCCCTGCTGTTTCTTACTCTGCCGGGGTCCGGTGAAGGAAACTTTGTCGCCTTCTATCTGGTGTTTATGGGGCTGTTCCTGACCGCGGGTCTGGGAAGCGGGTCGACCTTCCAGATGATTGCGGTGATCTTTCGCAAAATCACGATTTACCGGGTGAAACTGCGCGGTGGTACAGAGGAACAGGCCCAGCGTGAAGCGGTAACCGACACCGCCGCCGCGCTTGGATTCATCTCAGCCATTGGCGCTGTGGGCGGCTTCTTCATCCCCAAAGCGTTTGGTTCATCCCTGGCGCTAACCGGCTCTCCGGTGGGGGCTATGAAAATATTTTTGGTGTTTTACATCGTCTGTGTGCTGGTGACTTGGCTGGTCTATGGCCGTAAATCACAAAAAAAATAACGAAATGGATACCGCTGGATCGGACATTCAGGCAGGCCTGGTGTGCGATCCATCGTCGGCAATATTATCGAAGCAGGAGTTATGTCATGAGTAAACTGTTAGATCGCTTTCGCTACTTTAAACAAAAGGGCGATACGTTTGCCGAGGGGCATGGGCAAGTGATGCACACCAATCGGGACTGGGAAGACAGTTATCGTCAACGCTGGCAGTTCGATAAAATTGTGCGCTCTACCCACGGCGTGAACTGTACCGGTTCATGTAGCTGGAAAATCTACGTCAAAAACGGACTGGTGACCTGGGAAACGCAGCAAACTGACTACCCGCGTACCCGCCCTGACCTGCCAAATCATGAACCCCGCGGCTGTCCGCGCGGCGCCAGCTACTCCTGGTATCTTTACAGCGCCAACCGCCTGAAATATCCGTTAGTGCGTAAACGTTTGATTGAACTGTGGCGCGACGCCCTGACCCGCCAGTCCGACCCGGTGCTGGCCTGGGAATCGATTATGAACGACCCGCAAAAATGCCAGAGCTACAAGCAGGTACGCGGTCGCGGTGGTTTTATCCGTTCTAGCTGGAAAGAACTTAATCAGTTGATTGCCGCCGCCAACGTCTGGACGGTAAAGACCTACGGCCCGGATCGCGTGGCCGGATTTTCACCTATTCCGGCAATGTCGATGGTCTCCTATGCCGCAGGCACGCGTTATCTTTCCCTTCTTGGCGGCACCTGCCTGAGCTTTTATGACTGGTATTGCGACTTACCGCCTGCGTCGCCAATGACCTGGGGCGAACAGACCGACGTTCCTGAATCCGCCGACTGGTATAACTCCAGTTATATTATTGCCTGGGGTTCTAACGTCCCACAGACCCGTACGCCTGACGCGCACTTTTTTACCGAAGTGCGCTACAAAGGCACTAAAACCATTGCCGTTACGCCCGACTACTCGGAAGTCGCGAAACTGTGCGACCAGTGGCTGGCACCAAAACAAGGCACCGACAGCGCGCTGGCGATGGCCATGGGCCACGTCATCCTGAAAGAGTTCCACCTCGACAGGCCCAGCGACTACTTCCTCAATTACTGCCGCCGCTATACCGATATGCCAATGCTGGTCCTGCTGGAGGCTCGCGAAGACGGCAGCTACGTGCCTGGCAGAATGATGCGCGCTTCAGACCTTGTTGACGGTCTGGGCGAAAACAACAATCCGGAGTGGAAAACCGTGGCCTTTAACAGCGACGGTGAGCTGGTCGTGCCGAACGGCTCCATCGGCTTTCGCTGGGGTGAGACGGGAAAATGGAACCTCGAGTCGTTGGCCGCAGGGGGAGAAACAGAACTTTCCCTCTCGTTGCTGGGTCAGCATGATGACGTGGCTGGGGTAGCATTCCCCTACTTTGGCGGCAACGAAAACCCGCATTTTCGCAGCGTAAAACAACAGCCGGTGCTGGTACGGCAACTTCCGGTAAAACGCCTCAGCCTCGCCGATGGCCGCAGTTGTCCGGTAGTGAGCGTTTATGATCTGGTACTGGCGAATTACGGTCTCGATCGTGGTCTGGATGACGTTCATAGCGCGCAAGATTACAGCGAAGTGAAAGCCTACACCCCGGCCTGGGGAGAACAAATTACCGGTGTGCCACGCCGTCATATCGAACAAATCGCCAGAGAGTTTGCCGATACGGCACACAAAACTCACGGCCGGTCGATGATCATCCTCGGGGCTGGCGTTAACCACTGGTATCACATGGATATGAACTACCGTGGCATGATTAACATGCTGGTGTTCTGTGGCTGCGTGGGGCAAAGCGGCGGTGGCTGGGCGCACTATGTGGGTCAGGAGAAACTGCGTCCGCAAACCGGCTGGTTACCGCTGGCGTTTGCGCTGGACTGGAACCGCCCGCCGCGTCAGATGAACAGCACTTCGTTTTTCTACAACCACTCCAGCCAGTGGCGTTATGAAAAACTTACCGCGCAGGAGCTCCTCTCTCCGCTGGCCGACGCGTCGAAATTTAGCGGGCATTTAATCGACTTTAACGTACGCGCCGAAAGAATGGGCTGGCTGCCGTCCGCCCCGCAGCTTAACCTCAACCCATTGACCGTGAAAGCGAAGGCTGAACAGGCTGGCTTGTCTCCTGTTGAATACACCGCACAAGCGCTGAAATCGGGTGATATCCGTTTTGCCTGCGAGCAGCCGGATAGCGGCCACAACCATCCGCGCAACCTCTTTGTCTGGCGCTCTAACCTGCTCGGCTCCTCCGGTAAAGGGCATGAATACATGCTCAAATATTTGCTGGGTACCGAAAGCGGGATCCAGGGAGAAGCGCTCGGTTCAAGCGAGGGCATTAAACCTGAAGAGGTGGAATGGCAGGCTGCGGCGATTGAAGGCAAGCTTGATCTGCTGGTCACGCTCGATTTCCGTATGTCCAGTACCTGTCTGTTCTCCGATATCGTTCTGCCTACCGCCACCTGGTACGAAAAAGATGATATGAACACCTCGGATATGCATCCGTTTATTCACCCGCTGTCGGCGGCGGTCGATCCGGCGTGGGAATCGAAGAGCGACTGGGAAATCTATAAAGGCATCGCCAAAGTGTTCTCGGAGGTCTGTGTCGGGCACCTTGGGCAAGAAACCGATGTCGTCCTGCAACCACTGCAACACGACTCACCAGCAGAACTGGCGCAGCCGTTTGACATCCTCGACTGGCGCAAAGGCGAATGCGATCTTGTTCCAGGAAAAACTGCGCCTAATATCGCCGTCGTGGAGCGTGACTACCCTGCCACCTACGAACGTTTTACCTCGCTCGGCCCGCTAATGGACAAGCTTGGAAACGGTGGCAAAGGTATCTCCTGGAACACCCAGACCGAGGTCGATTTCCTCGGCAAGCTGAACTACACCAAACGCGAAGGTCCGGCGAAAGGTCGCCCGCTGATCGACACCGCACTGGATGCGTCGGAGGTGATCCTCGCCCTGGCGCCGGAAACCAACGGTCAGGTGGCAGTCAAAGCCTGGGAAGCGCTGGGCGCCATGACCGGACGCGACCATACGCATCTGGCGTTGAACAAAGAAGATGAGAAGATCCGTTTTCGCGATATTCAGGCGCAGCCGCGCAAAATTATCTCCAGCCCTACCTGGTCCGGTCTTGAAAGCGAACATGTCTCCTATAACGCAGGCTATACCAACGTCCACGAGCTGATCCCATGGCGCACCCTGTCCGGTCGCCAGCAGTTGTATCAGGATCACGCGTGGATGCGTGCATTTGGTGAAAGCCTGGTGGCCTACCGTCCGCCTATCGACACCCGCAGCGTTAGCGAAATGCGCGACGTTCCGCCTAACGGTTTCCCGGAAAAAGCGCTCAACTTCCTGACGCCGCATCAGAAATGGGGGATCCACTCCACCTACAGCGAAAACCTGCTGATGCTGACGCTGTCGCGCGGCGGCCCCATCGTCTGGATCAGCGAGACCGATGCCAAAGAGTTGGGTATTGAAGATAACGACTGGATCGAAGCCTTTAACGCCAATGGCGCGCTTACCGCCCGTGCGGTAGTGAGTCAGCGCGTGCCACCGGGAATGACCATGATGTATCACGCTCAGGAACGAATCATGAACATTCCCGGCTCAGAAGTCACCGGGATGCGTGGCGGGATCCATAACTCGGTCACCCGCGTCTGCCCGAAACCGACGCATATGATCGGTGGCTATGCGCAGTTGGCGTACAGCTTTAACTATTACGGTACGGTCGGCTCTAACCGCGATGAGTTCATCATGATTAGAAAAATGAAAAATATTAACTGGCTGGATGATGAAGGTCGCGATCAGGTACAGGAGGCGAAAAAATGAAAATACGCTCACAGGTAGGCATGGTTCTTAATCTTGACAAGTGTATCGGCTGCCACACCTGCTCCGTCACCTGTAAAAATGTCTGGACCGGGCGCGAAGGGATGGAATATGCATGGTTTAACAACGTCGAGACCAAACCAGGCATTGGTTATCCGAAAAACTGGGAAGATCAGGAAGAGTGGCAAGGCGGCTGGGTTCGCGATGTCAACGGCAAGATAAGACCGCGTCTGGGCGGCAAGATGGGGGTGATTACCAAAATATTCGCCAACCCGGTGATCCCGCAAATCGATGATTACTATGAACCGTTTACCTACGATTATCAGCATCTGCATAGCGCACCGGAAGGCAAAAACCAGCCCACTGCGCGTCCACGTTCTTTGATCGACGGTAAACGGATGGACAAGATTATCTGGGGCCCCAACTGGGAAGAGCTGCTCGGCGGCGAGTTCTCAAAACGCGCCCGTGACCGAAACTTCGAGAAAATGCAGAAGGAGATGTACGGTCAGTTCGAAAACACCTTCATGATGTATTTACCGCGACTCTGTGAACACTGTCTGAACCCAAGCTGTGTCGCCACCTGCCCGAGTGGTGCCATCTATAAGCGTGAGGAAGACGGCATTGTGCTGATCGACCAGGACAAATGCCGCGGTTGGCGTTTGTGTATCAGCGGTTGTCCATACAAGAAAATCTATTTTAACTGGAAGAGCGGTAAGTCAGAGAAGTGCATTTTCTGTTACCCGCGTATTGAGTCCGGCCAGCCGACGGTATGTTCGGAAACCTGCGTTGGGCGTATCCGTTATCTCGGTGTATTGCTGTACGACGCCGACCGCATCGAGGAAGCGGCCAGTACCGAGCATGAGACCGACCTGTATGAGCGTCAGTGCGATGTGTTCCTCAATCCGCACGATCCGGCGGTCATCGAAGAGGCGTTAAAACAAGGCATTCCACAGAATGTTATCGACGCCGCCCAACGTTCGCCGGTCTACAAAATGGCAATAGACTGGAAGCTGGCGTTGCCGTTACATCCTGAGTATCGCACTCTGCCGATGGTCTGGTATGTGCCGCCGTTGTCACCGATTCAGTCGGTCGCTGATGCCGGTGGCCTGCCGCACAATGGCAATATTTTACCGGCGGTGGAATCACTGCGTATCCCGGTACAGTACCTCGCCAATATGCTAAGCGCTGGCGATACCGCCCCGGTACTACGCGCGCTCAAACGCATGATGGCGATGCGCCACTATATGCGCTCACAAACCGTCGAAGGCGTGACGGATACCCGCGCCATTGAGGAAGTCGGTCTGACCGTTGAGCAGGTGGAGGAGATGTATCGCTATCTGGCTATCGCCAACTATGAAGACCGCTTCGTGATCCCGACCAGCCACCGTGAAATGGCGCGCGACGCTTTCCCGGAGAAAAACGGTTGTGGTTTCACCTTTGGCGACGGCTGTCACGGTTCGGATACCAAGTTCAACCTGTTTAACAGCAGTCGTATTGATGCCATCGACATTACCGAAGTGCGCGATAAAGCGGAGGGTGAATAATGCAAATCCTCAAGGTTATCGGACTGCTGATGGAATATCCGGACGAACTGCTGTGGGAGTGTAAAGACGACGCGCTGGCGCTGGTGTCCAGCGATGCCCCAATGCTTATCGAATTTAGCCAGGCACTGCTCAATGCGCCATTACTGGATAAGCAAGCCGAATGGTGCGAGGTGTTTGATCGGGGGCGCGCCACCTCACTGCTGTTGTTCGAACATGTCCATGCCGAGTCGCGTGATCGCGGCCAGGCGATGGTTGATCTGCTGGCGCAGTACGAAAAGGTCGGGCTCCAGCTTAACTGCCGCGAGCTGCCGGATCATCTACCGTTGTATCTGGAGTATTTAAGCGTGCTGCCGGAGGCCCAGGCCAAAGAAGGTTTACAGAATGTCGCCCCCATTCTGGCACTGCTTGGCGGTCGCTTAAAACAGCGCGATACGCCGTGGTATCAGTTGTTTGACGCCTTGCTGCTGCTTGCCGGTAGCCCCCTTTCAAGTGACAGTGTCACCAGGCAGGTTGGCGCAGAAACACGTGACGATACCCGTCAGGCCCTGGATGCGGTCTGGGAAGAGGAACAGGTGAAGTTTATCGAAGATAACGCCACCGCTTGTGACAGCTCACCGTTACAAAACTATCAACGACGCTTTAGCCAGGACGTGGCGCCGCAGTATGTCGACGTCAGCGCGGGAGGTCCGAAATGATACAGTATCTGAACGTCTTCTTTTACGATATCTACCCGTATTTGTGCGGCACGGTGTTTATCCTCGGCAGTTGGTTGCGTTACGACTACGGGCAATACACCTGGCGCGCCTCTTCCAGTCAAATGCTGGACAAACGCGGTATGGTGTTATGGTCAAACTTGTTCCATATCGGCATTCTGGGGATTTTTTTCGGTCACCTGTTTGGCATGCTGACCCCGCACTGGATGTATGCCTGGTTCCTGCCGATTGCGGTGAAACAGCAAATGGCAATGATTCTTGGCGGTGTCTGCGGCGTGTTAACGCTGATTGGGGGCGCGGGGTTGCTGGTGCGGCGCCTGACTAATCCACGCATTCGCGCAACATCATCCACCGCTGATATTCTGATCCTGTGCATTCTGCTGGTTCAATGCATTCTCGGCTTAACCACTATTCCGTTCTCCGCACAACACCCTGACGGTAGTGAAATGCTGAAACTGGTCGGTTGGGCGCAGTCGGTGGTGACTTTCCAGGGGGGCGCATCTGCGCATCTGGATGGCGTGGCGCCGATATTCCGTGCCCATCTGGTGTTAGGCATGACGATATTCCTACTGTTTCCATTCACACGTCTGGTACACGTGTGGAGTGCGCCGTTTGAGTACTTCACCCGCCGCTATCAAATTGTGCGCTCGCGCCGCTAATTGACTCTGATGCTTGGTGGCCTAAGCGCCACCAGGTCTGCATCGCTATCCCGCTTTTTGTACGCTATGATGCTTCTCCATTCCAGGGAGAACGCTAATGAAACCACAGGTTTACCACGTCGATGCCTTGACCTCGGTCCCCTTTCGCGGCAATTCAGCGGGCGTGGTGCTGCATGCTGACGGACTGAGCGAAGCGCAGATGCAGCTCATTGCCCGCGAGCTGCGTCATTCGGAAACTGCATTCCTGCTGACCAGCAACGACAGCGATGTACACATCCGCTATTTCACGCCGACGGTCGAAGTTCCCATCTGTGGACATGCTACCGTCGCCGCGCACTACGTGCGGGCCAAGGTACTGGGTCTGAGCAACACGACCGTCTGGCAAACCTCGCTGGCCGGGCGCCATCGGGTGGATGTTGAAACTGTAGGGAATGACTATCGCATTAGCCTTGAGCAAGGAGCACCTGGATTTGAACCACCGCTGCAAGGCGCGGTTCGCGCTGCAATTATCCACGCCCTGCATCTGAGCGAAGACGATATGCTGCCAGGGCTGCCGATCCAGGTTGCCACCACCGGCCATTCGAAAGTGATGATTCCGCTAAAGCCTGAGGTAGACCTGGACGCCCTTGCCCCAGATTTGAAGGCTCTGGCGACCATCAGCCAACAAATTGGCTGTAACGGTTTCTTCCCTTTTCAAATCCGTAAGGGCGAAAACGCCACCGATGGACGCATGTTTTCACCCGCAATTGGTATTGTGGAAGATCCAGTCACCGGCAATGCCAACGGGCCGATGGGCGCGTGGCTGGTTCACCACCGACTGATGGCGCATGATGGCAAAACGTTACGTGTTCAGGGGCATCAGGGCCGTGCGCTGGGTCGTGACGGTATAGTTGATGTGACGGTCGCTATTCGTGATAACCAGCCGGAAAAAGTCACCATTACCGGTTCGGCGGTGATCCTGTTTCATGCAGAGTGGGCAATAGATTTTTAATCTATTCCTGTGGGCCGGATAAGACGGTTACGCCGCATCCGGCACTATTCCCGATGGTGTTATTTCCCCGCTTCCGGGTGCGTATCAAACGCCGCCATTACCGTCGCCAATTCTGCTTCAGTAAATCCATGCTTCACATCATCCACGCCCAATCCAAACCGCGCCTGCAATAAGGCGTACAGGCTGGCGGTGTCGGGCAGATTAATCTGCTCTACCGCATGGCCATCCTGATAATGGGTAAAATGAAAATTGGTTAACGTAAATTTACCGCCGTCTGGCAGATGACGACACATCAGCAGATGATGACGAAAATGCGACTGCGGCCAATGCGCCGACCAGAAGTTGCCCATCAGATAATCGCTCTGATGCTGCATAACCAGGTCAAAACGGTACATTGATTGCCAGTGTTCGTGATGACGGAACTGCAAAATCCAGTCTTCACCGTCCTGAATCAGACGATACTCTCCGTGTGGTGTGTGCTGTGCAACATCTGCCTGCAGACGAATCGGCGCTGTCAGCGTTTGCCCACCGAATCCGACGTCAGCGATCCACTGCTCTCCCTGTAGCTCAACCAGCAGCAGACGATGCGTGCGTGGCGGTAGGCTTGACGGATTCGCCAGTACCACACGTCCAAGTAAACTGCGAACGGTAAAACCGATTTCGCGGAGCGCCCGCTCAAATAACCCATTTTGCTCAAAACAATAACCGCCGCGACGCGCCGTTACCAGTTTCTCTTCCAGCGATGCGTCGTCGAGTTGCATTTCGCGTGGCAGCAGCACATCGAGATTTTCAAAAGGAATGGCGCTGTTGTGCAGTAAATGTAGCGCTCGCAGGGTTTCAATGTTGACGTTGGCCGAACCTGACCAGCCAATACGGGCAAAATAAGCGTTTAAAAAAGGCGTCATACCAGCTTCCTGTTTGTGTAATGTTGTACTTATAACGCATTTTTAATTTTACGCTGTCGATTTTGTGCGTTGTTCTTCCTCACGAGGCGACAAAATCGCTAATACCGTTAATATCTAAGTTAATTGTGGTGTGTTATCTCTCAGCCAAGGAGCATCCATGAGCCATTTTCGTCCTCTCGAATTAAAACATGCCAGTCGACTGCTAAATCACGGCCCTACCATTTTAATCACCAGTCGGGACGATCATACAGAGCGGCGGAATGTGATGGCCGCTGCGTGGTCAATGCCCGTGGAGTTTGAACCACCGCGTATCGCAATTGTGGTTGATAAAACCGCCTGGTCGCGGGAACTGATTGAACGCAGCGGCATGTTTGGCATCGTTATTCCGGGGGTTGCCGCCGCCAACTGGACCTGGGCCGTTGGCAGCGTTTCCGGTCGCGTGGAAGATAAATTCAACTGCTACGGCATTCCTGTGGTGCAAGGACCGGTGCTGGGTTTACCGCTGATAGAAGCAAAATGCCTGGCCTGGATGGAATGCCGTCTACTGCCTGCAACGGCGGCACAGGAAAAGTATGACACCCTGTTTGGGGAAGTGGTCTCGGCGGCCGCTGATGAGAGAGCCTTCGTGGAAGGACGATGGCAGTTTGATGATGACAAGCTCACTACCCTGCATCACCTTGGGGCCGGAACGTTTGTCTCCAGCGGAAGACGCATTACCGCAGGTGAATAATTGCCTGCTAACGAATGGCGGCTCATGTTTTTCATCCCTCACCGTCTTCTTAAAACTTCTGAAAAACCAGTCGGATGAATCGCTGTCCTTCCTTGCTGAATCATTTGCGTGAATTATAGTTAAACTTGCTCTAAGTCAAATATCTATTCCAAATCCAATCAGTCAAAGCAGCATCTCCCCAGAACTGTACTTATAAAGTGTCAGAGAGGTTTTACGATGCAACTGAATAAAATCGCACAAAGTTTTATCCTTGCCGGGTTACTCACCTCTGCCTCTGCTCCCCTGATTGCCGCTGAAGCGCCAAAAGACGCAACCGCTTCCACGCAACAAGCGAACAATGCGCTTTTCAATCAACTGCCCTTCTCCGATAACACCGACTTTACCGATGCTCATAAAGGCTTCATCGCCCCTATTCCTCAGGATGTGATCAAAGGTGAGCAAGGAAATGTCATCTGGAATCCGCAACAATATGCGTTCATTAAAGAAGGCGATAAAGCCCCGGATACGGTAAATCCGAGCCTGTGGCGTCAGTCCCAGTTGATCAACATCAGCGGACTGTTTGAAGTGACGGAAGGCGTTTACCAGATCCGTAACCTCGATCTGTCCAACATGACGATCATTGAAGGTAAAGAAGGCGTCACCGTTGTTGACCCGCTGGTATCAGCAGAAACGGCCAAAGTCGGGATGGATCTTTACTTTAAAAACCGCGGTCAAAAACCCGTTGTCGCGGTGATTTATACGCACAGCCACGTTGACCATTACGGCGGCGTACGCGGCGTTGTTGATGAAGCAGACGTTAAAGCGGGCAAAGTGAAGATTTATGCACCTGCCGGCTTTATGGAGGCGGCGGTGGCTGAGAATATCATGGCCGGCAACGTTATGAGCCGTCGCGCGAGCTATATGTACGGCAATCTACTAAAACCTGATGCCAAAGGTCAGGTTGGTGCCGGACTGGGAACCACGACCTCCGCGGGAACCGTCACCCTGATTGCGCCAACCAATATAATTGAAAAAGATGGGCAAAAAGAGGTCATTGATGGCCTGACCTATGACTTCATGTTGGCCCCAGGCTCCGAAGCGCCTTCAGAAATGTTGTGGTATATCGAAGAGAAGAAACTGATTGAGTCTGCTGAAGATGTCACCCACACCCTGCACAACACCTACTCCCTGCGCGGGGCCAAAATTCGTGAGCCGTTGCCATGGTCCAAATACATTAACGAAGCGATTGTACGCTGGGGAGATAAAGCAGAAATCCTGATGGCGCAGCACCACTGGCCAACCTGGGGTAATGACAAAGTCGTGAACCTGTTGAAAAGCCAGCGAGATCTATATCGTTACATCAACGACCAGACGCTGCGTATGGCTAACGAAGGTCTGACCCGCGATGAAATCGCCGCGAACTTTAAACTGCCGGACTCACTGGCGCATACCTGGGCTAATCGCGGTTACTATGGTTCCGTCAGTCATGATGTGAAAGCGACCTATGTGCTCTATCTAGGCTGGTTTGATGGCAACCCGGCAACGCTGGATGAACTGCCGCCGGAAGAAGCGGCGAAGAAATTCGTCGACTATATGGGCGGAGCGGACGCCATTCTGCAGAAAGCGAAAGCCGACTATGACCAGGGTAACTATCGCTGGGTGGCCCAGGTGGTGAGCAAAGTGGTGTTTGCCGATCCCAATAACCAGGCCGCGCGCAACCTGGAAGCTGATGCGCTGGAACAGCTAGGATACCAGGCTGAATCCGGTCCGTGGCGCAACTTCTACCTGACCGGCGCGCAAGAGCTGCGTAATGGTGTGGTTAAAGGCCCAACCCCGAACACCGCCAGCCCGGATACCGTACGCGCCATGACGCCGGAAATGTTCTTCGACTATCTGGCGGTACATATTAACGGGCAGAAAGCGGGTGATGCCAAATCGGTGTTTAACATCGACCTTGGCAGCGACGGTGGTAAATATAAGCTTGAACTGGAAAATGGCGTGCTAAACCATACCGCCAATGCCGAAGCAAAAGAGGCTGACGCCACGATCACATTGAATCGCGACACGCTCAATAAAATCATCCTCAAGGAAGTGACGCTGAAACAGGCGCAAGACAGCGGCGATGTGAAGATAACCGGCGACGGCGCTAAACTTGACGCTATGCTCGGCTATATGGATAAGTTCGAATTCTGGTTTAACATCGTTACACCGTAAACCTGTTGAAAACGGGCGGAAAATTCGCCCGTTTTATCTCACATGCTGTAGCCAGGTTTTTTAATTAACGTTGCCATCTGCGGCTTAATCTCCGCATCCCACACGCCCTGCCACGCCTCTGGCTCAACTTGATTCAGCGCCACGCTTACCGAGCTGTCTTTGCTTTGCAAATGACGAATAATGACGTCGGTAATATCCGCCGCCAGCGCGGATTTTTGCTCGTCGCTCAGATCGCGGGGAAAACATTTAATATCAACGTGCGGCATAGCAGGTTCCTTATTGTTTTGGTCAGAAGTGTATTTTCTCAAATAATCTTATTGTTTTTCAGCACGGAACGTAGCCGTGGGTGCTGGCAAACCGCATCAGCGATAGCGCTAATATTCGGCGTGTTGTCCTGGAACCAGTCATGTCCCGGCCCCCAGCTACGCATCACACAAATATAGACGTCCAGCAAGGTTAGCTGCTCTCCGAACGCGTACGGCTCGGCGCTTAGCTGGTCATTCAACCACATATAGAGAGATTTTCGGTACTCAATACAATTTTTTTTCAATTGCGTCGGAGCATCCGGCACCCAGCGTTCAGGATAATCGGCATAGGTAAATGTGGGATAGACATTTGCCACCAGCCATATCAACAGACGCTGGAACTGCTGACGCTCGCTGCGCCCAACGGAGGGCGAAAGCTCGGGACAACGATCGAGGATCATCAGGGCGATCGCCGCTGTTTCCGTCATGACTTCGCCATTTTCCAGTACCAGTGTGGGCACCTGGCATAGCGGATTCATTGTCTTAAGCAACTCCCGCGAAGGACCATCGCTGTCAAAACCGTCGACATTAATAAAACTGTAAGGGATCTCCGTCAGTGTGAGCATCACTTCACTGATGGCCGATCCCCAGCCCGGCACCCCATAGACCTTAATCATGCTGTAACCCTCAACGTTAAAACACTAAGTGTAGAGCAGCATTCAATAACCTATGCAGGCATGATTATTACTCTCATAATAACAATGATCGGATATCGGGAGAAATAAGCGATGCGTTCCAGTATGTTTGAATATATGACCATTTTTATACAGGTTGTTGAGCAAGGTGGATTTGCCAGAGCAGCAGACGTATTACACCTGCATCGCCCCGCAGTGACCAAAGCCATCCAGCATCTTGAAGACGAACTGGGGGCAAAGTTGCTTAACCGCACAACCCGTAAAGTGACGCTGACCGATGAAGGTGACGCTTTTTACCAACGCACAAAAATACTGCTTGGCGACGTTGATGACATCATGGCCTCTTTCTCTCCAACCCGCCCGCCACGCGGAAAACTCAGGGTTAATGCCCCTCTGTCGCTGGCGCATTCCGTGTTAGTTCCTGCGCTGAAAGATTTCCAGTCGCGATATCCTGACATCGAGATGGTACTCACCTCCACCGACCGTAAAATCGATATGCTTGCCGAAGGTATCGACTGCATGATCCGTATCGGCGAATTACAAGACTCTTCCCTGATATCCAGGCGACTTGGTGAAGTAAAGATGGTGACCTGCGCGTCACCGGATTATTTGCAACAACATGGCGTACCACAGACGCCAGAGGATTTATCCCGACACCAGGCGCTTAACTTTTTTAGCGAGCGTCACCGGGAAGCGCTGGAGTGGTCCTTCATTAGCGGAGGTAAAACTTTATCGTTCACGCCCACCGGGCGGATAAGCGTTGATAACTCCGATATATTGCTGACCGGCTGTTTATCTGGACTCGGCATCATACGTGGTGTTCATGCCGTGCTGGCCCCCTACCTCCAGTCGGGTCAGCTCGTTGAGGTGCTGGCCGATTACGCCGGAGAATCAAAACCGGTTTCTGTGCTTTACCCCGACAGACGTCACCTCACTCCTCGCGTACGGGTATTCATTGACTGGCTGTGCGAACTTTTTAGCCAACAAAAACCGCGGCTTCAGGGATTGTTACGAAATGAGTAATAGTGAAGTTCCGCAACTGCGGTTTTTCACTCTCATCTGAATCGTTAAATTGTGCGGACCCAATACAGAACAATTTACTGAGGTCTGCTATGTCTAAGGTCGTAGTTTTTAATCAAATTGGTGACGCTGACGTCTTGAAGATTCAGGACATGCAGGTTCCCGCGCCTGATGCAAATGAGGTTCAGATCCGCGTACGGGCAATTGGTATCAACCGTGCGGAGATTATGTACCGCACAGGCCAGTATATTTACCAACCTAATTTCCCGGCACGGTTGGGTTATGAAGCTGCCGGAGTCGTTGAATCCGTAGGAGACAACGTAGGTGAGTTTGCACCAGGGGATTACGTTAGCGTCATTCCGGCTTTCAGCTTTCATCAATATGGTATGTATGGAGAAGTCGTTAATGCCCCGGCACACGCGGTCGTAAAACATCCGCAAAACCTCAGCTTTGCCGAAGCCGCCGCCAGTTGGATGATGTATGTGACTGCATTCGGTGCACTGGTTGAATATGCGGATATTAAACCTGGAGATAATGTGCTGATCAATGCTGCTTCCAGTAGCGTGGGACTGGCGGCAATTCAGATTGCTAATATGCTCGGCGCAAAGCCTATTGCGATGACACGAACCAGCGAGAAGCGAAGCCAGCTTTTGCAGCTTGGGGCAGCAGATGTTATCGCCAGTCATGAGCAAGATCTTGTCACTGAGATCTCACGCATTACTGATGGCAAAGGAACCCGTGTGGTCTTCGATCCGGTCGGTGGCCCGGGAGTGGCAAAAATTGCCCAGGTGATGCCAGCCGGTGGGATCTTTTTCCAATATGGCTCGCTTGATGCACGCGACCTTTCTATACCGGTCATTGAGATCCTCGGTCGCCATTTGACTTTCCGTGGTTATGAAATTTTTGAAATCACCTCGGACGCAGAAAAACTTTCGCGAGCGAAACGGTTTATCTTTGAAGGATTGCAGTCCGGGCAGCTCAAGCCGCTGATTGATAAAACCTTCGCCTTTGATGATATCGTCGAGGCACATCAATACATGGAAGCCAACGGTCAGGTAGGCAAAATCGTCGTCACTGTATAACCCCTGTGCGGCAATGTGTCTCAAAGCACGTTTCTGCTGCTGACATCCTGTGAGTTCTGCATCATTATCGATAATTGACTGGTGTCGCGGGTGTTTAAAGTACCCGCGCCACTGCTGGTATATTGTGTGGCTGTACCAAAAACATAGTGATTGGAGCAGCCACACAACACCCTGTCGCCAGTAGCTACATATGCTTTACCATTTTCCATCCAGTCCACTGCAGAAGCGAAAATTGGAAAATGTCCATTGCATTTCCGACAAATTGCCCTGTCACCGGTTTGGGCAAAAGCTCTATCACCATCATACCAGGATGCAGAAGCAGTAATAATTTTTCCATAACTTGTTTTATCGCCGAGACAGGCCAGTGCTCTTACCATTTTCAATTCCTTAGTTAAAAAGTGGTAATACTCAATGGCATGATACATAACACATGATTTAAGCAAAGTTTTACTATGCTTGCTCACAACTTTACTAAGGGTGATATATTCCAGATCCAAGTCATTATTCAACTGATAATAAAGTGATTTTTTGATAATTAGTCACTAATATTGTTACTCAAAAGGAAGACTAATTTAGGATTAACGGACGTTCATATTTTCTTGATAATTTCACTCTTTGGACGCAGTACTCAAAGCACTTTCGACAAAAACTGCTGGGTACGCGTGTGGCGTGGATGATTCAGCACCTGCTCGCTGCTGCCCTGCTCGACAATTTTGCCATCGACCATAAACACCACCTGATCCGCCACTTCCCGGGCGAAGCCAATCTCGTGCGTTACTACAACCAGCGTGGTTCCCGACTGCGCCAGCGCTTTGATAACATCCAGCACTTCGCCCACCAGTTCGGGATCAAGCGCTGATGTGGGTTCATCAAACAGCATGACACGCGGATTTAATGCCAGTGCACGGGCAATGGCGATACGTTGTTGCTGTCCGCCGGATAAGTGACGCGACCAGGCATCGGCTTTATTACGCAGTCCTACCGCATCAAGCAGGGTTAATGCCCGCTCGGTAGCGGCTTTACGTGTTGCCAGACCGTGCGCAATGGGCGCTTCAATCAAATTCTCCAACACCGTTAAGTGCGGGAACAGGTTAAAGTTCTGGAACACATAGCCGACGTTAACGCGCTGACGCAAAATTTCCGCCTCTTTCAGCTCATACAGCTTATCTCCCTGCCGACGATAGCCAATGTAATCGCCATCAATTTGAATAAAACCTTCATCGACGCGCTCCAGATGGTTGATAGTCCGCAACAGAGTGGATTTCCCGGAGCCGGATGGGCCAAGAATAACGGTTACCGTACCGGGTGGGATCTCCAGCGACACATTATCCAGCGCTTTGTGGCGACCGAAGTATTTGCTGACGCCGGTAATAGAAATATGGCCTTCAGGCGAGTGGGACATGGGCGGCCTCCTGCTGTGGACGTTGACGACTGCGTTTTTCTGCACGACTCACCCGGGCGGTATTGATCGCTGAACGTCGTTCGCTACGTGCCAGCGCGCGTTCGACCAGGTGCTGAATTAACGACAGGACGCTGGTGATCACCAGATACCACACTGCGCCGACCATCAGCAGCGGGATCACCTCCTGCGTGCGGTTGTAGATCATCTGGATGGTGTAGAACAACTCAGGCATGGCCAGCACGTATACCATCGCCGTCCCTTTCGCCAGACTGATGATTTCATTGAACCCGGCAGGCAAAATAGTGCGCAGCGCCTGCGGCAGGATAATTCGCAGCGTACGTCGCCATGCCGGTAAGCCCAGCGCCGCAGCAGCCTCGTACTGACCGTGATCAACCCCCAAAAATCCACCACGAATAATTTCAGCGGTATAGGCGCTTTGCACCAGCGTCAGGCCGACTACCGCAGTGGAAAACTGGCCGAGTACATTGATGGTCTCAAAACTGCCCCACTGAATGGGAGTAAACGGAATACCAATCGTCAACGTGTCGTACAGATAGGAGAAGTTGTACAGAACGATTAACACGACAATCAGCGGTAACGAGCGAAACAGCCAGATGTATCCCCATGCCAGACCGTTCAGCAGCCAGGAAGATGAAAGTCGCGCCAGCGCCAGCAGACCGCCGATGAGAATACTCAACAGCGTACCGATAAGCGTCAGCAACAATGTTTGCCCAAGACCGGACAAGATAACCGGATCGAAGAACCAGCGGGCAAACACGCCCCATTCCCAGCGCGGGTTAAACGCCACGGACTGGATAATCACCGCCAGAACAAACAAAGCAATGATCGCTCCGACGGTACGCATGGGATAGCGCGCCGGTACGACTTTAATGCTATCAGTCGTTTTCATTTTATCTCCTCAGGCTATTCTGGCCTGACCGGCGATGGTCAACAGTTTAGTAAAGCGCAGTCGTCCATCAAACGGCGGCTGGCTGTACTCTTCGGGATCGCGCTCCGTATCAAACTGCGGATCGTAGCCCTGACTTAAATACAGCCGGACGGCCTCCGGCTGGCGAAATCCTGTGGTCAGATAAATCCGGCTGTAGCCCGCGAGTAGCGCCCTACGCTCCAGCTCCTGCACTACGCGCGCCGCCAGCCCCTGCTGTCGCAGGCTACTTTTCGTCCAGATACGCTTAATCTCGGCGGTATCTTTGTCGTAAGGTTTGTAGGCCCCGGTGGCGATGATCTCACCGTTACGTTCCAGTACTACGAATAGCCCCTGCGGCGCCAGATACCATTCGGTCAGTTCCACCTCTGCGTCGCGAGAAAAATAATCGCCATAGCGGGCGGCATATTCACCAAACAGACCGTTCAAAATGGGTTGCAGCTCGCTGGCTTCAGGTGAGACCACGCGAAATTGATCGCTCACGATAACCTCCTTAGTCGCCTAACCCGGCTGGGTTGATCTCAGATTGCGGAATGCGTTCCACCCCTTCCCCCCAACGGTTCAGTACCTTGTCGTAGTCGCCGTTGCCAATCACGCCGTTGAGGGCGGTTTGCACAGGCAGAACCAAACCGCTGTCCTTTTTCAGCGTCACGGCGATATGTGCCGCTTTTGGCCAACCGCCATCAACGCTACCCACCAATTGTGTTTTACCGTTGAGCGCGGCTTTCCACGCGCCAATAACGTTAGGACCGAAGTAGGCATCAGCGCGACCTGACTGCAGGGCCAGAGTCTGGGCGGCATCGTCTTTGGTATACACTGGCGTAAACGGCTGTAACCCTTTCTTCACGTTTTCATCGTTCCAGGCCAGCAGGATGGCTTCCTGGTTCGTCCCCGAACCGACGATAATGCGCAGACCGGCGATATCTTCCGCCTGCTCGATTTTCTTCAGCTTGCTGCCGGTTTTGACATAAAAGCCCAGGGAGTCCTTACGATAGGTCGCGAAATCGAATTTCTCTTTGCGCGCTTTTGTGACGGTAATATTGCTGATCGCGGCATCATATTTGCCGGAGGTGACGCCCAGCGGCCAGTCTTCCCATGATGTGGGCACAACGTTGAGTTCCAGCCCCAGACTGTCTGCCACCAGACGGGCAATGTCCGCCTCGCTGCCGATCAGTGTTTTATTGTCATCGGCAAACACAGTCAGCGGCGGCTGACTGAGCCCGGCAATCGCCACGGTGAATTTGCCCGGTACGGCCAGGTGCAGGTTCGCAGGTAATTGCGCAATCGCCTGCGGATTTTTTGCCGTATTAATCGGCGTTTTATTGGCTTCCAGGCTTACGCCCGTGCCGTTAATAGTCACGTCATTTGCCCAGACGGTCGCGCTGAAAGCCAGCGACAGCGCGAGGAACACTGATTTTTTCTGCATAGCGCTTTTCTCTTATTGTGTGAATTGATTTGCAGGTGTCGCTAATCCCAGGCTTGCACGCAGGGTCGTACCGGGATATTCATGGCGGAACAGGCCACGAGCCTGAAGCACGGGGATAACCTGTTCGACAAAACGTGGGAAGGTATCCGGCGTTCCTCCCTGAATGATAAAACCGTCAGCCGCTTTCTCGTCGAACCACTGTTGAAGGCCGTCGGCTACCTGCTGCGGCGTGCCGCTAAAACGCGGACGCGGGCTGGCGGCTTCCAGGGCAACCTGACGTAGCGTTAACCCCCGTTCGCGCGCATTACGCTTGATCTCATCGGTCGTGCTGCGAAAGCTATTTTGTCCGAGGGAACCCAGATCCGGGAACGGTGCGTCCAGCGGATATTGGGCAAAATCATGATGTTCGAAGTAGCGGCCAAGGTAGTTCAGTGCGTCAGTAATGGAAACCAGCGCAGCGGTAGTCTGATACTGCTGCTCTACGTCCTCTGCACTGTCGCCAACAATGATGCTGACGCCCTGGAATATATGCAGTTGTTCGGAACCGCGCCCGGTGGTTGCTAATTGGCTTTTTACATCCTGATAGAACGCTTTAGCCTCCGCCAGCGACGCCTGATGAGTAAAAATGGCATCAGCATGCTGCGCCGCTAATTTCTTGCCATCGGATGAAGCCCCAGCCTGAAATATAATTGGACGGCCTTGTGGTGTTCGCCCGATATTTAACGGCCCGGCAACCTGAAAATAATCCCCATGATGGTTAAGCGTATGCAATTTTTGCGGATTAAAAAATTCTCCGCTTGCCTTATTACGGGTAAAAGCATCATCTTCCCAGGAATCCCACAGTCCTTTCACTACCTGTAAATATTCATCGGCAATACGATAACGCTGGGCATGCTCTGGATGCTGGGCGCGGGAATAGTTTTTTGCCGACCCTTCCAGAGGCGACGTCACCACGTTCCATCCGGCACGGCCCTGGCTGAGATGGTCGAGGCTGGCAAACTGCCGGGCGGTGGTAAAGGGCTCGCTGTATGACGTGGAGACGGTGCCAACCAGTCCCAGATTGCGGGTGATGCTGGCCAGCGCAGATAATACCGTCAGCGGCTCAAAGCGATTTAAAAAATGTGGAATTGATTTTTCATTAATATACAGACCATCGGCGACAAAAATAAAATCCAACTTCCCTTTTTCCGCAATAAGCGCTGTTTCTTTAACAAAGTCAAAATTAATACTGGCATCGGCCTGCGCCGCCGGATGACGCCATGCAGACATATTTCCCGATGCGCCATGCAGAATAGTGCCGAGCCGTAGTTGCCGATTTTCAGCCATAATAACCCCTACCCAACAGGTAAAATTAAATGTGTGCAAATGCCGTCTTTGCTAAATGAGCAAAGTAGTGCGCGGCGGGTTCTATTAAACGTTCATCCGGATTAAATCCCGGATGATGTAATCCGTATTCGCTGGCGCTACCAATACTGACGAACGCTCCAGGCGTATTTTGCAGGTAGACGGCAAAATCCTCCCCGCCCATATGCAGGTCGGCATAGTGGGTAGCGTAGCCTGATTGTTTCGCCACGGCGGTGGCGATATCCGCCCAACGATCATCGTTCACCAGCGCGGTCGGTCCCGCATGCCAGATAACATCAATTTGTGCGCCAAAAGCGTGGGCAAATCCGGCGGCGATGTCATTTACCCGGGCTTTGACCTGCTGCTGCACCTCAATGCGATGCGTTCTGAGCGTCCCTTCCAGCTCTACGGACTCTGGCAGCACGTTCCATGTGTTTCCTCCCTGAATACGGGTCACGCTGAGCACCACTGAATCCAGGGTGTTAACGTCGCGACTGGCAACGCTTTGCAATACTGTTACCAGTTGGCTGGCGAGCAGGATGGCGTCTTTGCCTTCATGCGGACGCGCCGCATGTGCGCCTTTGCCATTGATACGTAACACAAAGCGATCAACATTGGCATAGAATGCACCGCCGCGCGTGGCGAACTCCCCTACCGGCAAACCCGGTTCATTGTGCATGCCAAAAATAGCCGCGACGTTTTGCAGTGCACCGGCGCGAATCAGTGTTTTGGCGCCGCCAAAACTCTCTTCCGCGGGCTGAAACAAAATACGTACTCGCCCCGGTAAGTCTGCTTCCTGCTGCTTAAGCAGCAGCGCGGCGCCAAGCATGACGCTGGTGTGAATATCGTGCCCGCAGGCGTGCATCACCCCCGGCGTGAGTGAGCGAAACGGAACATCGGCGCTTTCTTCTATCGGCAAGGCATCAATGTCCGCCCGCAAGGCGATGATCTCTTCTCCCTGACCAATTTCCGCGACCAGACCGGTTTTCAGGTTGAATGGCAGAATCTGGACATCAGCACTGCGCAACCAGTCGCGAATACGCGCCGTCGTCGCCACTTCCTGCAGGGAAAGTTCCGGGTGTTGATGCAATTCACGACGCCAGTTGATAAGCGTTGTCGCCAGTGTCATCAGACCACCTCCACGGCGTTATGGGCTTGTGCCAACAACCGTAGCGACGTCAGACGCGCGTGCCCCTCTGCCACTGGCGTGTCGATAATGAACTCATTAATGCCAAATTGCGTATGCAGGGCATTCAGTTTTGCCAACACGTCGTGGGCAGTACCGTGTAACAAGGCCTGTTCACGACGCGCGATTTTGCGGGGCGGACTGCCAGCCTGCGCAGCGAATGCCAGCGCTTGCTCTTCGCTGGCAACCGTGATGCGTTGGCCATTTTCGAGTTCCACGCCCCAGATCTGCACGTTTTCCGCAAGCTGCGCGGCGGTGTCGTTACTGTCAGCCACAATCACCTGGACGGCGACTATCGTCGGGCGTGTGCTGTGGGTCTGCCAGAAGGACAAAACGTCACGCAATAACGCTCTGTCACCGTTGAGGTGTGCCGCGAAGATGAAATTCCAGTCGGATTGCGCTGCCAGCTGAGCGCTTTGTACACTGGCTCCCAGCACAAACCCTTCTGGCGGTCGCGGTGGGATTGGCGTCGGGAAAACCGTTTCCCCGCTTTCCGTGCCGTTCAGCGCCAGCCAACCGTTAAGCTGAGAAAGTTGGTCAGCAAAACTGCCTTTTTCATCCTGATGAAGTCCCAGCTGTAACGCCTGAGTCGACAGGGGTAAGCCGCCAGGCGCTTTTCCGACGCCAAGATCGACACGTCCGGGGGCCAACGATGCCAAAAGATTAAAGTTTTCCGCCACTTTGTACGGGCTGTAATGCTGCAGCATCACGCCGCCGGAACCGACGCGGATACGCTGGGTTTGCCCAAGGATCCAGGCGATCACCAGCTCCGGCGACGGGCTGGCCAGCTGTGGTGTATTATGGTGTTCCGCGATCCAGAAACGATGGTATCCCCACTCTTCTGCCAGTTGCGCCAGACGCAAGGTCCGGGCAAGCGCCATCACGGCAGTTTCTCCTTCCCCAACGGGGCTTTTATCCAGAATACTCAGGCGATATGACATGTTACAGGCCCATATTTGTTAACATGTCTTTATTATTAAATTATCAAATAACCATAATGAAACACTTAATTCACATTTGCTCAGCAAAAAAGTAGATAACCAGCCCTGTTGCTGTCAGGGATAAGATTCGGCTTATCTCTCACGGGCGAAACACGCCGCAAAAACAGCCTGCACGTATTACCTACAAAATATAATAGGGTTGTTGTTACTACCGTAATACCCTCCTTATCCTTTCTGCCAGTGTGCTTTTTATGGGGATTTTTTTAGCGTGATTTACATTAAGTCAGATTAAATAGCTTGCCACGTTATATATTTGTATTAGATGTTTCACTTTCATGACAATTAACAACTTTTATACGTTGGGATTTTTATTATAACTACTTCCACCGAAATCATGATTAGTAGAGAATACAGCGTTTCTTATTAAAATGGTTTAAACAGTTTTTAATATCCCCTGGCTTTATTGCGGGGATTTTTTATGGCTTATACATACCACCTGGGGCCTCTATGAAAAGTAACATGCCTGTTACACAAATTGAGTACGCACTTAACGATAAAGCGACGCTGCTTTCGACAACAGATAAAGAAAGTCATATTACCTACGCCAACTCTGCTTTTATTGACGCCAGCGGATTCAGCGAACACCAGTTAATGGGCGAGCCGCATAATATTATTCGCCACCCTGATATGCCCTCTGCCGCTTTCGCCGATATGTGGTACACGCTACAGCAGGGGGACAGTTGGACGGGAATGGTGAAAAACCGGCGGCAGAATGGCGATCATTACTGGGTGCGGGCCAACGTGACGCCGGTCTGGCACAATGAAAAACTCACTGGTTACATCTCGGTACGCACTGTTCCTTCGCGCGATGAAATAACCCAAAGTGAAAACTTATATCAAAAAATAAATAGTCAGCAGCTTAAAGGCTTTCGTCTGTTTAAAGGTATTATCATTCGTCGCGGCATAATGGCATGGGTTTCAATGTTTAAATGGCTGAGTATTAGCCAGCGCGTCAATTATAGTTTAGGGGTAACTGCCCTGCTGGCGTTGTTATTTATCTTATCCCCTGTGAATTCTATTATTCAGGCGGGTGGGCTGTTGATGCTGTTTCTGGCACTGGCTATTTACCTTAAGTATCAAATTTGTCAGCCAGTTAATACGATACTGACGCAAATGAAGAAAGTGGTGTCTGGTCGTAAAGCCGATAACTGTCATTTAAACAGGGTCGATGAAATAGGAATGTTGATGCGTCTGGTTAATCAATCCGGGCTTAATCTGAATTCACTGGTCGATGACGTCAGTACGCAAATATCCGGTATTCGCGCCATCAGTCAGCGGGTATCAAAAGAAGGTACTGCGTTGCACAAGCGTTCAGAAGAAACCTCCGCTGACCTGCAACAAACGGCTGCCGCCATCGAAGAAATTGGCAGTGCGGTACAGCAAACCGCTGAAACGGCGGCGCAGACCATGACCATGGCAGATAAAACCAGCGCCAACGCGGCAGCAGGCGGCGATATCATGAAACAAACCATTGCCATGATGCAGGCAATCTCGCGTGATAACGGACAGATAGTCGACATCATTGGCGTTATCGATAGCATTGCCTTTCAGACCAATATCCTGGCGCTCAATGCCGCGGTTGAGGCCGCGCGAGCCGGAGAATCCGGGCGCGGCTTCGCCGTTGTCGCAGCAGAAGTTCGCAATCTGGCGCAGCACTCGGCGTCGGCGGCAAAAGAGATCAAACAGTTGATCGAGAAGAACGTCGCCAACGTTAACAGCGGCGTCAAAATGGTGGAGCGAACGGAAACGCATCTCACCGGGATGATTGGTGATGTCCTACAGATGTCGATGATGATCAAAGAGATTAGTCTGGCCACGCGAGAGCAAACCCAGGCGCTGGATCTGATTAACGATTCAATTTCACGCGTGGGCGCCATGACACACAATAACGCCGAAATGGTGGAACGTGTTACTGATGCTACCGCCGATCTGACCCAGCGATCATCACGCTTACAGCAGGCCGTTCAGGTCTTTGGCGTATCAGCATAACGTTACGGCGCTTATCGGGCGAATGTCTTAATAAGCGCACTCCTCTCCCTGGTTAAAACGCCCCTTTATTTTATTGGCTGAATCGAGGCCACACCGCGCCAGTTCCGGCTGCACAAAAATGCTGAATTCTTGTTATCGGGGCTTTGCGCAAGTGAACAATTGAATGTAGGATGCTCGGCCGGCAGTTTTCCCCCGTAACACAATGAAGGGTAACGCTGTTTTCGCCGCAGCAGGTGCGGCAAAAAGGATTTTGTAAATCAGTCAGGTCAACAGGAAACGTAATGAACACACACAACACGCAAGCCGCGGAACAACATGCGGCGAAACGACGCTGGTTGAATGCTCACGAAGAGGGGTATCACAAGGCGATGGGCAATCGACAGGTACAAATGATCGCCATTGGCGGCGCGATTGGTACCGGATTGTTTTTAGGGGCAGGCGCACGGTTGCAGATGGCTGGCCCCGCTTTGGCGCTGGTCTATCTGGTGTGCGGTATTTTTTCGTTCTTTATTCTTCGCGCGCTTGGCGAACTGGTTTTGCACCGCCCTTCCAGCGGTAGCTTTGTCTCCTACGCCCGCGAATTTTTAGGTGAGAAAGCCGCCTATGTGGCGGGCTGGATGTATTTCATCAACTGGGCGATGACCGGTATTGTCGATATCACCGCAGTTGCGCTGTATATGCATTACTGGGGCGCATTTGGCGACGTGCCGCAGTGGGTGTTCGCCCTCGGGGCGCTGGCCATTGTCGGCACCATGAACATGATCGGCGTGAAGTGGTTCGCAGAGATGGAGTTTTGGTTTGCGCTGGTCAAAGTGCTGGCGATTGTGATTTTCCTGGTTGTGGGTACCGTTTTCTTAGGTAGCGGAAAACCGCTGGATGGCAACGCCACGGGTTTTCACCTGATAACCGACAATGGCGGATTTTTCCCGCATGGCCTGCTGCCAGCGCTGGTACTGGTTCAGGGGGTCGTCTTCGCGTTTGCCTCCATCGAACTGGTCGGTACTGCCGCGGGTGAGTGCAAAGATCCGCAAACGATGGTGCCGAAAGCGATCAATAGCGTTATCTGGCGTATCGGTCTGTTTTACGTGGGTTCGGTGGTCCTGCTGGTTCTGCTTCTGCCCTGGAATGCCTACCAGGCGGGGCAAAGCCCGTTTGTCACCTTCTTCTCCAAACTTGGCGTGCCGTATATCGGCAGCATCATGAATATTGTGGTGCTCACCGCGGCGCTTTCCAGTCTGAACTCCGGCCTGTACTGCACCGGGCGTATTTTACGTTCCATGTCGATGGGCGGTTCCGCGCCAAAATTTATGGCTAAAATGAGCCGCCAACAGGTGCCATGGGCCGGGATCCTCGCCACACTGGTCGTGTATGTTGTAGGGGTATTCCTGAACTATCTGGTGCCGTCGCAGGTGTTTGAGATCGTGCTTAATTTCGCCTCGCTGGGCATCATTGCGTCGTGGGGATTTATCATGGTTTGTCAGATGCGTCTGCGCCGGGCGATTAAAGAAGGTAAAACCGCAGACGTCAGTTTTAAACTGCCGGGTGCGCCGTTTACCTCATGGCTCACGTTGCTGTTCCTGCTGAGCGTGCTGGTGCTGATGGCGTTTGATTATCCAAACGGCACTTATACCATCGCATCATTACCGTTAATCGCCATCCTGCTGGTTGCGGGCTGGTTCGGCGTGCGTAAACGCGTAGCGGAAATCCACCGCACCGCGCCGTAAGGATAAAAGGCCTGACAGGTTACCCCTTCAGGCCTTCTTTTTTAGTCTGCTTCAATGAGCTGCGCAACATCGTTGCTATTAATTTCCCGCGCATTCCCATCCTGATCGGTATAGCTGGTCATTCCCGTGTCTTTATCCAGCTTTGGCTTGCCCTGGGTGGTAATCGTTTGTCCGCTTTTGGTCGTCATAACGTAATTGGTTGTGCAACCTGCCAGCGTAAACAGCATGACGCCTGCACAAAGACACATAAATGGCTTTTTCATGGTATTCCCGTGTTATTCAGTTAGCCGTTGAGGGCGTAGTGTAAGTCCCTGAAGTTAGTCAGGCTACTGGCGGGGTGTAACGAGGCGTATCGTGAGGTTTAGAGAAATGACAGGAGGGGTTTCCCCCTCCGGTTAATTACAGCGCAATACGAATCACATCGTCCGGCTGAGTAGCTTCCTGCTCGCGGGTAGATTTCTGTTTCACGCTAACGTACAGCGTTTTACCGTCGGCGGAGAGCGCCAGGCTGTTCGGGAATGTTGGAGTCTCGAACGTTTTGACAACTTTGTAGCTTTTCGCGTCGATCACGCTTACTTTACCGGCCTGACGATGGGTCACATAGGCCTCGTTGCGCGCCGGGTTGAACAGCACGGCCAGGGATTCCGGCGCGGCGACTTTCGCCAGTACATTGCCGTTGCGGGTGTCAATAACCAGCACTTCCGCAGCCTTAGAGTCGGTAACAAATGCGCGGTTACCCGCCGTGTCAAGACTCAGGTTGATAAAGAAGTGCTCTTTTCCATCATCCAACAGCTTTTTACGGCTGAGAATTTTGTTATTGGTGGTATCGATAGTGATAAATTCGCCGTCCGCATTGGCGGTGTACAGGCGTTTAGCCTTGCTGTCGACAGCCAGAGCGGTGCTCATTTTGCCAGTATTTTGGATTGTGTCCTGAAGTTTGATCGTCTCACCGTCCACGACCCAAATTACGCTCTCTTTACCAATACCGCTAATGTAGACCGTGTTGGTCGCATCATCGGCGACCAGCTCACGCGGCTGCAGCGGGCGCACATCTTCAGAACGCTTACGCGCATCCAGCACCAGGCGCCCTTTCACCGCGCCTGTTTTGGCATCCATCGCCGTCACCGCGCTGTTTACCGTATTACCAAACCACAGCGTTTGCGTGGTGTTATTGATGGTGGCGCCAAACGGTTTGAGATCGTTATGGATAACCTGAGTCACTTCGAGCGTCACCGGGTCAAGACGGTAAACCACGCCCCCGGTATCCAGTTTGCGGCTCTGTGAGGTCGCCAGCCACAGCGCGTTCTCTTGCTGGCTGTATGCCATTTCATAGGCACCTTTGCCCACGGCTTTGCGCAGCAATTCTTCCGCAGCCTGTGTCGTAAAAGATGATGCCACGAGCAGTGAACCTAACAGTAAAGAACCACGCAGGCGCGGCGAAAACAGATGACGTAAAGACATGACGACTCCCTTTGATAAATTCGTTTGTTACTGCTTCACATAGCTTCAATGAGCAAAATCATGGTTTTGCCTTTTTAAGAATGAGAATAGTAATCATTATTCATCGCAAAGTGGAGCACTTCTTCACATATTGACTACACTCGTTTTCATTGCCCGAAAAATTACCGCAATTCAGTAGAGTTAAAATTCATCTTTTTTATAAAAAAATTCACATGCTTACCGTCCGTTTTCCGGCGTCAGCATCATAAACTGGCCTTATTCATGACGATTTTTTCAGCCCGCTATACTGTCTTTCCTGTTTCATTACTGCCTGTCTTTCTCTCGACTTTTGCCGCGGCAGACAGTGAGATAAACGAGCAAACGCTGATCGTTAGCGCGACGCCACAATCCGTTTCAGAACTGGATACCCCTGCCGCCGTCAGCGTTGTTGCCGGTGAGGATATGCGTCTGGCAACACCGCGCATTAACCTGTCCGAATCGCTGACCAGCGTCCCTGGGCTACAGGTGCAAAATCGGCAGAACTACGCGCAGGACCTCCAGTTGTCGATTCGTGGTTTTGGTTCACGCACCACGTATGGCATCCGCGGCATTCGTATGTACGTAGACGGAATCCCAGCCACCATGCCGGATGGGCAAGGCCAAACATCCAATATCGATATCAGCAGCGTACAAAATATTGAAGTCCTGCGGGGTCCCTTCTCTGCGCTGTATGGCAATGCTTCCGGCGGTGTGATTAATGTCAGTACTGAAACAGGGCGTGAGCCGCCCACCATTGAAGCCAGCAGCTATTACGGTAGTTTTGGCACCTGGCGATACGGTTTAAAGGCCACCGGAGCGCTGGGCGATGGTACTCAGCCAGGCGATGTGGATTACACCGTTTCAACGACCCGATTTACTACCCATGGGTATCGCGATCACAGCAGCGCGCAAAAAAATCTGGCTAATGCCAAACTGGGCGTACGCATTGATGACGCGAGTAAACTGACGCTGATTTTCAACAGCGTGGATATTAAGGCCGACGATCCCGGAGGCCTGACGAAGTCAGAGTGGGATGCCAATCCGCAGCAATCGCCCCGCGCCGAGCAATTCAATACGCGAAAAACCATCAAGCAGACCCAGGCGGGATTGCGCTATGAACGCCAGCTTAGCGCGCAGGATGATCTCAGCATCATGACCTATGCGGGGGAGCGCGAAACCACCCAGTATCAGTCGATCCCAATGGCCCCACAGTTAAGACCCTCCCATGCCGGAGGCGTTATCACTCTGCAACGTCATTATCAGGGGATAGATAACCGTTGGACTCACCGTGGCGAATTGGGGATCCCGGTAACCTTCACCACCGGCATAAACTATGAAAACATGAGTGAAAACCGTAAAGGCTATAACAACTATCGGCTTGATAATGGTGTGCCTGAGTATGGTCAGAAAGGCGACGTGCGACGCAATGAACGTAACCTGATGTGGAACCTCGATCCCTATCTGCAAACCCAGTGGCAATTGACGGAGAAGCTTTCGCTGGATGCCGGCGTTCGTTACAGTTCCGTGTGGTTTGATTCCAACGATCGCTACATTACGCCGGGTAACGGCGATGACAGCGGGGACGCCAGCTATCACCAATGGCTCCCTGCCGGATCGTTGAAATATGCGATGACGGACGCCTGGAACCTCTATCTGGCTGCGGGGAGAGGATTTGAAACGCCGACAATTAACGAACTCTCCTACCGTTCCGATGGCCAAAGCGGTATGAATTTTGGTTTACAGCCGTCCACAAATGACACCATTGAAATCGGCAGCAAAACGCGCATCGGCGATGGGCTGTTTACCGCGGCCCTGTTCCAGACCAACACGGATGACGAAATCGTCGTTGATAGTAACAATGGCGGTCGTACGACCTATAAAAACGCCGGGAAAACCCGCCGTCAGGGAGGCGAGCTATCCTGGGACCAACGCTTTGCCACAAACTGGCGCGTAAAAGCGGCATGGACCTGGCTGGATGCAACCTATCGCAGCAATGTCTGCGGCGATCAAAACTGCAACGGCAACCGACTGCCCGGCATAGCGCAAAACATGGGATTTGCTTCACTGGGCTACGTGCCTGATGAAGGCTGGTATGCGGGAGCAGATGTGCGTTATATGGGGGACATTATGGCTAATGATGAAAATACGGCGAAAGCCCCGTCATATAGCGTAGTCGGCCTGAATACCGGCTATAAATTTTATTACAGCAACCTTATGATCGACCTGTTTGGCCGGGTGGATAACCTGTTTGATAAGACCTACGTCGGTTCGGTGATTGTGAATGAATCAAATGGCCGATACTACGAACCGGCGCCAGGACGAAACTATGGCGTGGGTATTAATCTGGCCTGGCGTTTTGAATGATACTGGCGGGAATCGCTCCCGCCAGCACTCTTTACGCATCGTCTGCTACGCGAATAACCACCTTGCCGAAGTTTTTACCGGTCAGCAAACCGATAAAGGTCTGCGGCGCATTCTCCAGACCGTCAGTGACCTGCTCACGGTAGTGGATTTTACCCTCTTTAACCCAGCGCCCCATCTCCCGCTGAAACTCATGAATGCGGTGACCATAATCCTGACCAATGATAAAACCCTGCATCCGGATACGCTTTTTCAGTAAGGTTGCCATCAGCAACGGTAATCGGTCAGGGCCGGTCGGAAGCGATGTCGCATTGTAACCGCTGACCAGTCCGCAAAGCGGAATGCGCGCCGAGGTATTGAGTAACGGCAGCACAGCGTCAAATACCTTACCGCCAACGTTCTCGTAGTAAATATCAATCCCCTGCGGACACGCTTTTGCCAGTTGTTGTGCAAAATCGTGCGCATGGTGATCGAGACAAACATCAAAGCCCAGCACTTCGGTGGCATGCCGGCATTTCTCTGCCCCGCCCGCTACACCGATCACCCGACACCCTTTGAGCTTACCAATCTGTCCAACCGTTGCGCCCACCGGGCCAGTTGCAGCGGCAACAACCAGCGTTTCCCCTGCTTTCGGCTGGCCAATGTCCAGCAAGCCCATATAGGCGGTAAATCCCGGCATCCCTAAAACACCCAGCGCCCAGGAGGGATGTTCAGGATTATCGCCAAGCTTCACCAGCCCGTTGCCGTCCGAAATGTCATAGTCCTGCCAGCCACTGTAGCTCAGCACCCATTCGCCAGGCTGGTAATCAGGATGGTTGGAGGACACGACGCGGCTCACAGTGCCGCCGACCATCACACCGCCAATCTCAACGGGAGGCGAGTAAGACGGTTCATCGCTCATGCGCCCACGCATGTAAGGATCGAGAGAAAGGAAAACGGTGCGCAGCAAAACCTGACCTTCTCCCGGCGTTGCGACTTCATCTTCTTCAAGACGGAAGTTATCCGGGATTGGCGCGCCATGTGGGCGGGAAGCCAGTACCCAACGGCGGTTACGATTAGTCTGTTGACCCATGATGTGCTCCTCTGCTTTTAGCATGAATCCATCAATAGTAGCAGCCTGCGCCAGCATTTAGCTCACGACATGGTTTAATCGCACAACCAGATAAACGCAGGTTTGCGTGGTTTCATTGATAAACCGACAGTCATTCGGCGGCCCCAGTTCCAGACAATCGCCCGCTTTCATTTCATGACGCACATCGCCTTCCACAAAGACTAACTCCCCCTGCTGTAGCCAGATAAGCTGTCTGGCCTGCACGTAGGAGGATGCTGGCATTGGGATATCGCTTCCGGCGGGCAATTCGATTTGTACCAGGTCGATGGGGAGATCGCTGCGCGGTGAGACATGGCGTCGCAGATAGTGGCTCTGCGGATCGTGCCAGACGGGCTGGTCAGCGAGGCGCAGCAGCTTGCCCTCCTGCATTTCGGCTCGCGCAATCAGCATCGACATGCTGATGCCAAACGCCCCGGAGAGCCTGCCCAGCAGCGTGGCCGTGGGGCTACTCTCACCACGCTCTATTTTATGGATCATTGCCCGCGACACGCCTGCACGCTCAGCGAGTTCCGTCAGAGACCAGCCGCGAGATTCTCGTTCAAGGCGAATTCTTGCACCGATCCGTTGATTTATGCTGTCTTCAATAGTATTCATATTGTAATACTATAGTGAACAATCCCTGAGGTTCAACATGTCAATTCGATTTGCCAGCAAAGCTGACTGCGCCGCTATTGCTGAAATTTATAACCACGCGGTACTGCATACGGCGGCTATCTGGAACGATCAAACGGTCGATGCCGAAAACCGTATCGCCTGGTTCGAAGCCCGCCAGTTGATGGGCTATCCCGTGCTGGTAAGTGAAGAAAACGGCGTAGTCACTGGATATGCTTCGTTCGGCGACTGGCGTAACTTTGACGGATTTCGTCATACCGTTGAGCATTCGGTGTATGTCCATCCTGATCATCAGGGCAAGGGCCTGGGACGAGCGCTGCTCAGCCGACTGATAGAAGAAGCGCGGGCGTGCGGAAAACATGTAATGGTGGCGGGGATTGAGTCTCAGAATCAGGCGTCGCTGCATCTGCACAGTATGCTGGGATTTAACATCACCGCACAAATGCCGCAGGTTGGCACCAAATTTGGTCGCTGGTTGGATCTGACCTTTATGCAGTTACAGTTAGACGATCGTCGCGATCCGGATGCCGGCAGATGAACCAGACGCTGACCCTCTCCTTTCTGATTGCCGCAGGTATTGGTCTGGTGGTGCAAAATACCTTAATGGTGCGTATCACGCAGACCTCCTCGACGATCCTGATTGCCATGCTGCTGAACTCACTGGTTGGGATTGTACTGTTTGTCAGCATTCTGTGGTTTAAGCAAGGCGCCGCGGGGTTTGGCGAACTAGTCTCCAGCGTGCGCTGGTGGACGCTGATCCCCGGTTTGCTGGGGTCTTTTTTTGTTTTTGCCAGTATCAGCGGCTATCAAAATGTGGGAGCCGCCACCACGATTGCGGTACTGGTCGCCAGCCAGTTAATTGGCGGACTGGTGCTGGATATTGTGCGCAGTCATGGTGTATCACTCCGTGCGCTGGTGGGGCCAGTTTGCGGCGCGGTGCTGCTGGTCGTCGGGGCCTGGCTGGTCGCGAGACGCTCTTTTTAACTGCCGGATGGCGCTTCGCTTATCAGACCTACGGAATTTATCCAGCCTGAACATACAGGCCGGATAACAGTAATAACGAATTAAAGGATTGTGCCGCCTTTGGTCAACTGTTCGCGACGGGCTTCCATATCCTCTTTATGCTGACGACCATGATGTGCGATAGCCGTACGCAAACGCTGTTGCTGGGTGTAGCGATCTTCCCGGCTCAGCGCGGCATCATCGCTGAGTTCAATCAGCAATTCATTCATATGCGTAATGACGCTCTCTTCAATGGCGGCATCAACTCGTGCGCTGACCTCATCCAGATGCGACATAACCTCTCCTTAACTCATTAATTTAATTTTGCTTTTGAAAAATCACTGCCCATCAGGCTGACGCTGTATCCGCTGACGTTGCTACGCGTGGCATAGAACGTTTTGCCATTTGCCAGGGCTATCCACGGAGCCTGCTGGTAGAAAATCTCTTGCGATTGCTGGTACAGCGCGGTGCGTTCTTCAGGTTTGCTCACCAGTTTCGCCTTTTGAACCAGAGAATTATACTCTTTATCGCACCAACGCGCGGCGTTAGATCCGGTTTTAATGCTGTCGCAGCCCAACAGTACATCCGCGAAATTATCCGGATCGCCGTTGTCTGACATCCAGCCGAACAGCGCGGTGTCATGCTCGCCTTTGCGCATTCCGGAGAGATATTCGCCCCACTCGTATGACACTATTTTTGCCTTTACGCCGACTTTTGCCCAATCGCTCTGGATCATCTCGGCAATACGTCGGGAGTTCGGGTTGTATGGACGCTGAACCGGCATTGACCACAGCGTCGCTTCAAATCCGTTTTCCAGCCCAGCCTGTTTCAGCAGATCTTTCGCTTTTTGCGGATCGTAAGCGTAATCTTTTAGATCGTTATTGAACCCCATCATATTCGGTGGAATCGGCGATTTTGCCACCGTACCGGAACCTAAAAAGACGGCGTTAATAATGGCTTTTTTATCGGTCGCGTAGTTCAACGCCTGACGCACCAACACGTTATCAAACGGTTTTTTCTCGGTATTAAACGCCAGATACCCGACGTTCAGCGCTTCAACCGAATGCAGCGTCAAATCTTTATTCTTGTTGATCTCGTCAAACTGGATTGGCGCAGGCGCCGGGATAATCTGGCATTCGTTAGTTTGCAGTTTTGCCAGTCTGGTCTGTACATTTGGAGTGATCGAGAATATCAGGTGCTTCGTCGGGACGGCGCCATCCCAGTAGTTCGGGTTGGCCAGATAACGGATTTGGGAATCCTGTTTGTACTGCTGCAACACATATGGCCCGGTGCCAATCGGCCAGTTATCAACGTTTTCCGGGGTGCCTTTTTTCAGCATCGCGTCAGCGTATTCCGCAGAAAGAATGGAAGCGAAATCCATCCCCCAGTCGGCAAGAAACGCGGCGTTAGGTTCATTCAGCACAAACTGAACGTGATAATCATCCACCTTCTTCACTTCTTTGATCAGTTTATCCAGACCGACATCGTTAAAGTATTCGTAGCTACCCTGAGAAACCTTGTGGTAGGGATGATCGGCATCTTTCTGGCGTAATACCGAGAAAACCACGTCATCGGCGTTGAAGTCGCGGGTGGGTTTAAAGAATTTATTACTGTTGAATTTCACCCCCTGACGCAGGGTAAACGTGTAAGTCTTCCCATCGGGAGAAATTGTCCAGTCCGTTGCCAAAGACGGTATTGGGGTATTCTTTACCGGATCAAAGTTAATGAGTCGGTTGTAGAGCACCTGTGAACTTGCCACAAACGACGGACCGGAACTGGCGATTTGCGGGTTAAATGACTCCGGCGACGCTTCTGAGCAGTAGATGATGGTGTCAGTGCTGGCCGCGAACGCAGCGCCTGAGGGTAAGGCGGCGCTGAGCGCCAGCGCGAGTAACGTTTTCCTTGCAATCATGGTTATAAGCCTTCTTATTTTATTATTAACCGGAATATCAGAGCATAGCTGACAAAAACTGACCAATAACAAATCACTATCAGGTTATTCTAATCCGGTGGTTTTCGCTGAATTATTCATCACCACAAGCGAATTAATTTCCCTTAAGTCTTTTTCAAAACGTCAAGATTTTTCCCGGCACTCTATGCCATGAAAATTCGCCCCTTTTTGCCTCTCTTCTGCCGTTTGCTCGTTTTTATAAACCGTAAAGTAGATGTGTGAAGAAGTCTAAGGGGTAACAACGTGGCAAAAACTCTCTTGCGCAGCGGCAATTTGGATGACTATCAGGCCGTGGGTGGCGGTGGTCAGGCCGTGTTTGATTCAGCACTGCAAATTCGTGAAACGCTTCGCTTGCGTAAACAGCAGGCGATGGTGGATTGTCTGGCGATCCCACAAATTAACGACAACGGCGATCGGGTTGACTGGTATTCTCCGGTTGAAGGAAAAGTCGTTGCGTGGAAAGCCGCTGATGAAGAGGCACGTTTTCGTGCGCTGCGCTATCTGGGGAGCACGCTGGAAAATGCGGCGGCCCTGAGCCGTAAAAGCCTGCAATCGGGGAAAACCGCCCTCCAACTGTTTGGTTCATTGCTCGAAAAAGCCATCCAGTTTCCTGGCGAGAATCACGTGTTTCTGGTTGATGGTAAACCCGTTATTACGTTCTGGGGCTTCGTCAATCTGAATGAAAATCCCCGCGACGATGTGCTCGATTGCCTGCGCCTTGCCGATATACCACCGGTTGTCACTGTGACAGAGCCTGACCCGGAAGAAGAGACTTCACCTGCAATCACCTTCACTGAGGCCGATGCCCCTTTACTGACGCCGGTCATTGAACCGCCAAAATCGGTTGAACCTGAACCACAACCGCTGGCCATGATCAACGAACCGGAAGTCACACCGCCACCGGTACAGGTGAAGCCCGCACGTCGCCTGCCGCTGTGGAGTCTACCCGTTGCCGCCGTAATTATCGCTGCCATTGTCGGACCGTTGCTGTGGAAACAACAAGCCGTTATCCCTACCCCCTCAGTTGCCCCCATTGCAGTGGCTAAAGCAGACATGACGCCGTTGCCCGAACTGACCTCCGCACTACCTTTGCATCGGGCTGAAGTCATTCCGGTAGCGAAAAAAGAGAAACCTGACGCAGGACCGGTAGTGATTGCCGCTATTCCCAAAGATGCGCTGGTCATGGATGCCAGCCAGATGAAGGCAGGAACGACGCGTTTCCTCAACGGTAACTGGCGCGTCATGGTCGACGTGAAAGATCCGGTCAGCGGCAAAGCGCCGTCGCTACGTTATCAGATCCAGACGAATAAAGGCACTGCACGCGTCGTTCATGGCGACAATATTGTTTGTCGTGCCGAGATTTTCTCTGGTTTGCATCAGACTGGCGAATTAATGATTAAGAGTCGCGGCAATGCCCGTTGCACGGACGGATCACGTTATCCGATGCCTGAAATTACCTGCAAAGCGGGAACCAATGACGTCGCCACCTGCACCGCACGATATGACGATCACGCGGAAATCCCTCTGACGATCAAAAAGATAGGTGCCTGATTTTATGTTGGTGAATCTGTGTGACTACAAACAAAGCGTGACGCTCATTGCCAATAGCGGTGTGCAATTTCTGGATTTTGGCCTGACGCCGCAGGAATCTGCGCATCATGGCCGCTTTGTGCGCAAAACGGCCAACGGTCCCCTGCTACGGCTGGACTTCGATCTGACAACGGGACGCTATACCTTGCCGGGCAGCACCGGCGGTCAGCCCGAAGTGGTGAAGCCGGAAAGCACCCAGACGCTGCATTATTCTCTGGATGTGCTCGACGGCGTCTGGCTACCGCTGCCGTTCCTACGCTTTAATCCGCCGCGTACGTTTGTTGACGGCCCGGATAACTGGGCGCGTGTACAGGTGCGAAAACTGGCGCAACCAGACAGCGCGGGCAACACTCACCGCGTTACCCTGGCGCTGGACAGCCAGCTCACTGAAAATGCCCCGGCAGCGTTAACCCCCAACGAAAATGACCTGCTTAACGGTACGCGATTTGCACTGGCCTGGCATGATAACGAAATTGCCGATTTCCTCGACCAGACCTGGATTGACGGCTGGCTGCGCGAATCCTTTATGCATCATGTCACGCAGCATGAGAATCGCTCAGAACATGAGATCCAGCAGGCGCTGCGTAATTTTGAATATCAGGCGCACTGGTTAAATTTGTTAACCCTGTTAGGTGAACAGCTTTCTATTCCGGAAGTCAAGCTGGTCACACATACGCTCAGCACACCGGCGATTCCCGTCGATCTGATCCTGGACATTGGTAATACCCATACCTGCGGCGTCCTGATTGAGGATCACGGCGATGCCAATGATGGACTGCGCCAGACCGCTGAATTACAGGTGCGGTCATTAAGCGAGCCGCAGTTTCTTAACGATCCACTATTCACCAGCCGACTGGAGTTTTCCGAAGCGCGGTTCGGTAAACAGCACTTTTCCGTTGAGAGCGGTCGTGATGACGCCTTTATCTGGCCGTCGATTGTTCGCGTGGGCGATGAAGCCCGAAAGCTGGCGATGCAACGTATGGGTACGGAAGGCAGCAGCGGGATCTCCAGCCCGCGCCGTTATCTGTGGGATGAAACGCCGGTGCTGCATGACTGGCGCTTTAGCCAGATGAATGGCAAAACCCAGCGCGAACCGCTGGCTACCGCCTTCCCGCTGATGAATCTCATGAATGATGACGGACAACCGCTGTTCAGCCTGCCGCAGGATGACCGTCTGCCGGTGTTCTCACCGCAATACAGCCGCAGCACGTTGATGACGCATATGCTGTGTGAGATCCTGGCTCAGGCGCTGGGTCAAATTAACAGCGTGGCGACGCGTTTGCGCCTTGGTTTCCCGGCCTCTCCTCGCCAGTTGCGCACATTGATCCTGACCCTACCCTCAGCGATGCCAAAACAGGAGCGCGAGATTTTCCGCCTGCGTATGTTTGAAGCCATTGCACTGGTCTGGAAAGCAATGGGCTGGCACCCGCAGGATGAAGACTTCACCACCCGTAAGCAGCAGGAAAAGAGCGTGGTTCCCGTCCCTGAGATCCAGATGGAGTGGGATGAAGCCAGCTGCGGTCAGTTGGTGTGGCTGTATAACGAGGCGATTTCCCACTACGATGGTCACACGGAATCGTTTTTTAATGCCCTTGCCCGCCCGGACCGTCTGCCGGAACCTGGTGAGATAAAAGGCCGTGCGCTGCGCGTGGCATCCATCGATATTGGCGGTGGGACCACGGATATGGCCGTCGTCCATTACCAACTTGATGACGGCGTTGGCGCGAACGTCAAGATCACCCCGCATTTGCTGTTTCGCGAAGGCTTTAAGGTTGCGGGCGATGACATGCTGCTGGACGTGATTCAGCGTTGCGTACTACCTGCCCTGCAAACCCGCTTGCAGCAGGCTGGTGTGACCGACGCCGCCGCATTACTGGCTACGCTGTTTGGCGATTCCGGGCGCATCGATACTCAGGCGATCCTGCGTCAGCAAACGGCATTACAACTCTTTATGCCGCTCGGTCATGCGGTGCTCTCCGCCTGGGAACAAAGCGATATTAACGATCCGGTAGCCGGACTGCATGCCACCTTTGGCGAGCTGCTCAGCCAGCAACCCACGCGTAACGTGATGAACTATATCCAACAGGCTATCGATCATGCGTTGCCGTCTGGTTCACCAGCGTTTGATGTTTTGAGCGTGCCGTTACAGGTGCAGTTCAGGCAGTTACAAGAAGCGTTACTGGCGGGGCAATTTACCCTGACCTCGCCGCTGCACGCGGTTTGTGAGGCTATTTCACATTATCGTTGCGATATTTTATTAGTGACCGGCAGACCCGCTTGTTTACCGGGCGTACAGGCGTTGATCCGCCATCTTCAACCCGTTCCGGTTAATCGTATGATCTGGATGGATAACTATCGGGTGCACGAGTGGTATCCGTTCAGTCAGCAAGGGCGGATTGGCAACCCCAAATCCACCGCAGCAGTCGGTGCAATGCTATGCAGCCTGGCGCTGGATCTGCGTTTACCGCGCTTCAATTTTAAAGCTGCCGATATCGGCGCTTACTCGACCGTACGTTATCTTGGCGTGCTGGATAATACGGTCAACACGCTACGCGATGAGAACATCTGGTATCACGATATCGATCTGGATAAACCCGGCGCGAAGCTGGATACTCGTTTGCACTTCCCGCTGCGCGGCAATGTAACGTTAGGCTTCCGCCAATTGGCAAACAGCCGCTGGCCTGCCACGCCGCTGTATACGCTGAGCATAAATTCTGCCGAACTGGCAAAAAGTATCGCCGGAGATGGCGTGTTAAATGTACGGCTGCAGTTACGCGGCGGCAGCAAAGAGAGCGGCCCGGAATGCTTCGTACTCAGCGATGCCTGGTTACAGGATGGCACCCCCGTTGCCGCCAATGCCTTAACGTTAAAATTGAATACGCTGGCGGATCGTCGCCATAGCGGTAGCCATTACTGGATTGATAGCGGGAGCGTGTACCTGAAATGAGTAAGATGTTAAACACTGCGCAGGCCGCCATCGAGTGGGTGACAGAGACCCGCCAGCGTTCGGTACGTCTTGATGATGAGGCGGATGCCCTGCTGACACAACTTACGTTAGCCGCGGTTAATGAATCTGCGCTGACAGCGACCTTTTCAGCACGAGGCTGTGTTGGGTTATATGGGCACTCACAGTCAGCGAAAGCGCATCTGCTCGCGGCATTGTGCAGCAATGCCAATGGCAAAGTGAACATCGTGACCCCGGATCGCAGTTTTGATTATTTTTCGCATATTAATCCGGGGCATGCACCGACCAATATGGCGATTCGCTTTACGCGTGAAGATAATCCGCTCAATAGCGAATGGCCGCTGCGCTTACGCTTACTCAGTGAAGCCGAACTGGTACAGCTGTTTATCACACAGTTCTGTGCGCCCCCGGACAACCGCCAGGTTGAGAAATCGATTATTGAGGCGCGCCTGGAAAAATGGCAAACCCTGCGTCAGCGTCATCCGGTGCAAGGCATCACGGCTCAGGATGTCGCGGCAATCGGTCGTTTCTGGCGCTCCTGCGTACCGGCTAATCAGCAGCAAATTGACGATGCGCTATGGCATCAGTTTGCTACGCTTCTCCCCGCACTGGATCTGACGACCCGGGCAAACGCCTGGGCATTATTGTGGGGAGAACAACCAGAGCTAACGCAGCAGTGGCTGGCGCTGGCGCATACGCTGCAACAAACCGGGAACGCGCAAGAACTGGCGGCTCCGCTGAGCCTGCTGGTTGACCATTTTGGTTTACCTGCTGAGAGTTTTCTCACTCAGGTGGCATTGCACGGGAGTGAGGCGCAAAGTGATGTGGTTGTTCATCCAATTGAAAACCATCAGTTGCTCAATGCGGTCAGTCTCTCACAGGCATCACTAGCGCTGTTGACGCGCGAGCTGATCCTGACGGTGGAAGATGCTGTGCTGGAGAATGTCGATCTGCTCGATATCCCTCTCGCCCCGGATGCTCATCCCCATCCGCTGTGGCAAGCAAAATTAGGCTGGATGCTGGAGCATTATCGCCAGCAACTGCAACCGGATATGCTCTTAATCTGCAATGCGGTATCTACCCGCGCCCAGACGCCAGCCATTACCCGCAAGCTGCTGGGCTGGGTCAACGATACGCAACCCGTACATGACGCCGCATTACCGGGCGTAGTCTGGGCCATCACCCCACAGGATGCGCGTTTTAGCACCCAGCAAAACCTGGATGAGTCCGTGCAGCAATTAATGGGCAAACCGGGACTGCACTGGGGTACGCTGCAGGCGCTGGATAACCACAGCTTACAACGCCTTGTCGAATGGCTGACTCAGGCGACTTCACCACAACAGCGTCAGGCCAGGCTGACCTCTCTGCGCGAACAGCACCAACAGCGCATCCGCGAAACGCTGATGAGTTGGATTAATACCCGCGATGATGAGTCAGGTAGCAGCGAGTCGGTGATCCGCCAGTTACAATCCCAGGCGGCAAAACATGGCGAGCTACTGGAGGGGTTACTGCCGCCAATGCGCCTCTTTGAATCGCTGCTGCGTGTTCATCAGCCGCGCGAGGAACAGGTGAACGGGCTATTTAATGAAGAGATCGACCTGTTTGCTGAAGTGCGTGACATACCGCACTCGCCGGAGAGCAAAGAAACTGGTTATCTGGCACACAAAATGTGGGTTAATCACGTACGTCAGTGGTGTCGCGATGAAAATAATGCGCGCCGTTTAGGCCTCGATCCTCGTACGCTAAGGCAGGTGGCTGACATTCTTGTGACCACCAGTTATCGCCTGGAGATGCCGCAACGCTTACAGCGCATGATGCAGCGCGAAAACGTCTGTGCGGCGCAGCTACATGCCGATATTGGGGATTTTATTACCTGGCTTGGATTTAGCAACGTTGCTGAGGAACAGCGCCCTGCCAGCAGGATACAAAAAGGCGCGGCTATTTTTAGCGCGCCAAAGCAACAACCGATGTCGCGCCTGGCCAAACTGGAAGAACAGCCCTCGCACGGCGCAAGCCGCTATGTTTACGACTGGCTGGTTGCTTTGTACACCCGCGCGAATGAGAACGTGGGATATCAGCACCCACAGGATGTTACTGAAGTCGACAAAAAACGTTTAGATGCCCTGCTTTCCGTCTGAAACGGCCTCATCAGAAAAGTGAAAACATCAGCGCGACGGGAAAGCTCATTGGCCAGGTCGCCCCGACTAATACCGCGCTGAGAAAACGAATCCGCTTTTTCTCGCGTGACAGAAACCAGGTGATGATTGCCGTGATAGCGGCCATCACCGCATAAAAGACCAACATTTTTTGGTACAGAGACATGTAAGGCATCCTGGCCGGAAGGTGAAATCGCGCGCAATATGCTCTTTTTCATGACTCACATCAAGTTTTATTAATTATTTTAAGAGAAACGGCGGTAAAACAACCCGTTTTCATTATGTTCAGAATTCGTACTATTGCGGATAGTTATAACCCGTACTATACCCATAGGGGTTAAAACGAAAGGTGGCACAAATGAATGTTTCCAGTAAAACTGTGGTGCTGATAAATATATTTGCTGCTGTAGGACTTTTCAGTCTGATTTCCGCAAGGTTCGGCTGGTTTGCTTGATGTGACTCTTCTGAATTAATTGCAGCGTCCACTGGCAGAGAGGGTTTTCTCTCTGCCATTAGCCAACGATTTTCCCACTCTGCCTTCATCCGGTAAATCATCCTTAGGATGTATTATCCCTAATCCTTCTGCGGCATTATTTGCCTGTAAAACGGGCTGGCGTGGTGCCGGTATGCTGACGGAAAAATGCGATAAAAGCACTGTCACTGACAAATTCCAGATGTTGCGCCACCTGACTACCAGGACTCCCGTCAGCCAGCATTTCCATGGCTTTTAACAGTCTAAATTGCTGCCGCCAGTGCTGATAATGCATCCCGGTATCTCTGATGAAGATCCGGCTGATGGTCTTCTCACACGCCCCAACCCGTTGGGACAACTGATTCAGTCGCGGTGGCAACGCGCCCATGCGCAATTGCTCAAGCCATACGTCCAGCCGTGGATCTGAGGGAAATTGTAATGTCCAGTTTTCACTACGCGCGGCCCGCAATTCCTCACAAAAAACAGTGATGAGGCTGGCCTGTTGCACCGCAGGCATATCCCATGACCAAAAGGCCATGCGTTCTATGACTTCGAAAAAAAGTGGATTAACCTCGACGATATGCATGGGCAGATCGGATAACGGCAGCGAGGTTGAAAAGTACAAAGAACGATAAGCCATTACGCCACGCATGATGGCGCGATGAACCGTACCGGCCGGGATCCAGACCGCACGCCGTGGCGGCAGCAGGCACAGGGCCTGCTCCAGTTCAATCGTGATGCTCCCCGCCGCCGAAAAAAGGAGTTGATGACGAAGGTGGCTATGGCGTCCGGAATCGTGTACGCCCATATCGGCGGCAATCCCGATTACCGGGTTATCAAAGCTATCCGCATCGAAAATTTCATCGGGGGCAATTTTCATTATCTGTCCGATATTTGATATATAAAGTCCTGATAATAGTAATAAGACATCCCCCTTTCAGCAATAATTCCCGCCTGTTTTCGGTCTCTTCGGATATTGCTATGAATATTCTTCGTCGTCCGCCGCTTTGGCTGCTCACTCTGCTGATAATGTTTCCACAACTGGTGGAAACCATTTACAGCCCGGCATTGCCAGGTATCGCTACCGCTTTTCACATAAGCAGTGAACGTGCAGCTCAAACACTCTCCGTTTACTTTGTGGCCTTCGCCGTCGGTGTGGCGATGTGGGGGTGGCTGAGCGACAGTATCGGACGACGGCGGGCGATGCTGGCAGGACTAATCTGCTACGGCACAGGTTGTGCATTGGCCGTTGTTGCCACCAATTTCAACGTGTTGCTGCTGGCGCGGATGGTGTCAGCCATCGGAGCGGCTGCCGGGTCAGTCGTGGTACAAACCATATTGAGGGACTGTTATGAATCAACCACGCTATCCCGCATCTTTTCCGTGATGGGGGCTGCGCTGGCCCTGAGTCCGGTTTTCGGCCTGCTAAGCGGAGGTTGGCTGGTAAGCCTGTATGGTCATATCGGTGTATTCGTTGCTCTTGTTTTGCTGGCGATATTACTGCTCATACTGACAGCAACCCGTTTGCCGGAAACAAGGCCGGAGAATACGATCCGCCCGCGGATGGCTGTGCTCCTGCCCCGCATGGCTCGGGACGATGAGCTGTGGAAAAATGCTATGCTGGTCGCCCTGTTAAATACCATGCTGTTTAGCTATTACAGTCTGGCGCCATTTCTTTTCAGGCAGTTGGGATAGAGTTCCAGAGCCTTTGGCTGGACGGGGGTGTTACTTGCGCTTGCTTCGCTGTCGGGAAGCCTGTTGAATCGGCGTCTGTTAACGACAGGTCTGACGCCGCAACAGCTGGTACGTCATGCCTGTGTGCTGGCCATGTTCTCAGGTCTGGCGGCGTGGTGGCTACAGCATACTGAATGGATCCTGATACCGGTGTTTGGGGTGGTACTGGCCTATGGTATCGCCATTCCCAATGTATTGAGCCAGGCACTGCGTCGCTATCGTGAACAAGCCGGGGCCGCTGGTGCTTTGTTCGGGTTAAGCTATTACCTGTTGCTGGGAATGATGCTGGGATTGGCTGGCATGGTGCAACAACTGGGGCTGGTGCTGAGCGGCTGTGCACTACTTGCCTGGCTTTGCAGCTACCGCCGCTGATAACCGGACGGTATACCTGAAAGCACAAAGCCCCGGCGTTAAGCTGGGGCTTTGTCGTATCAATTAGCCTGACCTCGCGGATATTTCCAACTTACCGCCGTCCGATGGCGACGAGGCCAGTGGCGCGAATAGTATAGAGACCCGTTTGCTAATTTTTAGCTATCCGTGCCTCATTAGGTGTTCACGTCTAAATTGTTACTCATGCTTGATCATGACATGGCGAACAATCGTGTAATCCTCAAGCCCGTACACCGACATATCTTTGCCATAACCAGACTGTTTTTGCCCACCGTGCGGCATCTCGCTGACCAGAGTGAAGTGGGTATTGACCCAGGTGCAACCATATTGCAGACGAGCACTGAACCGATGCGCGCGGCCGACGTCCCGGGTCCAGACAGAAGATGCCAGTCCGTATTTCGAATCATTCGCCCACGCCAGCACCTGGTCTTCATCATCAAATACGGTCACGCTGACCACCGGACCAAAAACTTCCCGCTGCACGATGGCATCTTCTTGCTTTGCCCCGGCCAGCAGCGTTGGGGCAAAGTAGTAGCCTGCGCCGTCCACTTTTTTACCACCGGTGATAACCTTGATATGCCCCAGGGCTTTGGCCTCATCGACCGCTTTGGCCACGCGATCAAGATGTGCCTGCGAACTTACCGGTCCCAGCTCCGTCGATTCGTCGTTCGGCGCGCCAATTTTCAGGCTGGCAACCGCGGCGCCAAGTTTCTCAACCAACGCGTCATAAATGCCTTTCTGGGCATAGATTCGACAAGCGGCGGTACAGTCTTGTCCGGCGTTGTAATAACCAAAGGTTCGCACGCCGCTCACTACCGCATCCAGATCCGCATCATCAAAAATGATGACCGGGGCTTTGCCGCCCAGTTCCATATGTGTGCGCTTAATTGAAGACGCGGTATGCTGGATAATGTGTTCGCCAGTGGCAATAGAGCCGGTCAATGAAACCATGCGGACCTTTTCATGTCCGGTCAGCGGATCGCCCACGGTTTTTCCACGGCCAAACAGCACGTTGACAACGCCTGCCGGATAAATATCTTTGGCAAACTCGGCCAGTTTAAGCGCCGTCAATGGGGTAATTTCCGACGGTTTAATCACCACGCAGTTCCCCGCCGCCAGCGCCGGAGCCAGTTTCCACGCCGCCATCATCAGCGGATAGTTCCACGGGGCAATAGAGGCGACCACGCCCAGCGGATCCCGGCGAATCATTGACGTATGCCCTTCCAGATACTCTCCGGCGGCCTGTCCTTGCAGGGTGCGGGCCGCCCCGGCGAAGAAGCGGAAAACATCGACGATGGCCGGAATTTCATCGTTGAGCACACAGTGCAGCGGCTTACCGCAGTTGAGCGATTCCAGCTCAGCGAAGGTTTGCGCGTTATCCGCGATAGCATCCGCCAGTTTCAGCAGTAACTCGGAACGTACTTTCGGTGTGGTTTGTCCCCAACTGGCAAAGGCACTGTCGGCCGCACGGACCGCGGCATCAACCTGCGTGGCTGAGGCCTCGGCAATCTCCAGAATGCATTCACCAGTTGCAGGGTTATAGACTGGCTGCTTTTCACCTTCACCGTTGACCAGCTCGCCATTAATCAGTAATTGATGTTGCATAGCAATTTCCCATATCGTCGTTTATTTACCGTTTCCGGCGAGAGTGTCGCCTTCACGCGTTAGCCACCAGGCCCCTAAAATTGGCAGTGTAGTCACCAGCATTACCAGCAATGCCACAACGTTGGTGACAGGCACATCCCGTGGACGACCCAGTTGATTGAGCAGCCACAAAGGAAGTGTTCTTTCATGTCCGGCGGTGAACGTTGTCACGATGATTTCATCAAATGACAAGGCAAACGCCAGCATTCCGCCCGCCAGCAGTGCTGATGCCAGGTTCGGCAGCACCACGTAACGAAAGGTTTGCCAGCCGTTGGCGCCAAGATCCATAGACGCTTCAACCAGACTCCATGAGGTACGGCGAAAACGCGCCACAACGTTGTTAAACACCACCACCACGCAAAACGTCGCATGCCCCACCACGATCGTGAGAAAACCCGGTTCCAGGTTGATGGTTTTAAACGCCGTCAACAGCGCCAGACCGGTGATGATCCCCGGTAACGCGATTGGCAACAGCAGCAACAGCGATATTGCACTCTTGCCAAAAAAGTCCCTGCGCCACAGCGCGGCAGCGGCCAGCGTCCCCAGAACGAGAGCAATAGCCGTCGACAACGCAGCGATTTTAAGTGACAACGTCACAGACTCCAGAATATCGCTACGCTGCGCCGCAACGCTAAACCACTTCAGCGTCAACCCCTGCGGTGGAAAACTAAAAGCAGCCTCCTCAGTATTAAAAGCATAGGTGGCGATGATGAGGATGGGAAAGTGCAGGAAAATAACCCCGCCCCATGCCGCCAGTTTGAGTAACCAGGGTGCGCGTTCAGAGTGCATCGAAAGCTCCCAGACGCTTCACGAACGCCAGATACAGTGCGATTAACACAATCGGCACCAGAGTAAATGCCGCCGCCATCGGCATATTGCCGATCGCCCCTTGTTGCGAATACACCATGTTGCCGATGAAATACCCCGGCGGTCCCACCAGTTGCGGCACGATAAAATCGCCCAACGTCAGAGAGAAAGTAAAGATAGATCCCGCCGCGATACCGGGTATTGCCAGCGGAAGAACCACATAGCGGAAGGTTTGACGCGGGCGCGCGCCCAAATCAGCGGAAGCCTGTAACAGTGACGGCGGAAGCCTCTCCAAAGCAGCTTGTACCGGGAGGATCATAAACGGCAACCAGATGTAAACGAACACCAGAAAGCGCCCTAACCCTGAGGTCGACAACGTATTGCCGCCGACAGCAGGTAGCGTCAGGAACGAAAGCAGCAGCGGCTCCAGCCCAAGATGGGTTAAAAACCACTGCGCCACACCGTCTTTCGCCAACAGTAACGTCCACGCGTAGGCTTTAACAATGTAACTGGCCCACATCGGCAGCATCACCGCAATGTAAAAAAAGGCTTTCATTTTGCCGCTGGTATAGCGCGCCATATACCACGCCATCGGAAACGCCAGAATCGCGCTGGCAATGGTGACCGCTATCGCCATCGTCAGGGTACGCAAAATGATGTCGTAGTTGGCGGGATTAAACAGCGCCTGCAGATTCGCCAGCGTCAGGTCCGGCGTGACCGACATGGTGAAATCGTCGAAGGTATAAAAACCTTGCCACAACAGCGTCAGCAGTGAGCCAAAGTAGACGATGCCAAACCACATCAGCGGCCCGAGAAGCAGTAAAAACAGCCCCAGCCCCGGATTACGCCAGAAAAAACCGGAAATCTTGTTCAGATTTGTCGGTTGCGATGGCGAATGTAAGACGTTCATAGCCATTCACCTCTCCTCAACCAACGGCACCATCACGTCGCGTGACCACGATGCCATCACCTGCTGACCCGGCGACAGCGTTGACGGCAGCATTTCTCCCGTCAGGTTCGCCTGGCTCACCAGTAATTTTTCACCGCCAGCCAGTTTCAGTTCAAACCGTGTCGCCGCGCCCTGGTACTGCACCGCCTGGATAACGCCCGGAGCCTGGACTTCTCCCCCGGCATCATTCAACCGAATGTGTTCCGGACGCAGGGAAAACATTCCCTGTAGCCCGCAAACGTTCGCTGACATCGTGGCATCAAAGACATTGGACGTCCCGACGAAGCTCGCCACAAACGGTGTCCGTGGACGCATGTACAGTTCACGCGGAGAATCCACCTGTTCGATACGACCGTTATTAAACACCGCCACACGGTCAGACATCGACAGCGCTTCGCCCTGATCGTGAGTGACAAAAATGAAGGTGATACCGAGAGATTGCTGTAACTTCTTCAGCTCTAATTGCATCTGTTCGCGCAACTTAAGATCCAACGCCCCGAGCGGCTCATCCAACAGCAGAACGCGCGGTTCATTGACCAGCGCCCTGGCAATCGCCACGCGCTGACGTTGTCCGCCGGAAAGCTGTGACGGTTTGCGCTCATGAACAAAACCGAGTGCAACTTTATCAAGCGCCTCACGGGCTTTGGCGTGACGCTGTTTTTTATCAATCCCTTTGACCATCAGCCCGTAAGCGACGTTGTCGAGGATCGACATATGTGGGAATAGCGCGTAGTCCTGAAATACCGTATTGACGTCCCGCTCCCAGGGGGGCAATTCGCTGGCCTGTTTTCCAAAAATGGTGATTGCGCCGCCTGAAAGCTGCTCGAACCCGGCAATCAGGCGCAGGCAGGTGGTCTTGCCGGAGCCGGATGGCCCCAGCATTGAGAAAAACTCCCCGTCGTTAATCGCAATACTCACGCCATCAACTGCACGAACATCCCCGTACAGACGCGAGACGTTATGAAACTCTACTGCGTACGTCATAAAACCCCCAGCGGAATTAACGACCGCCCATAATGGCGATGTAATCCTGCGTCCAGCGACTGTAAGGAACGAATTTGCCGCCTTCCGCAATTGGCGTTTTCCAGAAAGCGATTTTGTCAAAGTAGCTATAGCCGTTGGTTTCACAGCCCTTTTCACCCAACAGCGGGCTGGCTTTACATCCTTCAGGCACCACTGGCAGAGAACCAAACCAGGCCGCTACGTCGCCCTGTACTTTCGGGGTTAATGACCAGTTCATCCATTTGTAAGCGCACACCGGGTGTTTCGCTGCACTGTGCAGCATGGTGGTGTCAGCCCAGCCGGTAACCCCTTCTTTTGGGAAAACCGTGGCAACAGGCTGCCCTTCGGCTTTCAGGGCGTTAGCCTGATAAGGCCAGGCGCTGGATGCCACCACGCCTTCGTTTTTGAAGTCACTCATTTGCACAGTGGTATCGTGCCAATAGCGATGGATTAGCGCATGTTGATCGCTCAGGACTTTGATAACCGCCTGGTACTGTTGTTCGGTGAGTTGGTAGGGATCGGTGATGCCTAATTGCGGCTGGGTGGCTTTAACGAATAACGCGGCATCGGCAATATAGATCGGACCATCATAGGCTTGCACGCGTCCTTTATTGCTTTTTCCATCCTCGAGTTTTTGCTCAACAAACACCACGTTCCAGCTATCCGGCGGCGTTGGGAAGGTTTTGGTGTTATACATCAGCAAGTTTGGTCCCCACTGATACGGGGTGCCATATACTTTTCCGCCAACGTTAAACCACTCGCCTTTCACCACGCGTGGATCGATAGTTTTCCAGTTTGGGATCAGCGCGGTGTTAATCGGCTGCACGCGTTTACCCATAATCAGACGCAGTGAAGCGTCGCCGGACGCGGTCACCAGGTCGTAGCCGCCTTTTGCCATCAGGCTGACCATCTCATCCGATGTGGCCGCCGTTTTCACATTGACCGCGCAGCCGGTATCTTTCTCAAACTGCGAGACCCAGTCATATTGTTTATCGGTTTGTCCGCGTTCGATATAACCCGGCCAGGCAATAATATCCAGGCGGCCTTCTGGTTTATCTAATGATGTCGGGGGTTCGGCTGCCTGTGCAGTCATCAGCGTCATACTGAGCGCACACAGGCTACTGAGGGCAAATTGCTTGCTCATAACATCTTACTCCTGTCTAAAAAATATTGAGCGGCAGCCTTGCCGTAAATATATGTCCTTTCCTAAAAATAGTCGGGGTGTGCTAAGCGTTCCTGCTGGCGCAAGGAAATTTAATCAGGTTGTGAGCTAACGCTCATTACGCTACTGATTCAGACTGTGTGTTCTAATCTTCTGGAGTATAGACAAGGGGTTAGGTGCAGAGGTGGCAATAGTTAGAACTATTGATTTTTTGTATGGTAGCACCCGATATAAATAACATCAGGGTTCGGTATTCTCTATTTCGAAAATAAGAACGCACTATTCTTTTATATTGAATAGCGCGTTACATTTTATTTCATCATGTCGCGAATTAATTTTCCAAGCTGTTTCACCGCCAGTTCCTCGCGTTCCCCCCAGTGCCATGCGGTATTAAAGCGAAAGAAACGTGTCCAGCTTCCCGAGGTTGAGAACATTTTTCCCGGCGCAATGCTGATGTGGTGCGCCAGCGCTTGCGTACTGAGCTCTCCCGCATCCAGCGGTTCCGGCAGTTCGAGCCACAGAAAATAGCCGCTGTCGTTGTGGTGAATTTTGACCTCCGCCGGAAGATGGCGCAGTAGCGTTTGCCAGGCCTGCTGTTTGCGTTCCGCAAGCTGACGGCGTAAACGACGCAAATGCGCGTCATAGCGTCGTGTTGACAGATAGTCGACGAGTGCAAGCTGCATGGGAGAACTGGTGGATAAGGTGCTCATTAGCTGGAGTCGCTGAATGCGCCGGGCATGTTTCCCCGCCGCCACCCAGCCAATGCGAAATCCGGGCACCAGGCATTTTGAAAATGATGAGCAATGCAGAACGCTATCGCTGCGATCCCAGGCTTTAGCGGGGAGCGGTTTTTCCCGGCCAAAGTAAAGTTCGCTATAAACATCATCTTCAATCAGCATGACATGATATTTCTCCAGTAATGCAACCAGATGCGCTTTTTTCTCTGCGCTGAGCGTAAACCCCAGCGGATTTTGGCTGTTGGTCATCAACCAGCACGCTTTTACCGGATACTCCTGCAACGCCTGCTCCAGCGCGGCCAGATCGATCCCCTCTTTGACATCAGTGGCAACAGACAGCGCCTTCAGACGTAATCGCTCCAGTGCCTGCAATGCGCCATAAAAACAGGGGTTTTCGACAATCACCCAGTCCCCCGGTTCAGTGACCGCCTGCAGACTCAGGTTGAGAGCTTCAAGCGCACCGGTGGTGATCACAATTTCGTCAGGTGAAATGGTCATTCCCTGTTGGGCATAGCGACGGGCAATGGCATGGCGCAATTCATGATTCCCCGGCGGCAGGTTTTCAATCACGCTCATAGCCGTGGCCGTTTTACTCACCTGCGCCAGCGAGCGGTTTAACTGCTGAAGGGGAAACAAACGCGGGTCAGGGAATGCGGAGGCAAATGGCATTACTGACGCATCCCGGCTGGCCTGCAGCATATCAAAAATGTAGGTGTTGATATCCACCGCTTCGTCGCGCATCACCTGCACCTGAGGTGCTGCAGAATGACGTTCAGGGCGCGCGGCAACATAATAACCCGACTGGGGGCGGGCAATAATCCGCCCCTGGCTTTCCAGCAACTGATATGCGTGGCCAACGGTCATAAAACTCATCCCGCTACTGACCACCTGCTCACGCAATGAAGGCAGACGATCGCCGGGTTGCCATACGCCAGACGCGATTTGATCGCGAATTTGCTCTGCCAGTCGCTGGTACTTTTTCATCTTTCGTCCTGATTACCGGTGTTGGTGACAACCACTATATATATCAGTTTACATAATCAAGATATTTTTTATAACTGTTATGGTTAACAGTTTTACAACATCGTTACTGACAGTTCTTTTCCTAAAGCGCGGGCAGCTATCTGCACAGCATCAATTTTTGTGGCGTGCTTTAAATCGAATAAACGGGTGATTTCCTGCTTAGGCCTGCCGATCCTGTTTGCCAACTCCTGCTGGGTAATATTCGATTCAAGGAAGGCATTTAACAACAGAACCTTAGACGCAACGCTCAGTGGTATTTCCACATAGTCAGCGCCAGCGACAACCGCTGAAGGCAAAGGAATCGGTTCGTTATCGTCGAAATAGAATTCAAAAGCGGTGACCAATGCGGCCTGCGCGGCCTGCAAAGCATCATGGCGAGTTTCTCCCTGAGTTAATGCTTCAGGAATATCCGGAAAAGACACCATGAACCCACCTTCCACGGCGGGTATTAGATTAACGGGATAACGCATAATTTTCTCAAAATTTCTCATATAGTCAGCCTTATAGAGATGATGATTACTGTAAGCCAAGCTGCTTTTGGATCGCTTTCCGCAGGGCCTCTTTTATCTCATCACCAGGATGCCTGGGCATAACGCTACGCCTTCCCTGATACCTCAACTTCAGATGATTTGAGCCGTTTGTAACTTTAACTCCCTGAGATTCAAGCCAGCGTCTGAACTCACTTTGCTTCACTGCGCCTCCCTGTCGTCTATTATATACACAAAGTAAACATTTATGATTACTTTTTTGATTGTGTTGCTATTAATAACGCAAAATCACTAGCGTGGGGAGGACGCTATTTAATAACAGGAATCCAGCTTCCAGATTTCATATCAGCCAGGTCAACCTATAACAGAGCGACAACTGTTATGGTTAAAAAGAACTGTTCTGTTTCTGCCCTCCATTGCTTCCCAGGCTTAGAATTGCGCCAAATCAATTTTGCCTGCGGAGTTAAGCATGTTCGGTCTTGACGCGTTTCACCTGGCGAGGGTCCAGTTCGCGTTTACGGTATCCTTCCACATTATCTTTCCGGCCATTACCATCGGCCTCGCCAGTTATCTGGCAGTGCTCGAAGGGCTGTGGCTAAAAACGAAAAATCCCACCTGGCGCTCGCTATATCATTTCTGGTCGAAAATATTCGCCGTCAACTTTGGTATGGGCGTGGTTTCCGGGCTGGTGATGGCCTATCAATTCGGCACCAACTGGAGTGGTTTTTCCGAGTTCGCCGGGAGCATCACCGGACCGCTGCTGACCTATGAAGTATTAACCGCCTTTTTCCTCGAAGCGGGTTTCCTGGGCGTAATGCTGTTCGGCTGGAATCGCGTGGGGCCAGGCCTGCACTTCTTCGCGACCTGTATGGTTGCGTTGGGTACCATTATTTCTACCTTCTGGATCCTCGCCTCCAACAGCTGGATGCAGACGCCGCAAGGCTATGAAATCGTTAATGGTCAGGTTGTTCCCGTCGACTGGTTCGCCGTTATTTTCAATCCTTCATTCCCTTATCGTTTGCTGCATATGTCCGTTGCCGCCTTCCTCAGCAGCGCGTTATTTGTCGCCGCTTCTGCGGCGTGGCATTTGCTGCGCGGAAATAATACGCCGGCTATTCGCGCTATGTTTTCGATGGCGCTGTGGATGACATTAATCGTCGCCCCGCTCCAGGCATTGATTGGTGATATGCACGGTTTGAATACGCTGAAACACCAGCCGGCAAAAATTGCGGCGATTGAAGGACACTGGGAAAATCCGCCCGGTGAACCCACTCCGCTATTGCTGTTCGGCTGGCCGGATATGGAACAGGAGCGTACCCGCTATGGACTGGAAATCCCAGCGCTGGGCAGTCTGATCCTGACCCACAGCCTGGATAAACAAGTCCCGGCCTTAAAAGAGTTTCCTAAAGAAGACCGGCCCAATTCAACCATGGTGTTCTGGTCGTTTCGCATTATGGCAGGGCTAGGCATGCTGATGATCCTGCTGGGCGCGATCGCCCTGCGGCTACGTTACAAGCAGCGGCTATACACCTCACGTCCTTTCCTGCGTTTTGCATTATGGATGGGGCCCTCCGGTCTGATTGCCATTCTGGCTGGCTGGGTAACCACTGAAGTTGGCCGTCAACCGTGGGTGGTCTACGGTCTGCAACGTACCGCGGATGCCGTTTCCGCGCATGGCGATTTACATATGAGCATCAGCTTGCTGTCATTCTTTGTGGTGTACAGCTCCGTGTTTGGCGTCGGTTACAGCTACATGATCCGCCTGATCCGTAAAGGGCCACAGGAACATGAACCGTCAACGCCGCCATCCGGCACGCCTGCACGACCGCTTTCTGCTGCAGTTCTCGATTCTCAACCGGAGGCTCACCGCTAATGGGTATCGATTTATCAGTTATCTGGTTTGTCATTATCGTGTTCGCCACGTTGATGTATATCGTGATGGACGGTTTCGATCTCGGTATCGGCATTTTGTTTCCTGCAATTCAGGATGCAGATGACCGTGATGTGATGGTGAATAGCGTCGCCCCCGTGTGGGACGGCAATGAAACGTGGCTGGTACTGGGCGGAGCCGGACTATTCGGCGCTTTCCCCCTGGCCTATGCGGTGATTGTCGATGCGCTGACGATCCCGCTCACCCTGATGCTGCTCGGCCTGATTTTTCGCGGTGTCGCTTTTGAGTTTCGCTTCAATGCCACGCCGGCACATCGACCATTCTGGGATAAAGCTTTTCTCGGCGGTTCAATTCTGGCGACATTCACTCAGGGAATCGTGGTAGGTGCAGTGCTTAACGGATTTTCTGTCACCGGACGCAGCTACAGCGGCGGCCCTTTCGACTGGCTGACCCCGTTCACGCTGTTCTGCGGTGTTGGCCTGGTCGTGGCTTACGCCCTGCTGGGGGCCACATGGCTGGTGATGAAAAGCGAAAATCCGTTGCAGGATAAAATGCGCCGCGTGGCCAAAAAACTGCTGCTGGCGATGCTGGTTGTTATCGCCATTATCAGCCTATGGACGCCGCTGGCGCACAGTGCGATTGCCGAGCGCTGGTTTAGCCTGCCTAACCTGTGGTACCTGATGCCGGTTCCGCTGCTGGTGGTGTTGATCAGCATGTTGTTGTGGCGCTCGCTGGACCAACAGCACAGCCATGCACTGCCCTTTGTTTTGACGCTGGGATTGATCTTCCTTGGGTTCAGCGGTCTGGGGATCAGCATATGGCCGCATATCATTCCGCCGTCCATTACGCTCTGGCAGGCGGCAGCGCCTGCGCAAAGTCAGGGCTTTATGTTGGTTGGCGCCCTACTGATTATCCCGATAATCCTGGTGTATACCTTCTGGAGCTACTACGTTTTCCGCGGCAAAGTTCAACATGGTGAGGGGTATCATTGATGCAACAATCAATCTGGAAACGCCTGATGTGGCTGGTGATCCTCTGGGGCGGCAGCGTGCTGGCCCTGGCCGCCGTCGGTATGTTCTTTCGTTTACTGATGACGGCTGCTGGCTTTAAGTCCTGATACCCTCCCTGAAAACAACCGGGCAGCGCGATGCTACCCGGTTGTAACAAATCCCAACGTTGACCAAACAAAAATGCAAAAAACATCTCATTCGCAAAACAGAGATTGCCATTTCCCCGATTAAAATATTGAATAGTCACCTGGCGAAATTATCGCCACTTTCGCTGCTAACGTACCAGAGGGTTCATGATGTTTAAGAAAGGGTTAACGGTGTTATTGCTGGCCAGCGCGCTTTTTTCGGGTCAACTTCTCGCAACCAATCAGGGACACGAGTATCTCCAGGTGCAGGATGCCGATCACGTATTACGGCACACCGCCGACAGCGATGAACTGCGCGTGACGGCGGAAGAATCCGCCGCCGATCTTCGCGAACATCATTACTGGCAAAAATCACGCAAACCTGATACTCACCAGGGTTAAGGTTTACGCTTTGGCAATGTTTTCATCAGTTCTTCGGGACTGACGGAAGCGACGATGCTGCCCGGCAACGGCATTTTCAGAATGTGATGTTTCATCTTGCCGATTACATGCATTTCGCACGGTCGGCAATCAAATTTCAGCGTCAGAACTTCATCGCCGTTTACCAACTGCATCGGTGTCGCTTTCCAGCTCTTGATGTTTCCTTTCGCCTGTTTTGGACACAGGTTAAACGCAAAACGCAGACAATGTTTGGTGATCATCACCGGCACATCGCCCTTTTCTTCATGCGCTTCATAGGCCGCATCAATCAACTGAACGCCATAGCGGTGATAAAACTCACGCGCTTTATGGTTGTAGACGTTTGCCAGGAAGCTCAGATGCGTTTGTGGATACACCGGCGCCGGCTGTGACACCGGTTTGCGACTGCCGCGCTGATAGTTTTGCAAACGCGCCGCATCCAGCATATCGACAGCTTCACGTCGCAGTTGATTAAGTTGACCGTTTGGCACAAACAGCGCCCCCGGCAGATTAACCTGAATATCGCGGGCGTAATAAAGCGTTTGTCCAAGTTTGGACAGACCATCCTGCAGGTTGCTCAACGCTTTTTCCGCATTGTTCGCTTCGTCAAAGTGGCCGTCCAGCGTATGCGTGATGCTCACCCCCTCTTCACTGGTGAGCGTCAGGATCAACTGCTCCTGCCAGCCGCCCAGTTCAATATCAACCGCGATACGACGTTCGCTGGAGGTTTTGGTTAACGCCTGCTGCCAGTTATGATCGAGATTACGGTTCAGCGGATGATGCGCACGCACTTTGTGCAAATCGGCTGGCATTTCATTCGGCCACACCCGATATCGATTGTGCCCCGTTTTTTCAACGGTATTGGCACGGAAACCAACCACCTCACGCTTGATTAATACGTTCAGACCATCGCCGTTCGCCAGCGGCTCGGTGACCTCAACATCCAGATGATCTTTCGCGACCTTCAGAACTTCACCAACCGGCAGACCAATGAATTTTGGCGAGTCAAACGCGCCGATATCGCCCTTACGCGCATTGACAAAATAATCGGTGCTACCGCGATGGAAGGTTTTTTCCGTGGAGGGGGTAAAGAAATGTTCGGTGCGTCCGGCTGATGAACGGGCAAGGTCGCCGCGCTCTTCAATGATGGCGTCGAGCATCTGACGATAATGCGCGGTAATATTCTTCACATAGCTCATGTCTTTGTAGCGCCCTTCGATTTTGAAAGAGCGCACGCCTGCATCAATCAACGCGCCCAGGTTGGCGGTCTGATCGTTATCTTTCATCGACAGCAGGTGTTTTTCATAGGACACCACGCGCCCCTGATCGTCTTTCAGGGTATACGGCAGACGGCAGGCCTGGGAACAGTCGCCGCGGTTAGCGCTACGTCCGGTTTGCGCATGTGAAATATAACACTGACCTGAATAGGCAACGCACAACGCACCGTGAATGAAAAATTCAATGGTCGCGTCCGTGGCCTGGTGGATGGCGTTAATTTGCTCAAGACTCAGTTCCCGCGCCAGGACAATCTGGGTAAATCCGACATCAGACAGAAACTTCGCCTTCTCGACGCTGCGAATATCACACTGCGTGCTGGCATGCAGCTCAATGGGGGGAATATCCAGCTCCAGAATCCCCATATCCTGCACAATCAGAGCATCAACACCGGTCTGGTACAGATCGGTAATTAATCGCTGTGCGGGCTCCAGTTCATCATCGTGCAAAATCGTATTCAGCGTCACAAAGATTTTCGCCCCGAAGCGATGAGCGAATGGCACCAGTTCGGCGATATCTTTCAGGCTGTTGCTGGCGTTATGACGCGCGCCAAATCCCGGTCCGCCAATGTAAACGGCGTCTGCGCCGTGCAGAATGGCTTCGCGCGCAATGGCGGTATCCCGAGCCGGGCTTAACAATTCAAGGTGATGAGGTTGCTGGCGCATACAGTTGTTACCATCCACAAGCGGTAAAAATGGCGGCTATTGTAGTCACAAGCGCGGCATTTCGGAATAGTTTTCCCGATCAACTGCGCGGGTAATGGATCAGCGAATGAAAGTGAACCGTTTGTTCACCGCTGTTACGGTAACTATGGGCCGTATCGCCGGCAAAACGGACACCTTCACCGGCTTTAATGGTACGCCATAGACCATCAATGCACATATCCAGCAGTCCACTAATCACCACTACGTGCTCTATAACACCGCTTTCGTGTGGCGTGGATTCACTAAGCGCGCCGGGCGCCAGCAGTATCGAAAAGTGATCGAAACACAACTGAGGATCCCATGGGAACAGCGGCGTGACGACCATCGCCTGGTGTTGGGGATCGAAAGACGGCGTGCCGTCTGACTCAGGAGGCGAAATAAACGTTGAAAATGGGACATTCAGCCCGGTGGCGATTTTCCACAATGTCGCCACTGTAGGGCTGGATTCATTGCGTTCAATCTGCCCCAGCATCGCTTTTGACACGCCGGTTTCCTCCGCCAGACGCGAGAGACTCCATTCCCGCTGGTGGCGCAGCGTTCTGAGCGTCGTCGCCAGATAGTGAGTTAAGTTATCCATATTTCTCCTCCTTCGCCCTTCCTTCTCAAGGCTACAGCTTAGCACTTGTACGCTATAACGCACAGTGCTACAGTGACTGACCGTTATAACGCACACGGAGTTGCTATGCGCACATTTTCAATCCCTCTGCCTACCGTGCTATCAGGTTTTGTCGCGGTGCTGGTCGGTTATGCCAGTTCGGCAGCCATTATCTGGCAAGCGGCGCTGGCCGCAGGTGCGACGACAGGGCAAATTGCGGGTTGGATGACCGCGCTGGGAATAGCGATGGGCGTTAGTACGCTGGCGCTGACATTATGGTATCGCGCCCCTGTTCTCACTGCATGGTCAACGCCCGGCGCCGCACTGCTGGTTACGGGCCTGCAAGGGGTAACGATTCAGGACGCGATCGGTATTTTCATCGTGGCTAACGCCTTAATTGTGCTGTGCGGCGTAACCGGACTCTTTGCCCGACTGATGAAAATAATCCCCCACTCGCTGGCGTCAGCCATGCTGGCCGGGATCCTGCTACGCTTTGGCCTGCAGGCGTTCAGTAGCCTTAATAGTGAGCTTATCTTATGCGGTAGCATGCTGGTGGCATGGTTAGCGTTTAAAGTCATTGCCCCACGGTATGCGACAATCGCCGCGATGCTGATAGGTATAATCATCGCGCTGATAAAAGGTGACATTGTCACTAATGAGGTAAGTTTATCTCCAGTGTTACCTGAGTTTATCGCCCCGCATTTTTCATTTGCCCACAGCATTAGCATCGCCCTCCCGCTGTTTCTGGTCACCATGGCCTCGCAAAATGCACCTGGTATCGCCACCATGAAGGCGTCAGGCTATGCGTTACCCGTTTCACCGTTGATTGTCTTTACCGGTCTGCTGGCGCTGCTGTTTTCCCCTTTTGGCGTCTATTCCATTTGCATTGCCGCCATAACCGCGGCAATTTGCCAAAGTCCCGAAGCGCATCCTGATGCAAAGCGACGTTGGCTTGCCGCGGCGGCGGCGGGTGTCTTCTATCTTTTGGCAGGGGTTTTTGGCGGTTCGGTCACCGGACTGATGGCGGCCTTGCCCGTAAGCTGGATCCAAATGCTGGCGGGCCTGGCGCTGCTTGGCACGATTAGCGGCAGCTTATACCAGGCATTACATCATGAATCCGAGCGTGATGCGGCTATCATTACTTTTCTGGTCACTGCCAGTGGCCTGACGCTATGGGGGGTTGGGTCGGCATTTTGGGGGCTGATCGCCGGAGGTGTGTGCTACGCGGTGTTTGCTTTATTTCGCCGCACGTAACTGCGTTGGCGTTTTACCCGTCACCTGCTTAAACCGGTTGCTGAAATGGCTCGCTGAACTGAACCCGCAAGCCATCGCAATATCCGACAAACTGCGGGAAGAATGACAGACCAGATGCCGGGCTAATACCATACGTCGTTGCATAACGTACTGATGCGGCGCCATATTCATTGACTGGCGAAACATTCGGGCAAAATGGAACTCACTCAGCGCCGCCTCACTTGCCAAATCGCTCAGGGTAATGGGGTACGCCAGATGCGCTTCTATGTAGGCCAGCACATTGCGCAATGTGGCAGGCGCAAGTCCCCCGGTGACAACGGGCAACTGCCATTGGACGTTGCTGTAATGCTGGATCAGATGCGTGAGCAGTAGCGAAGACGCGGCGCTGAGCGTGAGATGGTTGGCCGGTTGTTGCCAGTCATTCCCGAGTAAAAACTGACGATAAACCGCTGTTATCCCCGGATCGCTGCCAAACGTATGCTCATCCAGCGTGAAGCTATAAGGGCTTTTGTCCCAGACTTTTTCACCCACTTCGCGCAAATGGCCGTCCGTACAATAGAGATGAACAAAGGAAAGATCGTCGCGGATATCCCAACTGGATTCGCTCTCTTTCGGCATCAGGCAAAAACGGTCCGGCCCACCGCCATTCTTCCAGCCGCCGGCCGTCTTGTGGTAACTCTCGTAACCATCGGCGATGTATAAGCTGAGGGTATGGTGATCGCAATACTGGGTAATGGTATCACGCTTATTTGACCAGGCCGCCAGTTGGATCCCTGAATGTAACGCAACCGACTCGTGCAGCACGGCATTGTGTTTGCGTAAGTTTTCAAAGGCACCGTAGGGCTGAGACATACCATCACATTCAAAATAAGTTAGCAGGCTTTCAGTCTATATCAGCTACATATTGTTAACAGCTTCCTTTTCACATTTGCGCGAAAAAAAGCGCAAGATTTTGCAAGTCCACCGCAATCTGATGAAAGCCCCCTGCTACCCAACGTGACACAGTGTGCGCCTGAAGACCAAAAAGAGAGAGTTGTATGAACGCACTATTGTACTGCCTGGTGGTGGTGATTTGGGGGACGACATGGATTGCCATTTATCTGCAACAAGGACCGGTTTCAGCGCCGGTTTCTATCTTTTGGCGCTTTGCCGTTGCCAGCTCGGTAATGATAATAATCCTGTTGGTTAGTGGTAAATTACGCAAACTATCTGGTCGTGACCATCTGTTTTGTCTGTTACAAGGCGGATGCGTTTTTTGCTTTAACTTTTGGTGTTTTTATACGGCTGCGGCGTGGATTAACACGGGCCTTGAATCGGTGATTTTCTCGATGGCCGTCCTGTTCAATGCGGTCAATAGTTTTCTGTTTTTCGGCCAAAAACCGCCGGTACGCTTTTATATTGCCGCCGGTCTCGGTCTGACCGGCATTGTCACCCTGTTCTGGCAGGACTTGCTCACCAGTGGGTTCAACCATTCACTGCTGCTGGGCATCGGCTTAAGCGCTCTGGGAACCTTTGGTTTTTCATTGGGCAACATGATAAGTCTGCGCCATCAGAAAAAAGGGCTGGAAGTATTGACCACCAATAGCTGGGCCATGTTGTACGGTACATTTCTGATCGCCGCTATTGCGCTGGTGCGTGGCGATGACTTCACTCCGCAGTGGACTTTCAGCTATCTTAGCGCACTGCTGTACCTGGCTATTTTTGGTTCGGTGATTGCCTTTGGCGCCTATTTCACACTGGTCGGTCGCATTGGTCCCAGTAAGGCCGCATACAGTACGCTGCTTTTTCCTCTGGTCGCACTAACGCTGTCAACATTGTATGAAGGGTATATCTGGCAGGTAAATGCGATTGTGGGATTAGTATTGATTTTGCTGGGGAACCTGGTGATGTTTGCCCGACCAGAAGCGCTGATGGGTAAGCTCGTATATCGTCGCCGGACGGCATAAAAAAACGCACCATCTAAGGATGGTGCGTTCATCATTATTATTGTGTTTTTTTGTTCACGTCAAACATGGAAGCATCCGTCGCCATGTCATCAACAACTTTCTTCAACGTTTCGAACGCCATCGGCGTGCTTTCGTTGTTCAGATCTTTACCTTCACCCTTACGTACAACCTTAACAACCGGTTTATTGGTCGCCGCATCAATCAACTCACCCTCAAAATAGAGGTTGGTATCCATGGTACGGTGGCCCGTTGCCATTTGCGTTCCCGCAACCAGCAGCGCAACCGGGATCACTTCGTAGAACTGCAGCCCTTCTTTACTGGTCGCTACACCGGTAATTGCCCCGCGGAAAATCAGGCTACGTGGCCCAGGGGTAGTCACCAGGGGTTTACGTTTACTGATTGCGGATTTCAACTGTGTATTGGTGTAGGTCAGTAGTTGATCAAGCACCTTCTGCCCTACCTGCGTAGTAGGTTTAGGAACCGGATAATACGTTACCGGGTTATATACAATGTTGTCATATTTGGATTCGTTGTAGTTCGGGTCAACCCAACGGAGTACCGTTTGTCCGGTTGCCGATTTCGTTTCCTTCAGATCAGAGTAATTTTTTAAAAACCCAGAATATTTATCCGGTTCGGTCACTTTTGACGCACAGCCGGATAATGCCAACAAGCCAGTAAGCACTGCAACTTTAAATAAAGTATGAGTACGCATGAAACGATCCCTTTAGTTTTCGCAATGATGCGTAAAAAGAATAGCAAAACAGATTCATTTTTGATGCACTAAAAATGGTAAGGACCGCACAATTTTATCTTTGCGCTCAACATAAAAAATGCTGAACGCAGAGAGAGTTAACCCACACAGGAGCTTCAGGCAGTTTTGCGTGCCAGCATAGTGGCAAAGCGCAGTTTAATGCGATTACCATTTTCATCCGTACGATGAAGTTCACCCACGTCTTCGTTGTATTTCAGCAGATCCCACCCGCTGTAATAGTTGCGTAATTCACCCGCTTTAAACGCAAACGGAAAACCAACAGTGCACGGGAAATCATCAGTGTCCATTGCCGCAACGATTAAATTATATCCGCCTGGCTTCGTGCAGCGCTGCATATTATCTATCAGTCCCGGGATAGTTTTAGCCTCAAGGAACATCAGCACAACGGTAGAAAGAATAAAATCATATTCGCCATCAAAGCGTAAGGCGTTAAGATCCGCGACTTGCGCATGCAGGTTGGTCAGTCCTTCCGCCGCTTTAATGCGCTCAAGGTTCGCTATGCTCATGGGGTTTTTATCCCATGCGGTAACGTCATAGCCGTTTGCCGCAAGGTACAGGCTGTTACGACCATTACCGCAGCCCAGATCTAATGTTGTACCTGGCGCGACCACTTTTGCCGCTTCAACAACATCGGAATGCGTACGGGTTAAATCGTATTTCTCAGTAAAGTAGTTTTCGTCGCAATGAGTCATCATTTATCCTCAGATTTCAGTAATGCAGCACGTTCTGTGCGGATAAGCAGCTTTCCCTGCAGCAGCAAAGCAAGCGTACGTATCAGTAATAATGCAATGATAAAATTGGTAAAAATAAACAGAGGGATAGACAGCGTATGAAAAAATCCTGATTCGCTGCCGTGTCCGAGATGCAGGCCCGTCGTCGCCAGGGCCGACACGCCAAACGAGAAGCTCCAGAACGAGGCATTAAATGGTTGCGACAGGTACCATGGCATGAGACGTAGCATAAACAGAAGTTGCAGCAGACCATAGCCGAACAGCATTTTGGCTAACGTATCCCCCTCACCGCCGTTGACGCTAAGCCAGGCGCTGCAAGCGACCAGCGCGGGCGCCAGTTGAATGCCAAGCGAAGTCCGTAAGACCGCTGGCAGTTCCCCGCAGCTACGTAAACGTTGCAGGATCACCGGTTCCAGGCTGAGCCAGGAAAATACGCCTGCCCCCAAAAACACCATTCCGGCATCATTGAAACCAAGCGCACCACAAGCCATTGCGCTGATAAAGTTATTAGCGACGGTCGGCAGATACAGACCCGGCGTGGTGGCTTCCTCCGGATGCGCTCCACGCCATAACCCTGCCGTTTGCCAGGCCGCGTACGCCAGCTGTATCACCACGCCAATGCTGAATAACCCGATCGCCAGCGGTCGATACCAGGGAACAAAACCAATTGCTACCAGCATGGTTGTGGCCGGAAACAGACTGACAAAGCTACTCATCACCGGGTGACGAATTTCAGCCAGTACGCTGTGCGGAAAGTGCAGCAAGCGACGCATAAAAGCCAGCGTCAGCAGCCCCCAAATGGCCATGGCGAGAATCACTAAACCGTCGCCAATCCAGTGGCTCACCGGCCAAATCTGGCTGGCATAGCGCCAGGCGAATCCCATCCCGATTGTCCCCAGTACCATGCCAAAATAACCGGCCGGAAGATTGAGGACCCGTTCATTCTGTTTGCTCTTACTCATTTTGTTTATTTTTTAAAGTATATTTGAAATGCATTTTATGGAATTTCAGCCGGTTTAGCCAGTGCGGAAAACTTTGCTACGTTTAACTAAGGTGCGCAACATGGAAATAAGCAATGACCAAATATCGACTCAGCGATGAGCTTCGCTCCTTTAGTTACCAGGATAATGGCAATAAAAAAAGCGTATTACTACGCCAAATCATTGCGCTCATTGATTTTAATGATGTTACCGCCGGTACGCCTGGCGGCTGGATTGATGACGAAAGCGTCTTGTCGCAAAGCGGTGATTGCTGGATTTACGATGAAAATGCGCTCGCATTTTCCGGCGCATCGATAACCGGAAACGCCCGGGTTACTCAGGCAAGCGTCGTCAGAGATGGCGCGCAAATAGGCGATGCCGTGTGGATTGACCGGGCAGAAATCAGCCATTACGCACAAATACGTGACAACGTCACGATACAGGATTCGGTTATTCGCGGCGAGTGCCTTCTCTGGGGTAATGCACGCGTTGTATGTGGATCCGAAATCATTGCCGCCAGGGGACTCACTGTTGAAAACGACCAGTTGCTGCAGATTTACGATCGGGCGGCCATCAGCAACTCACGCGTAGTGCATCAGGCGCAGATCTATGGCGATGCAAAAATCAACTACGCCTTTATTGAACATCGGGCGGAAGTTTTTGATTTTGCCCAGGTGGAAGGTAATGAAGAGAATAATGTCTGGATTTGCGATTGCGCCAAAGTCTACGGGCATGCGCGCGTTATCGCCGGAACCGATGAAGATGCTATTCCTACCCTGCGCTACAGCTCACAGGTGGCAGAACACGCGGTAGTCGAGGGTAATTGCGTGCTGAAGCACCATGTGTTGGTCGGGGGACATGCTACATTACGCGGCGGACCAATCCAGCTTGACGATCACATCCTGGTTGAAGGTCACGCCTGCGTTCTTGGAGAAGTGTTGGTCGAGAATCACATTGAGATAACCGGCCAGGCGCACATTGAAGCATTTGATGGCGATGCTATTCATCTGCGCGGGCCGAAGGTGATCAATGGTGAGCAGCGCATTACGCGCACACCTATCGCAGGCTTATTCTGAGGGACCATCAATGATGCGGGCATAGAGATTCACATCATAGTAATCGCCATTGAGGAACTCCGCTTGTCGTAAACATCCTTCCAGTTGGAAGCCATTGCGCAATGCCACCCGGTTGCTCTCAACGTTTTCTACGCGGCATTTAATCACAAAGCGGCGAATTTCCTGGCGCTGCGCATAATGATGAATCAATGCCTGTAGCGCCAGGGACATAATGCCCTTACCCTGATGAGCTTCATCCAGCCAGTAACCAATATAGGCCGCTTTGTTCAGCGGCTCTATCTGGTTAAACGCGATGACGCCCACCACATTCTGTTGTGCAAAAATCAGGAACATTTTGGCGTAGCCGCGCTGGTGCAACATCATATTTCCCTGCACGTTTTTGCGCGTGTCGTCCTCGGATTCGACAAACTGCGGCCAGTTCAGCGACTGCTGGAGCCAGGTTTTATTTTTCAGCACCAACTGATGCAGAGGGGTGACGTGTTGTTCTTCGACGGCACGCAGTTCCAGCGAATCATTAATGGTTATCACTTCTGGCATTTTCTTTCCGTTACGATCGTTAAGCAGCTAATTCTGCTCATCATAAAACAGGAAGGGCTTCCCTGTTGGAAGCCCTTTTACACAGCAAGCGCTGTTTTACTTAGCTCTCACCGACACTCTCTTTTTGCAAAATTTTGAGCAGATCTTCCTTCAGGTGGAGTTTCTGTTTCTTAAGGCGAACAATGTCCAAACTATACCCCCGACCATCCGCACCTTCCAGTCTGGAGATCTCATGATCAAGGCTGTTGTGTTTTTCGAATAAGGACAGAAAGCGAGGGTTCTCGGTTTTCAGTCGGGAAATAAGGTCTCTGTATTCTGGAAACATACTTTCTCCCTGTTAGTGGACAAGAACGTGTATAAGAAATACACAGCTCCAGAGTACCCATTTCCCATACAGAAAAATGCGAACAGGATCGAGTAAATAGCGTACAGACTATTTTCAGAAAGATTGCAGATACGGCTCCCCCTCAGGAGAGCCGTAAAAGGAGTGATTAACGCATCTCACGGTCGTCAACGTACTGACGTTTATCCGGCGCTGGCGGGAAGTACTGATACAGCCAGGTTTCGCTGATGGCGTCGCCCTGGCAACGCAGGAACATACGCATATCTACCGGGTCGGTTGAGTCAGACGTCGGATACCAGTCAAACTGGATACGGTAGCCGTCGATAGGCTCCACGTAGAGGATCTCAATCTGTTTTGCTTCACCGCTGGAGAGCGTTATCACCGGCTCAATGCCTTTCGGCGCAGCGGCTTTCAGATCGCCACCGACGAAGTCAACGGCAAAACGACGCGCCCATTTCTCCGGGTAGTGCTCGCCCGGCGCCCATCCTTCCGGGAAGCCGCCCATGCCTGTACGGGTCGCCATCACGCGAGCCAACGGCGAACGTACCGGCGGCTGCGCGCTCCAGTACAGACGATATTTAAATTCCAGCTCATCGCCGGCTTTAATCGACTTTTCCGGCTGCCAGAAGCAGACGACGTTATCCAGCGTTTCGCCAGTCGTCGGGATCTCCATCAGGCCGATGGTCCCCTTGCCCCACTGGTTACGCGGTTCGACCCACAGGCTCGGACGCTTGTTATACCAGCCCATGATGTCCTGGTAATGAGAGAAGTCGCGATCGAGCTGCAGTAAACCAAACCCTTTCGGGTTGTTATCGGTATAGGCATTGAACTGCAGTTTTTGCGGGTTATTCAGCGGACGGCAGATCCACTCGCCGTTGCCCCGCCACATCGCCAGACGATCGGAGTCATGAATCTGCGGGTGAATGGTGTCGCACATCCGGCGTTCATTGTTGCCACAGCTGAACATGCTGGTCATCGGCGCAATGCCGAGTTGCTTGATGTCTTTACGCGCGTAGATATGGTTTTGTACATCCATGATCACCTGCGTTTTCTCGCAGTGGATCACGAACTTAAAGGCACCTGTTACGCTTGGGCTATCGAGTAGCGCATACACGGTAAAGGAGGTCGCGCCCGGTTTAACCGTTTCGAACCAGAAAGCGGTGAAATCAGGAAACTCTTCTTTGCTGTCGGTATAGGTATCTACCGCCAGACCACGCGCCGATAAACCGTACTGGTAGGTGTCATCTACTGCGCGGAAGTAGCTGGCGCCGAGGAAAGAAACCACATCACGACGAGCCAGTTCTGGCGCTTTAAATACGCGGAAACCCGCGAACCCGAGGTCGGTTTGCCCTTCCAGTTGTTTGGTATCCACACCCGCGTCGTTGTATTTAAACAACTCTGGACGGAAGTGGATTTCACGCGCCATATGCGTACTGTCATCGACCGAGAACATGCGAACCCGGCGGCGGAATCCCATTCCCACATGGAAGAACTGCGCATCAAGCTGACGATTTTCAACATTGTTCCACAGAGACTGCTCTGCGTCATATTGAATGCTGTTGTAGGCCTGCGGCGTCAATTTCGCCAGCGTGTCGGGTAACGCACGCGGCTCGCCGCCCCAGGGTTTCTGTGCTAAGTCGTGGGCCATCGATTGCAGAACGGAAAAATCAAAACGTACGGTTTTTCCGTCTGCAATGTCAGACTCTGCCGCAAAGGCGGCGCGGGAAAAGAGTGATGCAATACCACTGGTTCCGCACACGGCGGCCATTGCCATTGAACCTTTAATAAATCGTCTGCGATTCATGCCTGAAAGTGAGTCCTTCTGGTCGTGTAAATGGTCCCGCGCCGGTCAAAATCTGCGGCAAGAGAGTGCACATTTCTGACCGCTCACTCTAGACAAAATTCATTAATAATCCAATTGTTGGTCGCCGATTATCTGTACAAAATCGAAAATATTTTATGTCGATGGGAACAGACTGAATCCCGTGTAAATTCTGTTAAAGTAAACCACACCGCCGTTTACTTCGCTCTTCAGCCTCCTGATACAGCATAAATTCGTCATATACCTTGCAACCCAATGCCTCTTCAAACGCGTCGCGACTGGAATTCCCATGGCTGCGAGCCTGAGTTTCATTACCCAGATTTGACTGAAAAATCCCCGCAGCGCTAACCGGTAAGAAATCTTCGTAGGTGATAGGTTGCGCAACCAGCCAGCCGCGCTCAATGAGCGGTTGCGGATCGTCATCCGGGCGAATAGCCTGGCGATGCGCTTCACCTGATGGCGTCAGTCGATAACGAAACCAGGCGAGCCCCTGTTGGCGCAGCAGAAACTCGCTATCCGGGAATGCCTTGAATACCTCCTGAAGATGCAGCTGGTGCGTCAGATTGTCTTTTCCCGTTCCCGCTTTATTCAACAGTTCGTCATACAAGGCTCTGCCTTTCGGTGTGAGCGCTACGCCGCGCTGTTCAATCTCGCCAAAACGCGCCGTGTGAGTGCCGCGCATTTCACCGGCAAACAGCACCGGTTCTTCCAGCGCTTTGAAACTGGTCTGACGTAATAAAATCGGCACCTCGCGGCGCGGCGGCCCTTCAATCAATATTTTCGGCTCTATGCCGCATTCCGGCATCATGGACTGTACCCGGTCAATATCCAGCGTGCGCGGCGTCAGATGGTTGATGTGACACCCAGGGAAACACACCACATCGGCAATCAGCCGGTGTTCGTTGTGTAATGCGTGATAGGTCGCTTCATCTACCGTGGCGTGCTGATGCCAGCGGAAGGTTTCCAGTGCTTCATGGACAAACTCCTGCGCCTGCTCAGGCGTAAAACTGCCCTGCGCATCAAACTCATCCAGCAGTTCATGACAACGACGAGTGAAAATGTCGCGTTTTGCAAGGATCTCCGCAGCCTTTTGCCGCAGCGCTACGTTCTCGATTAATTCGAGCCGTAATAACGAGGTGAATACCCGAAACGGGTTGCGCGAAAGCGATGCATCGTCGATGGGCCGAAAAGCCGTGGAATGTACAGGGACGCCGGCCTGAGAGAGGTCGTAGTAACTCACCGGATACATGCCCATAATGGCAAACATCCGGCGCAGCGTAGCAAGCTCCTGCGCAGTGCCCACCCGGATGGCGCCGTGGCGCTCAACGTTTAGCCGGGCCAGTTCATCCGCATTAGCCAGTTTTTCATGCAGCGTCGGATTATTTTCCAGTACCGCCAGATTCACATCAGCGACAAGTTCCAGCAACGTGCCATACTGCGGGACTTCCTGCTGGTACATTGCTGACATTGCCTGCGAAAATTGTTCCCGAATCTCATCTGCCGTGATGGTGTTCGCCATAATGTCATGCCTCCAGTGAATATTACCTGGAGTGTAGAGAACGCTGCAAAGTCCGGTGGGAAGAATTTACAAAGTGTGACCCCGCGTAAGTTTCCCACCCCATACAGACGGCGAACAGAACCTACTGGCGTGGTTTTAAATGACTTTCCAGCCAGGGGAGCATCTGTTTTTTACGGCTGAGCATACCTTCCACCTTGCAGGGCTGCGGGATGTCAGAAAGCTCAGAACCGGCAAACCACAGACTGGTGTCGCCCAGATTAATATCGGTGAGCATGAGCACAACCAGTGCGGCATTCTTTTCCTGCGCATAGCGCGTCATTTCCTGGCGTAATTCATCCAGCACTGTATCAACCTGTTGCAGCGCGTACAGTTCAAGCTGCGCCACACAGACCTGATGCCCCTGGATAGTGAAGGTTTTAATGTCTTTCTGCAGGAGTTCGCGGGCGCTCATCCCTTCCACGCTCGTTTTGGTAGACAGCAGGTCGCGACTGAAGGCGTCCAGGTCTACACCGGCCTTTTGAACCAGCGCATCGACCGCCAAACGATCATCAACGGTGGTCGTGGGTGAACGAAGCGTGACAGTGTCGCTCAGCACGGCACCCAGCAACAAAACGGCCTCCGCGGGAGATAACTGGCTACGCTCATCTTCCGACATCAGTTGCCATAACAGCGTCGCGCTACTGCCGACAGGCTTCACCCACACTTCTGGCGGCAGACGGGTGACTAATCCACCGAGTCGGTGGTGATCGATAATCCCCACGACGTTACTGTCTGCCAGCGATTGCGGTCCTTGGGCAGGTTCGGTGAAATCAACCAACCAGACGTCACGATCGGTCAACTCAAACGTCAGCCGTTCAGGAAGTGCCAGCCCCGCTTGCGCAAAGATAAACTGCGTTTCGCGGTTAGGTTCACCCAGACGCCATGCCGTGGCCTGCTGACCGCGTAAGGTAAGCCAACGCGCCGTCATTGCGGCAGAGCAAATGGCATCGCTATCGGGATTAAGGTGTCCTACTACATGTATCATTAATCAGTGCCTTGTGAGAGAAAGGGTGCAAAAGCAAACAATATTCAAAGTATAACGACTGGGTGCATTCCCTTCCATGATCCCACCACCCTGCCTGGCTGTACAAAACACGAGCAAAATAAATAAGTTGTAAGTAAAACATGATAAATGTTAATAATATTTTGCTATCAAGTTATCAAAAACGAACAACTTCACTTGTCACCGACACGGCTCTGTTTTTAACATCGCTTATGGAAAAAAATGTTCTGTTCAATCAGCGCATTCGCTTGCGCCACCTGCATACTTTTGTCGCCGTTGCACAACAGGGAACGTTGGGGCGCGCGGCTGAAACCCTTAATCTGAGCCAGCCGGCCCTCTCCAAAACACTGAATGAACTGGAGCAACTGACCGGTACCCGGCTCTTTGAACGCGGTCGCCTTGGCGCGCAGTTAACATTGCCCGGCGAGCAGTTTCTTACCCACGCGGTGAGAGTACTGGACGCACTCAATACTGCCGGACAGGCGTTAAACCAGCGCGAAGAGTCGCAGACTGACGTCGTACGGATTGGGGCCTTACCCACCGCTGCGCTGGGTATTCTTCCGGCGGTAATCGGTCCGTTCCATAAGCAGCAAATGGAGACGACGCTGCAAGTTGCCACCATGAGTAATCCCATGATTCTGGCCGGTTTAAAATCGGGAGAAATCGATCTCGGTATCGGTCGGATGGCCGATCCGGAATTAATGGTCGGTCTGAATTACGAGCTGTTGTTTCTTGAGTCGCTCAAACTGGTAGTGCGGCCTAACCACCCGTTGTTGCAGGAAACCATCACGCTGAGTCGGGTGATGGAATGGCCCGTTGTGGTGTCACCAAAAGGAACCGCTCCTCGTCAGCACGCGGAGACACTGCTGCAAAGCCAGGGTTGCAAAATGCCGCCGGGCTGCATCGAAACGCTGTCAGCATCGCTTTCCCGCCAGCTGACGGTTGACTACGACTATGTATGGTTTGTGCCGTCAGGCGCGGTCCGGGAAGATTTACGTCAGGCGACGTTGGTATCATTGCCGATTCCCACCCACGGGGCGGGTGAACCTATTGGCATTCTTACCCGTGTAGACGTGCAGCTTTCCTCTGCCGCGCAAATTCTCATTGGCGCGATACGCAAAACCATACCGTTTTGATACCAAAAATTAAGGGACCATCTGGTCCCTTATAGCGTGTTAAAACGTTTCCCAGTTATCACCACTGGCCGTTGCTGCCTGCGGGCTTGAATGGCCCGATATTTTGGTACCAGCAGCGCGCTTTATTGCGCTTCCCCCATTTAAGCGGAATATACCGACGGCTTCAGTTAAACGTGCCGCCTGTTCTTCCAGCGATGCCGCTGCGGCCGACGCTTCTTCAACCAGAGAAGCGTTTTGCTGCGTCACCTTATCCATCTCCGAAATCGCCTGGCTCACCTGCACAATGCCCCGGCTCTGCTCATCAGAGGCCGCCGCAATTTCCAGCATGATATCGGTCACGCGTTTTACCGCATCGACAATATCCGTCATGGTATTACCCGCCGCGACCACTTCATCGGAGCCCTGGTCAATGAGTCGTACCGATTCGCTAATCAAACCCTCAATCTCTTTTGCCGCCTGCGCGCTTCGGCTCGCCAGCGTGCGTACCTCACTGGCGACCACGGCAAACCCGCGTCCCTGCTCTCCCGCCCGCGCCGCTTCTACCGCCGCGTTCAACGCCAGGATATTCGTCTGGAAAGCAATGCTGTTTATAACGGCTGTGATTTCAGAGATTTTCTTCGAACTACCTGAGATATTGCCCATGGTTTTCACCACGCCAGAAACCATCTGACCGCCACGACTCGCCTTGCCGGAAGCGTCTTCCGCCAGCTTGCTCGCATGGTGCGCGTTGTCAGCGTTTTGCTTCACCGTAGCCGTTAGCTCTTCCATACTGGCAGCCGTTTCTTCAATCGCCGCGGCCTGTTGCTCTGTACGTGAGGACAAATCGGTATTCCCTGCAGAAATCTCACTGGTACCGCGATAAATTTCCTCTGCCCCCTGGCGCACCGTGCCCACGGTTTTCACCAGCGAATGCTGCATAGTTTGCAGATGACGACTCAGGCGACCAATTTCACTGCGCCCGGTCGGTTCCTCTGGCATGGTCAGGTCGCCTGCCGAAATTTGCTCGATGCGCAGGGCTGCACGTAACAGAGGATGGATAACGGTGCGGCGCAGAACGATAAACGTCATCACGGTGAGCACCAACGCGAGGGCAAATGCGCCGAGCATAAACGCCATACCAAGTTGTGTACGTTGGTGCGCCTGCTCACTAAGGTTATTCGCCCTGGCAGTACGAATCTCAATGGCTTTCAGCAGCACCTTGTTGTAAGCGGAATCCAGCGGTCTGGCCTGTTCATTTTCATGGTTGATAATCGCTTCAAACATGCCGTTTTTAGCGTATTTCAGCATCGGCTGTAAACCGTCGGTATAGGCTTTGAAGCTGGCGCTTAATTCGGCGTCTAACGCTTCATCAGCAGACGTTTTCACCGTACGCGCCATATAAGCATTGAAGCCGTCCTGCGATTGCTTAATCCGTTTTTCTGCCTCGGCGATATTGGCCTTCATGTCATCCATTTCGGCAATACGGCTCGCCGCGCCGGCATGGATCATGTTGATACGTGCGGTGCGTAAGTGGTTAGAGCTGTTAGATAACCCCATCCTGACCTGAATCTCGTCGGTCACGTCGCGCTGATCGCGATCGGCCTGCATAAGAAAATAGCTTGCCAGCCCTGAACTTAAGGCGAACAACAGAAGGATGCCACCGAGAATGGAGGAAAACAGCGGAACCAGTCGGATTTGATGCAGAAATCCCAGTTTATGCTGGGCCTGCATCGATGTTGTGTTGTCCATGACCGTCGACTCTCTTGTAGGGTTTATGCGTGAAAACACGCCCGTTAGATAGTCATCGGCAATCCGTGAGGTTTACTTACCGTAAAAAGCGACGGATTCGTCACACTTTCACAACATAATTCTAAAAAATTCAGGAAAGTGCCAGCGGATAAATCCGCTGGCCAATGAATCAGTTATCGCCAAAGTGGATAACGGTACGGATGGACTTACCCTGATGCATTAAATCGAATGCTTCGTTAATCTGCTCCAGCGGTAAGCGATGGGTGATAAATGGATCCAACTGGATTTTTCCGCTCATCGCTTCTTCGACCATTCCCGGGAGTTGAGTGCGCCCTTTCACGCCGCCAAACGCCGAACCGCGCCAGACTCGCCCGGTAACCAGTTGGAACGGACGCGTTTTGATTTCTTGTCCGGCGCCTGCCACGCCGATGATGATGCTCTCGCCCCACCCTTTATGGCAGCATTCCAGCGCCGCACGCATTACGTTAACGTTGCCGATACATTCAAAGCTGAAGTCCACACCGCCATCGGTAAGCTCAACAATCACATCCTGAATCGGTTTATCGTAATCATTCGGGTTGATGAAATCCGTTGCCCCCATTTCACCCGCCAGTTTGAATTTCTCCGGGTTGGTATCAACGGCCAGAATACGTCCGGCTTTCGCCTGCACCGCGCCCTGAATCACCGCCAGGCCGATGCCACCAAGACCAAATACGGCCACGGTATCGCCTTCTTTCACTTTCGCGGTGTTATGTACTGCCCCGATCCCGGTAGTGACGCCACAGCCCAGCAGACATACTTTGTCCAGCGGGGCCTGCGGGTTAACCTTTGCCAGTGAAATCTCCGCGCAAACGGTATATTCACTGAAGGTACTGGTGCCCATATAGTGATAAATCGGCTCGCCGTTATAGGAGAAGCGAGTCGTGCCATCCGGCATCAACCCCTTACCCTGGGTGGCGCGTACGGCCTGACACAGGTTGGTTTTCCCCGATTTACAGAACTTACACTCACCGCATTCTGCCGTGTACAGGGGGATGACATGGTCGCCCGCTTTCAGGCTGGTGACGCCTTCGCCGACTTCAACCACAATACCGCCGCCTTCATGGCCAAGCACCGCCGGGAACACCCCTTCCGGATCGTCGCCTGAGAGCGTAAAAGCGTCAGTATGACACACGCCAGTGTGGGTAATTTTAACCAGAACTTCACCTTTCTTTGGCGGTGCGACGTCGATTTCGACAATTTTTAGCGGTTGGCCGGGGCCAAATGCAACTGCTGCACGTGATTTCATTGGTCTCTTCCCATTATTGCGAGGTGATGGTGTTATTTTAGATAAGCGCGAAGAAGATGGCCGATTTCAGCCATACGCACGGCTCGCTGGTCTGGCGTTGTCTCGCCGCTGACCAGTTCGTCTTTCAGGTGGATCTCAACCATTTCGCCCATCAGGCCATTGGATGCGCCGCGTACAGCGGCAATTTGTTGCAGGATCGCAAGGCACGGTTCGCCGGACTCCAGCGCCCGCTCAAGCGCGTCAACCTGACCGCGAATACGGCGAACACGGGTGAGGATACGTTTTTTATCTTCAGGTGAATGTGGCATACGCCCTCCAGATACTATAGGGGGGTATACTATCAGAATTTTTATGTAATTGTAAAATATAAGAATTATTAAATATCAGTGAGTTAGTAAGAATAGATAGTGGGCATATGGGGACATATGCGGCCTTTTCGATGCTCCCATTCATGCCCCCAAGTGCGTTTTCGCTCCCAAATCTGCCCCCCAAAAACCGATGATTATGATGAGACTTTTTGAGCGAAAAACGCCCACTGATCCCAGGGGGCGGTTATGTAAGATTGGACCATCCATTTACTCGTCTTCACTGCTCCAGAACCCGTAAACGGGGTATCATCCATCCTGAGCGTTAGCCAACACCGCTGCATTCAGTGCAACGTCAGCCAGTAACGAGCCGTCTGCTGAGTTGGTTGAACACAGGTACCGCCAGCAGAATTAATACAGTCGCCGTCTTTCGCGGTTACGCTGGTACCGGGAGCAATAGCAACATGTTTTACGGTGGTGCCGTTGGCGGTGGTTGCCTCGGAATAATGAGAACAGGCAGACAGCGCGCACAGCGCCATGCCCGCAGATAACTGCGAGTAGAGTTTTTTTCATGGGGATTACCTCATTCAGAGTTTTATGCTACGTAGAAAACTATTTACCCCGAAAAACGGCCCATTACTCAGATGCAAAATCAGCACTCACCGGGAGGATTTAACGACGCAGCGACAGTGAGAAGTTACCGATTGAGTTTGCGGAAAATATATGCAGATGACCAGAGAATTACCAGACTGTTAAATTCAATAATTTAGACTAAATGAACTTGTTACATCTAATTATTTACTCATCAGTTTCGATTAAGTACACTGCCAAACGAAAATGTAGGCAACCAATAAGGTATCAGTAAATGAAAAAAACATTCTCTTTCTTAATCTGGTTTGGAATCGCTTTATCGGCGCTCCTAGCCATAACATCAGCATTATCAAATATAATACTAATGTTTAGTGCTTTTCCTGATTCTATCGGGGACAAGTATGCTTATATGTTTATATTAGGGCGCTGGACATTTACGGCAGCAATGATTCTTATTTGCTGGCTACTGTATCGCCTGACAAAAAAATGATGAACTACAATCCTTTGAAAAAATACTCTACCGCCTGATTGAACAAATCAGGATTTTCTTTTGATAGTCTGGTTGCTTTCTCGAATGGCTCAACCCGCTCCTGAACAGCAAAATAGAGAAGATCTAAATCTCCAAGGTCCTTTAGCTTTCGGTAAACTTCATAGTTTGATATTTTTAGAAATCTCGAAGCATGAACTGCCCTCGATACTCCCCCACCAATCATTAGCAATGTGCTGACCGACATACTAAAAGCAATAGACACGGTGATCCGAGAAGAGATTAAGGCGCCAATTTTTAAACCAGTAAGCTCGCCGAAAGTATAACTACCCAATGTAGAAGCTACTGTGTCTTTTGCTACCTTTGTTACGATATCTGGCAAATTAACGTGTTGCATGAAATCATCAATGAATACATTAACCGCTTTTGCTACAAAATAAATATCTCTCGTTGATGTTGCCCGCTTCACTAGTCCGGCAAGCCGAATATTATCATCCATATTCTCCCGTCTTTCATCGGTATGGATAAAATCAGATGCGAGATAATACAAGTCTACAGGAAAGTGAATCAGGCCTTTAATGTATGCAACCAGCATCCCTTCATTTTCTAAATCCAAAGCTGAGAGCATTTCTTTTGCCAAATCCTTTGCGTTTTCCATACCTTAAGATCCATGTGGTATTATTTTAATACACAATCATAACGGCCAACTTATGAATATTCCATAATTATAATGTTCCAGACTGTCCATTTTAAGAATAACGCTCACCAAAAATAAAATGCCAGGCAGGTACCGAGCAGTTCCGCTGTTGGTCGCGGATCACCATCTTCATTTTCAGGCTGATTTACGCGCTAACCGGATGCCTCCTGGAACTCAGTGATGCCTTACGCCCCCTTTCCCTCACTACGTCGCCGTGGGAACCCGACCGTATGAATGCCGTCGTCGCTATGCCATCGTTGCTACTTCATTTCCCCCCCTCGGGCATAAAAAAGCCCAACACGGCATGAGAAGTGTTGGGCAAAGTCTGTATGAGGCGCTGATGTTTTTCAGTCGCTTATTCTCCCATCTATCCAGAGGGATTGAATGCGGGTTAAATAATAACCACAGCAATCACGGTAGACTACAAAATAAGCAGTCCATTATAGGAGGATTAAAAGCAAAAAGACGCGTCACACTTTCGCATGCTGGGCATTATCTGCTGGTGCCAACCCGTCATGGTTACGTTTTCCGGGAACACATTTTATCCTGGTCTGCTGCATCGCATCTAAGGCTTTCGACCCAATGTCACAGTAGAGAGCGCTTAGACAAAAGGGATTACTAGTATGTCTTACTATTTTGCCTCGACGTGAGAAACGTTATCGTCAACGCACTAAGAAGTAATATAGCGCTGAGTCCAAAAGAACTTTGCCATCCCAGACGGTCGAACATTAGCCCCCCAGCCGTTGAACCAAGCGCAATCGAAAGCTGGATAACGGCGACCATCAGACCACCGCCCGCCTCAGCATCCTCGGGCAGTGTCCGCGCCAGCCATGTCCACCACCCCGTTGGCGCAGCAGTAGCGAGCATTCCCCACAGGCTTAATAGCACAGTAACAGCCCAGGCACAGTGCCCGACCAGGAGTAACATTCCGGCAATGATGGCCATCAGTAAGGGTATAGCCATGAGTGTTTGATAAAATCGGGCGTTCAGGAATGTCGTCACTATAAGCGTACCAGCCAACCCCGCGATGCCAATTGCGAGCAAAATCAAAGATAGACCAGAAGCATTCACCCTGGTCACCGTCTCCAGAAACGGACGGACGTAGGTAAATAACGCAAACTGCCCCATAAAGAAGAGTCCGCAGGCCAGCAGACCGGTTGATACAATGGAGGCACGAAACAGATGAAGTACCGACCCACGCGGCTTGTGCACCGTATCCTTTTTCATTTCGGGCAAACTGATGCTTTGCCAGATGAACGCGATTATCGCAAGAGGCACAAGGCATAAAAAAGCCCCACGCCAGCCGACGGTTGCCCCCAGGTAACTGCCCAGCGGGGCTGCCACGACGGTTGCCAGCGCATTCCCGCCATTAAAAATAGCCAGCGCCCGGGGAACCTGGTGCTGCGGTACCAACCGTATTGCCGTTGCTGCCGACAATGACCAAAAGCCGCCAATGACAATACCAATTGTGGCTCTTCCCAACATATAAAGCGGATAACTGGGAGCTAATCCGATCATTATTGCCGACACAGCCATTAAAATGGTCAACCCCAGCAGAAGATATTTACGATTCAGATCCCCGGCAACATGTGAAATGGTCAGGCTGGTTAGTACTGCCAGCACGCCGGAAATCGCTATTCCCTGACCAGCCAGTCCCTCTGAAACGTGCAAATCTCTGGCAATCGGCGTCAATAAACTGACCGGCATAAATTCTGAGGCAATAAGAATAAAGACGCAGAGCGTCATGGCAAATACGCCGCCCCAGTGTGCGTGCGTTTTATTACACAAGGTATTATGGCTCAGTGTGGACATTATTATTTTCTCTGTATATTGCCGAGGCAAAACAAGGGCAAAGCCACCTGCCAAACAGGTAGCTTTGTTAAGTTTTCCGGCCAGGAATTTATCTTAAGGAGGTTTTGAAAAACTGCTCAAATTTGCTGAATGGTATTTTACCGGCCACATTGTCATATAAATCAACATGGTTAGCCCCCGGAACAACCACCAGCTCTTTATCTTTACTGCCAACGGCCTTAAAAGCGTCTTCGGCAAAATAACGTGAGTGCGCTTTTTCACCCGTTACGATCAGCACAGGAACAGTAATTTCATTGGCGTAGCTTAGCAGCGGCATATTCATAAACGACAGGGGCATTGTTGCGTTCCATGCGCCTGTTGAATTGACAGAACGCACATGGAAACCACGTGGCATCCGGTAATAATCGTAAAACTCTTTCAGTACCGGATGCGGATTCGCAGGTAAGGTTTCCGGCAGAATACGATCCCCTGCACTGACATTACCTTTTTCGTCAACATTAATGTCATGTCCACCCGGGGCAAATGTGCCCTTTTCCGCATCTTTCCAGCGCTGCGCATTCAGATACTGCAATACCGCGTGGCGGTCTGCGGAGGTATACCGGTCTTTGCCATCACCGACGCCATGGCCCATTGCGCGACTCATGTCATACATTACGCTGGTCGCAACGGCCTTAACACGTGTATCCATTGCTGCGTCATTTAACGCCATCCCGCCCCAACCGCAGATACCAAGTAAGCCGATGCGATTGCGATCCACTTCTTTTTGTAGGCCAAGGAAATCAACCGCCGCGCTGAAATCCTCGGTGTTGATATCAGGAGAGGCAACATTGCGTGGAATACCGCCGCTTTCGCCGGTATATGAAGGATCGAAGGCCAGCGTCACAAAACCCTGTTCAGCCAGCGTCTGCGCGTACAGTCCACTGGACTGCTCTTTTACAGCGCCAAAAGGACCGCTAACCGCAATTGCCGCCAGTTTGCGTTCGCCTCGATCTTTTGGAATATAGAGATCTCCAACTAACGTGATCCCATAGCGGTTCTGAAAAGTTACCTTGCGATGATTGACTTTCGTACTCTCGGCGAAGGTTTTATCCCATTTTTCGACCATCGAAACGGGCGCGTTTGGGTTGGTTGTATCAGCATAACTCATCGTTGTGACTCCATTTAATGATGCGCATAGCAGCATGGCAGGTAGGGTGGTCGACAGTTTTCTGGTGAAAGCTTTCATCACTTGTTCCCCTAAAAATAGGTTGTGGGTACAGGTCTTATACGGACAACATTGCTGTGCCTGGTTGCAATGCGCTCATTATAGGTAGCAGTATTCGTTCTGATTAGAGGGTGTAAAATGCTAGAATTAATATCATATTGTTATAAATGGCGGCATGTCAGGCGAGGACTGAAGAATGGCAAAACGGGAAAACTATAACGATCTCTACCTGTTTATGCAGGTAGTGCGGGAAGGCAGTTTTACCGCGGCCGCACAACGACTTGGGTTGGCGCAATCAGGCATCAGCCGTTCAGTGCGTGAGCTGGAGCAGCGTCTGGGGGTTCAGTTGCTGGCCCGTACTACGCGTAAATTGTCGTTGACGCATGCCGGCGAACAGCTCTACCGGACTGTAGAATCGGGGTTCGATGCTTTGAATTCAGGGCTTTCCACTCTGGCGTACTATCGTAATACTCCCTCAGGTACGGTACGTATCAATGCCAGCCAGCACGCCATTGATAAAGTACTCCTGCCGAAGCTGGCGGTATTTAAACAACGCTACCCCGATATCCGACTTGAACTTATTAGCGAAAGTCGGTTCGTCGATATTATTGCTGAACGATTTGATGCGGGCGTCCGCCTGGGTTCAGAAGTAGGTAGTGGCATGGTCGCGGTGCGCATTTCACCCGATATGGAGATGGCGGTAGTTGGCACGCCGGAGCATTTTCGTCGCTACGGCTTTCCCCAAACACCAGCGGATTTAGTGATCCACCCCTGCATCGCATATCAGTTTGGTGATGGAAGCCTGTATGCCTGGGAACTCAACGATGGTGGTAAAAAAATCACCCACCGGCCGCAGGGACAGTGGGCCTTTGCTGACAGTTACATGGAAGCAAAAGCAGCCAGACTGGGCCTGGGGCTGGGTTATGTCCCCGAAGAGTTGATTGCCGATGATTTAGAACGAGGCACGCTTATCCGGGTTCTGCAACGTTACAGTCAGCGTCTGGATGGTTCATTTCTGTATTACCCGCACCGTAACGTATCACCTGCCCTGCGAGCCGTCATCGATACATTAAAAATTTGAATCAGCAGATATTAAGACTCACCTGACGCGCAGTAAATCAGTAAAACGCGTTGTATAGCGAGGTGAGAGCATCTCTCGTTTCATTTGCCACGGCTGTTCAATCCCCTGTCCGGCAAACCAGATTGTCCCACGTCCCTTTTTATTCAACCGATCAATCACCATCATTAATTCCGCGCTGTGGCTCCGGGGGGCGTTGCCATCAAAAAGATTCAGTTGCGCCACGCCAGAACTGAAAAAATCGCCCAACATCACACCCGCTTTTTGATAATGTTGCCCCTCTCGCCAGATAGCGTCCAGGCTGCGCGTTGCCGCACTCATGATTTCCCGGGTGTCCTGGGTCGGGATCAGCAGTTTTACCGACGCGCTGTTAGCGTAATAAGGTTCCTTCAGGGCAAATGGACTGGTTTTGATAAACACAGAGATAAACCGACAGAACTGATGCTCCCCGCGCAGCTTTTCCGCCGCACGTGAGGCATAGGTGCAAATCGCTTCACGCATCGCGTTGTAATCAGTGAGTTTTTCACCAAACGAGCGTGAACAGACGATTTCCTGTTTAACCGGCGAAAACTCTTCCAGCGCCAGGCACGACTCACCGCGCAATTCCCGTACGGTTCGTTCAAGAACCACGTTGAAGTGTTTGCGAATAAAGCGAATGTCGGTATCAGCCAGGTCACGGACGGTTTTAATCCCCATCGCGTCCAGTTTTTTACTGATACGGCGGCCCACGCCCCACACTTCACCGACAGGGAGTGCAGCCATCAGCTTACGTTGGTGGTCAATATTTGATAAATCCACCACTCCGCGAGTCTGTTGCGGCCATCTTTTGGCGGCGTAATTCGCGAGCTTTGCCAGCGTTTTGGTCTGGGCGATGCCAACGCCAACCTGAAGGCGTGTTTTCTGTAGAATTGTGGCCCTGATTTCGAGACCAAAATCCGTCAGATCCCTACAATTTCTTACTCCCGTCAAATCGCAGAAGGCTTCATCAATACTGTACCTTTCCACATGTGGAGAGAGGTCTTCCAGGATAGACATGACCCGGCTGCTCATATCCGCATACAGTTCATAGTTGGAACTAAAACACACCACGCCGTAGCGCCGAAACAGATCTTTCTGTTTGAAGTACGGAGCGCCCATTGTGACGCCAAGCGCCCGAGCCTTCGCGCTACAGGCGATAACACAACCGTCGTTATTGGAAAGAACGACAACCGGTTTGTCTTTCAGATCGGGCCGGAATGCCATCTCACAACTGGCGTAAAACGAATTAACATCCACCAGGGCAAACATAATTAGCCAGCCGCCTTAACGATAAACGTCACCACGCCAAAGATATCCAGCGAGTCCTCGCTGCTGATTATGATGGGCGCGTAGGCTCTGTTCTCTGGCCTGAGCATCACAATTGGATGCAATTGCAGACGTTTAACGGTGAATTCACCCTCAATGGCGGCAATCACGATGTCTCCATGAGCCGGGTTTCTGGCGCTGTCGACAATCAGCAAATCACCCTCACCGATCCCCGCCCCGACCATAGAATCACCCGATGATTTTACAAAATAGGTTGCGCTGGGATGCTGTACCAGCAGGTCATTGAGATCGATACCTTTCTCAACGTAATCCTGCGCCGGAGAAGGAAAACCACAGGGCACAAGGTCGCTGAACAGGGGAAAATTTTTCGTTTGTCGACGTTTTGCAGGCTGGAAAAACAACATAATAATCTGCCTCTCACTTAACTGTATTTATATACAGTAGTTTTAATGAGGACGGCGATCAAGTGACGAGAGTAGCGAACTGGGTATTGTTTAATCATCTCGTCGGTAAGCTTTTATCGTGTCTGGAAAAATAATTTTTTGTTTTATTCCGCAGAGGAAGATGTTCATTTAACCGGAACGATAAGGACATCTGCAAGCGGTAAAAAAGCCCCGCGCTTGCGGGGCTTTACGTCAGGAACGCTTACGCGGCATCATGCGCAGCAGCGTATTATCCTTCCAGAAGTAGTGATGCATCAGGGCGGCTGCGGCATGTAAACCAATAACAAAATAGCCCAGGTTTGCCAGCGTCACGTGCCAGGACTTCAGCATCTCCACGAGATCAACGTTGGCTTTTGCCGCATATGGCATGACAAGGCCAAATGCAAGCCACGGATTGCCCCGGTTGTACATCATCACCAGACCAATAATCGGCAACGCAATAAACAACAGATAGATAACCAGATGCCCCAGATGCGCCATTCCGGTCATCATCGGTTTCGGTTTTGGCACAATCGGCGGCGCCGGATATTTCAGCCTGACCAGCAGACGCGCCACCATCAGCGTTAAAATCGTGATGCCACAGGATACGTGCACCATGTTGAACAAGGGACGATAGCTACGCGGGAAAAACCCGCGAAACTCCATGGCGCTGTAGGCCACAATGACCAACAAAAAAACCAGCCAGTGAATACCAATTTGCAGGCCAGAATACTTATTCCCCATAACACTTCCTGAATAAAAACAATAATGCGTCAACATAACGGGCTTTTGTTAAAAATTCATTAATTTTTGTTCATCCATTATCAGTCAGTTACGTTTAAGCGCAAAAACAGCTATTGCCCCGGATGCCTGACTGGACTATGCCTGGTAGGGAAAATATGTCGTACCGCCTCATCCTGACAGGAGAAAACCATGAGAAAAATTGGCATTAACGGTTTTGGTCGTATCGGTCGTCTGGTATTGCGTCGACTACTGGAGGTCAAAAGCAGCGTGGAGGTCGTCGCCATTAATGACCTGACCTCGCCCAAAATTCTCGCCTATCTGTTAAAACACGACTCAAATTACGGTCCATTTCCCTGGAGTATCGACTTTACCGAAGACGCGCTGATTGTCGACGGTAAAAAAATCGCTGTTTATGCAGAAAAAGAGGCCAAAAATATCCCGTGGAAAACCACTGGCGCAGAGATCATCATCGAATGCACCGGTTTTTATACCTCAACAGAAAAAGCCAACGCGCACCTGGACGCAGGCGCCAAAAAAGTCCTGATATCCGCCCCTGCCGGGGATATGAAAACCATTGTTTTTAACGTGAACGACGACACGCTGGATGAGAACGATCGAATTATCTCCGTCGCATCGTGCACCACTAACTGCCTGGCGCCGATGGCGAAAGCCCTGCATGACAACTTCGGTATTCAACTGGGCACCATGACAACCATCCATGCCTACACGGGGACACAATCGCTGGTAGATGGCCCTCGCGGAAAAGATCTGCGCGCCTCGCGGGCGGCGGCGGAGAACATCATTCCCCATACCACCGGTGCGGCGAAAGCGATTGGCCTGGTGATTCCGGCATTGAGCGGAAAATTAAAAGGCCACGCCCAGCGTGTACCGGTGAAAACCGGATCCGTCACGGAACTGGTGTCGGTATTGAGTAAAAAGGTCACCGCTGAAGAGGTTAATAACGCGCTGAAAAAAGCCACGCTGAATAATGAGTCATTTGGCTATACCGACGAGGAGATTGTCTCGTCAGATGTGATTGGCTCACATTTCGGTTCGGTATTTGATGCGACACAAACTGAGATTACCGAAGTGGGCGATCTGCAACTGGTAAAAACCGTCGCCTGGTACGATAACGAGTACGGTTTTGTGACCCAACTTATTCGCACGCTGGATAAATTTATCAAGCTCTGACGTTGTGGCGGAGGTCGAATGCACGGGATAGCCGACAAAGTGTAAAAATTACGCCGGGTGACGTACAAACTCACCCGGCTAAAAGCTTAGGACTGCAGATAAACTACCTGCGTTTGCAGATATTCATTCAGGCCGTGTTTACCGTCTGCCCCACCAATCCCGGACTTGCGCCACCCCGCGTGGAAACCCTGCATTGCCTCGAAGTTTTCACGATTAATATAGGTTTCACCAAACTTCAGCCCCTTAATCGCCTTCATCGCGGTGTTCATATTTTGCGTGTAAATTGATGAAGTCAGCCCGTAGTCGCTGTCGTTGGCCATCGTCAGTGCCTCTTCCAGCGTATTAAACGCCACCACCGGCAGCACCGGACCAAAGGTCTCCTCGTGCATAATCGCCATTTCCTGACGCACATCCAACAGTAATGTCGGCGGATAGTAATAGCCTTTGCCTTCTACCGCCTTACCGCCCAGCACTACTCTGGCCCCCTCCTGCACCGCTCGCGCAACTTTCTGCTCCACTCGTTCCAGCGCAGCGGCGTTAATCAACGGTCCCATCGCAATGTCATTGCGCTCAGCCGGATTGCCGAACTGTACGGCTTTCATCGCTTCACCCAGACGATTAACGAACTGGTCATAAATACCTTTCTGGACGTACACGCGTTCGGCGCAGTTGCATACCTGCCCGGTATTGATCACCCGTGAGTCAACAATTGCCTTTACGGCCAGCTCAAGGTCAGCATCATCCATCACGATAGCTGGGGCTTTGCCCCCCAGTTCCAGGCAGACTTTAGTGATGTTTTTGGCCGCTGCAGCCATAATTTTTTCGCCCGCTCCGACGCTACCGGTCATGCTGACCATTGCGACTTTCGGGTTTCCGGCCAGTTCCTGGCCGACCGTTTCACCGCGTCCCAGGACCAGATTAAATACCCCGCGAGGCAAGCCGATATCATCAACAATTTTGGCAAAGGCGATGGCGTTGTTGGGCGTAAACTCACTCGGTTTAATAACAATGGTATTGCCCGTCAGCAGCGCGGGGGCCAGTTTGCGAGCAATCAGGAAGAACGGAAAATTCCACGGCAGAATGCCCGTTGTCACGCCCAGAGCACGCTTAAACAGCAGGATATTCTCACCCGGGCGATCGCTTTGCAGGATCTCGCCTTCATAACGGCGTGCCCACTCGGCCATGTAATCGATATAATCGGCGGTAAATGCGACTTCAACGTCGGCCAGTTGCTGTATTTTCCCGCCTTCAGCCACTATCAATGCGCTGATTTCGCTGGCGCGTTGGCGGATACCCGCAGATATTTTGCGTAGCCAGTTCGCCCGTTCAATGGCAGGCAGCGCTTCCCATTCAGGCTGAGCGCGCTCGGCGGCGTCTATCGCTTTACGCGCATCTTCGGCACGTCCATCCGGAATACGTGAGATAACCTCTTCCGTGGCCGGATTGACGACATCAATCCAGGCGTCATCGTGCCAGGTCACAAACTGCCCATCGATATACATAGGATGTTGTACGGGTACTGACATGCGCTTCTCCTGTAATTGATTTGTTTTTAACAAGTAAAACTATTGTTAATTAATATCAATCATGCCTGACGAATTATCACTACAGTGACTGTTCTGTGAGCGGCTTCATAAAAGCGTCTGGCAAAGCGCTGATGAAAGGAAAAAACGGGCGGGATTTATGCCCGTTTGCAACAAAACGCTTACAAACGGGCAGCGGGGATCACAGAGAGCGGCTCTCCAGTAAGTCTGACAGCGCGGTATCGCTTTTCAGTTGCTGCCAGGCGGCCTCAACGTTACCGGGAATATCCACGTGCACGATAAAATCGCGGCCACAGGGACCATAGCCACTAACATCGTCCCGCAGACGCGGCAACTCTCCGGTAATGAGCGAAAGATAGCGATCCACTGACCATAGCCCTTCGGCCGTCGGCGCAAAGTCCACGCCGTCGCCCTGTTGGACCAACTCCGGGACGAATCCCGGGAAACCCAACCAGCGTGGCGCATGCGGCTCATCGCGGGTTACGCGCTGAAAGGTGGCCATCGTTCGGCGTTGCATGGTCGGATCCTGTACCACAATGACAGTATGCATGCCTTCTATCGCCTGGCTCAGTAACGCACAGCTAAATCGGGCATTCTCACCGCAGTTTGTTGACTGGTCTTCCACCCAAATCTTCTCCCCCGGAATGTGCCAGAACTGGTGAGCGATATCGGCAAGGATCGCCGCTTCCGCACGTCCGGTGGTTCGAATGATATTGTAGCGAGGATGTCGGGCAATCGCGTCATACAGAAAGCGCGTAGAATGGCCGATGCCCCCACTAATCAATAAGGGAACCTGTTGGTCTTTCGCGATCCGACAGGCGGCATCGATGGTCGGGATCACCGCGTTCCCCGCCAGAATTACGCAATCTGACTGAACCGTGATGTCCCCCGTAAAATCGCTCTGCGCCAGCCATTGCCCTACAGTATTGATCGCCGCCAGCGTGGTCGCGGAAAGCGTCGGAAACTGACTCATATTCATGACTCCTGGTGTTTATTCTTTACCGGGTACAGAGGCCGGATGGCGGTTACGCCTTGTCCGGCCGGTGGTTCAGCGCGGCGTTATCCCGTGATCTGATCCATCGCCTGCAGAATACGTTTATCTGAAATAGGGTACGGCGTACCAAGCTGCTGGGCAAAGTAGCTGACGCGCAGCTCTTCTATCATCCAGCGGATCTCTTTGACGTCGTCATCTTCACGGCGCGCAGGCGGTAGTTTATTGAACCATTGCTGCCAGGCCTGCTGCACACTATCCACTTTCAGCATCTGTGCACGGTCACGGTGCGGATCGATGGCCAGTTTTTCCAGACGCTTTTCAATAGCCTGCAAATAACGCAACGTATCGCCCAGGCGTTTGAAACCATTACCAGTGACAAATCCGCGGTACACCAGCCCGCTCATTTGCGCTTTGATATCTGAAAGCCCTAACGCCATGGTCATATCCACACGCCCTTTCAGACGCTTATTGATATTAAACACCGCGGTCAGGATCTGTTCGACCTGCTTCGCGATATCCACCACCGTATCGTTCAGTTCAGCCCGCACCTTCTCATGCAACGCCGCAAAGCCCTCTTCCGTCCACACGGGACCACCATGGGCGTCGATCAACCGATCCACACCGCAGGAGATACAGTCGTCAATCAACTCCAACACTTTGCCATACGGGTTAAAATACAGCCCCAGCTTGGCTTTGTTAGGCAACTTCTCGTGTAAGTATTTGATCGGTGAAGGAATGTTCAACAGCAACAGGCGGCGTAAGCCGCACCACATAGCCTGTTGCTGCTCCAGCGGATTATCAAACAATTTGATGGCGACGCTGTCACGCTCATCGACCAGCGCTGGCCACGCTTTTACCTTATAGTTACCGCGTTTTTGCTCGTAACTTTCCGGAAGCTGTCCGAAGCTCCAGATATGCAATCCGCTCTGTTCGATACCGTCATCCGCCACCGCGGACAGCGTTTCCTGAACCTTACCCTTCAAGGCATCTTTCAGATCCTGTAGCGAGCGTCCTTCCTGTAGCTTCTTGTTCTTGTCATCCACCACCCGGAAGGTGATTTTTAGGTGATCGGGTACCTGATCCCAATGCCAGTCATCGCGGTCAACGGTGACGCCGGTCATCCGGCGCAGTTCACGTTCCAGCGCGTCCAGCAGCGGCAGTTCCAGCGGCGTCACGCGGCCTAAAAATGCCTCAGCATAGTTCGGAGCAGGAACAAAGTTACGTCGTACCGGTTTCGGCAACGACTTAATCAGGGCGATCACCAGCTCGCGGCGCAGGCCAGGAATCTGCCATTCAAAACCGCTCTCTTCGATCTGATTGAGCAGTGGGAGCGGAATATGCACGGTCACACCATCCGCATCGGCTCCCGGTTCGAACTGGTAGCTCAAACGCAGTTTGAGATTGCCCTGGTGCCAGAAGTTCGGATAATCCAGCTTACTGATTTTTTCCGCGCCCTCTTTGATAAGCATGCTCTTTTCAAAGTTGAGCAGGTCCGGGGTCTCGCGGGAAACTTTCTTCCACCAGCTATCAAAGTGGCGAGCAGAAATCACATCATGGCTAATACGCTGGTCGTAAAACTCAAACAGCGTTTCATCATCAACCAGGATGTCGCGACGGCGCGATTTATGTTCTAACTCTTCCACCTCCGCCCGCAGCTTCAGGTTGTCACGGAAGAAAGCATGGCGCGTTTGCCAGTCGCCCTCCACCAGCGCATGACGAATGAACAGTTCACGTGACAGCGCCGGATCGATCTGGCTGTAGTTCACCTTACGGGCAGCAACAATCGGTAAGCCGTAGACGGTGACCTTTTCTGTCGCCATGACCGCGCCCTGCGCGCGTTCCCAGTGCGGTTCGCTGTATGAACGTTTGATCAGATGCTGCGCAACTGGCTCCACCCACTCGGGATCGATACGCGCGGCAATACGTCCCCACAGGCGGCTGGTTTCCACCAGCTCCGCCACCATCGTCCATTTCGGCGGTTTTTTGAATAAACCGGAACCCGGGAAGATCGAGAAACGGGCGTTACGCGCACCGGTAAATTCCTGCTTATCGGCATCTTTCATCCCAATATGGGACAGTAAACCGGTCAACAATGCGACGTGGATCTCCCGATATTCAGCGGGTTCGCTGTTGACCGGAATGCCCAACTCTTTTACCACCTGGCGCAGTTGTGTGTAGATATCCTGCCATTCACGTACGCGCAGATAATTAAGAAAGTCGACTTTACACTGACGGCGGAACTGGTTTGACGACAACGCTTTTTGCTGCTCGCCGAGGTAATTCCATAAGTTCACAAACGCCAGGAAATCAGACTCTTTGTCATGGAAGCGGCGATGCTTCTCGTCGGAAGCTTGCTGCTTGTCCATTGGACGCTCGCGCGGATCCTGAATGGACAGCGCCGAGGTGATGATCATCGCCTCACGCACACAGCCATGTTTTTGCGCTTCCAGCACCATACGCGCCAGACGCGGATCCACCGGAAGTTGCGACAGCTGGCGGCCCAACGGCGTTAATTTGTAAGCGGTTGCCTGTTCATCGGTGGTTATCGCACCCAACTCTTCGAGCAGGCGCACCCCGTCCTGAATATTGCGTTTATCCGGCGCTTCAACAAACGGGAACGCCGCGATATCCCCCAGTCCCAGCGCGGTCATCTGCAAAATAACGGACGCCAGGTTGGTACGCAGGATCTCCGGATCGGTAAACTCCGGACGCGACAGGAAGTCGTCCTCAGAATACAGACGAATACAGATCCCTTCCGAAACGCGACCGCATCGGCCTTTACGCTGGTTGGCAGAGGCCTGCGACACCGGTTCAATCGGCAAACGCTGGACTTTCGTGCGATAGCTGTAGCGGCTGATACGCGCGGTGCCAGGATCAATGACATACTTGATACCCGGTACGGTCAGCGAGGTTTCCGCCACGTTGGTGGCCAGCACAATACGACGACCGCTGTGCGACTGGAACACACGGTTCTGCTCGCTATTGGAGAGACGCGCATACAGTGGCAGCACTTCGGTGTGACGCAAATCCAGCTTATTCAGGGCATCAGCGGTATCGCGGATTTCGCGCTCGCCGCTCATGAAGATCAGTATGTCGCCCTGGCTTTCACGGCCTAACTCATCTACGGCATCAAAAATTGCCTGCAACTGGTCACGCTCGGTGTCATCTGCGTCTTCAACAATCGGGCGATAGCGAACTTCCACCGGATAGGTTCGACCAGAGACTTCGATAATCGGCGCATTGTTGAAATGCTTAGAAAAGCGTTCCGGGTCAATGGTCGCCGAAGTGATGATAATTTTTAGATCCGGACGACGCGGCAGGAGTTCTTTCAGGTAGCCAAGCAGAAAATCAATATTCAGGCTGCGTTCATGCGCTTCATCGATGATGATGGTGTCGTACTGCATTAGCAGCCGATCCTGCTGGATTTCCGCCAGCAGGATACCGTCCGTCATCAGCTTAACCATGGTGTTGTCACTAACATGATCGCTAAAACGGACCTTATAGCCGATACAGCCGCCCGGCTCGGTTTGCAGCTCTTCCGCAATACGATTCGCCACGGTACGCGCCGCCAGACGACGCGGCTGAGTATGGCCGATCAGCCCTTTCACCCCGCGCCCTAGCTCCATACAGATTTTCGGCAACTGGGTGGTTTTACCTGAACCGGTCTCACCAGCCACAATCACCACCTGATGGTCGCGAATGGCTTCCAGAATATCCTGTTTTTTCTGGCTGACAGGCAGGTTTTCCGGATAGCTGATGACCGGACGCGCCGCTTCACGCAGCACAACTTTACCGGCTGCCTGCTCGATCTCTTTTGCCATCTCCTGGTAAATGGCCTGTTGTGCATCAGGATTTTTAACCTTCTTCACGCCGTGCAAACGGCGGGTAAAACGCAGTCTGTCACGCAGCATCAGCGAGTCCAGCTGTTGCTGCAACATGGTGAAGGTTAATTTTGGTTGTTCTGTCATAGCGTTAAAAGGCAGCCTTCTGCCGGGTTAAATCTCTTTTAGATGATAGATATAGAGTACCACATCGGGGCTTTTCATGTGTTGTTCAATAATTTCGAACATAGGATTCGATATATTGCGCTATCACTGCGACAGGATTGTGAATAAAGTGTCAACAAGCAACGGGGCACTACCCCTTCAAACACATAAAAGGAAACACCCATGAGCAAGGTATTAGTTCTTAAATCCAGTATTCTGGCAGGGTACTCTCAGTCTGGTCAGTTGTCTGATTATTTTGTTGAACAGTGGCGTGAAAAGCACTCTGCTGATGAAATCACCGTCCGCGACCTGGCTGCAAACCCTGTTCCGGTACTGGATGGCGAACTGGTGGGTGCGCTGCGCCCAAGCGATGCGCCGCTGACGCCGCGTCAGCAAGAAGCGCTGGCGCTGTCTGACGAATTGATCGCTGAGCTGAAAGCGCATGATGTGATTGTTATCGCCGCGCCGATGTATAACTTCAACATTCCGACGCAGTTGAAAAACTACTTTGACCTGATTGCCCGTGCCGGCGTGACCTTCCGCTACACCGAGAAAGGTCCGGAAGGTCTGGTGACCGGTAAACGCGCAGTGGTGCTGACCAGCCGTGGGGGTATTCATAAAGATACGCCGACTGACCTGATCACACCGTATCTGAACGTGTTCCTGGGCTTTATCGGTATCACCGACGTGAACGTGGTCTTTGCTGAAGGTATCGCTTACGGCCCGGAAGTGGCATCTAAAGCCCAGTCCGATGCGAAAGCCGCTATCGACAGCGTGGTTGCTGCCTGATAATTCACCCTCTCACCATCCGGTGGGAGGGATTCTCGGTACTTACTTCTTTGCCCGCACATGTACCTGCTTGCCGTGAATGCGATTAATATCACGCCAGATGGTGGCATACTCCCTGCACTTCGCCAGATTTTCTTCCCAGCAATGAAGTAAAAATTGTTCCGGCTCCGCGACATCCCGGCTTAATAGCTTGAATACCCAACGATTCCAGACATACCATTTGAGAAGCCACATGATTTCACTCCACGACGCGACCGGTGTTGAACTATATCAACATCCGTTTGATGCCGTGTGGCAACTATTGCGATGTCGATGAATCATCCGGAAGGATCCTCCACTTGTAATACCATTCCTCCAGTGGCGTTCAGAAATGATTATTCTTTCCTCAACCACTTACCATTAATACCTTGCACGTACTCCCCCGGTTTAGCGCGAGCGACTAACTTTTGTCCGGCCATTTTTGCCACTTCCTCTGGCGGAATATTATTGCTCTCAGCCAGCTGCTGATAACTGGCGCTTCGCGCCTTATTAATCTCACTCACCAGCGCCTGCGTTTCAGCATCGGTTTGTAATGCCACCAGATAACCATTGAGTGTTTCCCCCACTCGCCCCTGAGTTCTGGCTTCATTCAGGGTCAACGCCCATGCATTGCTGGTGATAAAACTCAGCGCCACCAGGATCGCTGCAAGCTGTTTTTTCATCATTACCTCAGAACAGATCGCTGCGCGATTTCAATAAGCTCTCGACGTCTTTATCAACTTTGATATGAATCTCATGTTCGATTTTGACGTTCATATTAATCGTGATCGGCTCTTTTGGCGCAGCCACTTCGATTCTCGGGGTACAACCTACCACCAGAGATGAAGCCAGCAACCCCAGCATGGCGGCTAACGTTTTCATTGTTGTTCCTCACATTCCTTGCCTTCCAGGCAATGGGTTTCCGGCAGCGTTGCATTTTGCTCAAGCCAAGCCTGTAAATTGTCGCCAAAACGCAAACTGCGCCATAGCGTAAAGACGTTTTCCTCGTGGGTGTAATTCAAATTAACCGTCCCCACTTTGCCATCTACCCGGCTATTGCCAGTAACGGTTGCCTGCATCGTTAAGACACCCAGGTTATCCAGGTTTATTTTCGTCCAGGAATGGGTTATTTCCATATAGCGCAGCCAGTTAATTGCCGCGCCAGCCGCCATATTATCTTTAACGACGGCATCCGCCGTGTCTTTATCTATACGCAGCGTCATCGGACCTGGGTTGGTTAACCAGCCGTCTTTGATGATCCACTTTTCGTTATCCAACCATAATGGCAACGCGCCGCTGACCGGACCCGACATAGCGAACTGCTTGGGGTTAACCGCGCTAATAAGCTCGCTGGAGGAGATATTCTGCACCCGTAATAAGGCCGGGTCGTGCTGTGGCATCCGCAGTTGCCGCATGATGACTTTGCCTCCCAGCAGTTCGGCGCTGACATCGCTCAGCAGTAACGGATTGCCTTCACTCCAGGGGTACGCTCCCTGCAGATCGGCAGTAATATTTTTCGCCGTCACCTGATTCACGACTTCCGCAATACGCAATGAAACAGGCCCACGCGTACCCAACTGCCATGCGCCTTCGCTAAACCGAAACGGCAAGATAAAATCGACGCCATTAATTTGGTTATCAGGCATCCAGGCGCTACCGCCTTTTAATACCCCATGACCGCCCGCTTCAAAACCCTGTTCCGGTGCGGCCGAGAATGCGACCTGCGCATAGAGATCACCTGCACGCAGTTTCATTTTCCAGTCAGGCGGGAGCAGCGGCTGGAACACGGTGAGTGATTGTTTTGGCCACCAGGCCTGTCCGCGCAGACGGATCCCGTCCCAACGGCCATTTAGCTGTACGGGGCCAATCGCCCCTGCGTGAAGCTGGCCCTTGAACTGGAAAATCGTCGGGTCGCTGCCTTCCACGCTGAACTTTAGCGTTGAGGGAGGTAAGACGCTTCCGCCGGTGAAGACGGTTTTTCCTGCGTCCAGTGACAGTGCGCCGCTAAACGTCGGTTTGGTCGCGTCCCGTACCCATACGATCGGTTCGTCCATTACCAGGCGTGGGTTTTCCACCGTCATGGTGCCGTATTGCAAGTGGTCAAATCCGGTGGAGAGATCAAAGAGCTTCAGCGTGTTGTCATGCCACTCTCCCTTACCCGCCACGTCCCAGCGGGCATGCATCGGCGTAAAGCTGCCTTCGCCCCAGTAGCGCCATTGCCAACGACCAGCATCAGGAAGAAAATCATTTGCCAGACCATCCAGGTGCAGTTCAAAGCCCCCCATCTGGTTTTCATGCGCACGCAAAATAGCCTGTAGACGACCATCCACACCGCGTTGTGTTACCTTTACGCCCGCCAGCGGCCAACGAATCTCGTCAATATCCAGCGAATCAATTACCCGCCCCCGCGAACGCAACAGCGCCCCTGGCTCAAACGCCAGTTGCGGATCGTTCAGGCTACCGGTGAGTTTGGCGGGTAATTTCGCGTAGAAGATCAGATCGCCCTGTTTCGCTTCGCCGATCAGCTGTAACGGCATCTCGTTGTTATCGACACCCAGCTTACCCGGCCCCAGCGTTAAAACAGCGTTTCCTTTGCCTGCATCGCCTTGCGTCAAAACGTTCAGCCGCCCACTCACCACGGCGTTTTCCAGCCCGGCCTGCCAGTTTTCAACTTTCATGCCCAGCCGTCCGCTTAACGGGAATCCCTGATAAGGCCAGTTCCAGCGACCGTCGCTGATGGTCAACTGCTGGCGGGTTATTTCCCACGGAAGATCGAGCAGCGGATCGGCACTATCGCGCGCCATGACGATCAGTTGTCCGCTGTTTTTTTGCCACTCCAGTTCGGCGTCCACAAGCGTAGGCTCCTGCGGCAAGTTCAGCGTCGCAACGGCATGACCGCTCACCGGTAACCCATCAGGAACCAGCGGCATGGTAAATTCACCGACAAGTTTTACCGGCGGTTGCCCTTCAAATGCAGCGACATCCAGCTCATTTACCGTGAGATTTTGCCCGTGCAGCCGCCCCTGGAATTTAACCTTTTCCCCCTGGTAGCGCAGTTGCTGAGTAGAGGGCGTTAGCGAAAGCGACAGTTTCCCCTGCCATTCCTGCCAGGGAGAGAGAATAAGTTTGTCGATGTTAATCCAGGTATTGGGCAGCATCGATTGCCATTCAGCCAGCGTTTTGGGTGCTACCGGAGACGCTTGTGTCTGCGGTAATTTGGCCAGGCAAGCGGAATCCAGCTCAATTGTCCCGACATTGAGCAACCAGCGGCTGGGATGGGACAGGTCCGCCTGAGTAATGCGCGCCAGCGGGCAATCATCGACCAGATAGCGGAGTTCCGGGATATGCAGCCCATGCCGTGTCAGCCGTGGACTCTCATCCAGCGCGATACGTGTCCCCACAGGTAACCAGACGCCCACCAGGGTCGGGACCCACAGGCCAAGCGTCATCACCAGCGTCAGCGGCACGAGAATCAATAATAAGAGGAGTGCCAGAACGGCTTTATATTTACCCTTCATGGGTAGTTAATATCCTGAATTAGCAAAATTTAAGCCGGTTTAGGCCTGTATTGTGGCATGTTTAACTGCATATGCCCACATTAAGGACAGATAACAGCGCTATGTGGCACGCTGTTACACATGCCGTCAGGAATGATTCCAACACAGTAGCGCGTGGATTCGGACTCAATGATGGTTCAGTTGTCCATCGCTATGTTTAGGTCCTATCCGACCAGCCTCTATCAGTATTTCTTCTATAAGTTCTTCAAGACACTCCTTGCCATGATGATCACAGACAAGATGCACCTGGCGGGAAATTTCTTCAGGTTTCATTCCATCGCATAAAGCCGCCTTAAGCATTAAGGTGGCCCATCGTTTTGCTTCAGAGTGAGTTAGCATAACTCCTCCCGATATCTGCTACCTGTATAAGCGTAGCTGTCTGAATGTGAATCACCTGGCTTTTTACCCACACTACCTGCTCAGCGAATGGAAAATATCCAGTTGTTGAAATCGCGTAACCTGCCCACACTAACAAAAGATACGCTTTAAACATTCATTACTTCTATGGCTATCAATAACTTTTTAAATTTTGTAAAATAATTTTAATTGGATTAATGTGACGTCAAAATCACTGGAGAAAGTCTTATGAAACTCGCCATCTATAGTACAAAACAGTACGACAAAAAGTATCTGCAGCAGGTTAACGAGGCTTTTGGTTTTGAACTTGAATTTTTTGACTTTCTGCTGACGGAGAAAACAGCTAAAACAGCCCATGGTTGCGAAGCTGTATGCATCTTCGTCAACGACGATGGCAGCCGACCGGTTCTGGAAGAACTCAAAAAGCTGGGTGTGAAATATATCGCCCTGCGCTGCGCCGGATTCAATAACGTCGATCTCGACGCGGCAAAAGAGCTGGGTCTGCAGGTGGTACGCGTCCCGGCCTATTCGCCTGAAGCCGTCGCTGAGCATGCGATTGGCATGATGATGACCCTGAACCGCCGTATTCATCGCGCGTATCAACGTACCCGTGATGCCAACTTCTCTCTTGAAGGGCTGACCGGCTTTACCATGTATGGCAAAACGGCCGGGGTGATTGGTACCGGTAAAATCGGTATTGCTGCGCTACGGATCCTGAAAGGTTTTGGTATGCGCCTGCTGGCGTTCGATCCCTACCCAAGCGCCGCTGCTCTGGAATTAGGCGTGGAATATGTCGATCTTAAAACGCTGTTTGCTGAGTCCGACGTTATCTCCCTGCACTGTCCGTTAACGCCGGAAAATTATCATCTGCTCAATCAGGAAGCCTTTGAGCAAATGAAAAACGGCGTGATGATTATTAACACCAGTCGCGGAGCGCTGATCGATTCACAGGCGGCTATCGATGCCCTGAAAAACCAGAAAATTGGCTCTTTGGGAATGGATGTGTATGAAAACGAACGCGATCTGTTCTTTGAAGATAAATCCAATGATGTGATTCAGGATGATGTGTTCCGTCGCCTGTCAGCCTGCCATAACGTGCTGTTTACCGGGCATCAGGCGTTTCTGACCGCCGAAGCGTTGACCAGCATTTCTGAAACGACACTGCAAAACCTGGAACAAATCTCCAAAGGCGAAACCTGTCCAAACGCCCTCTTTTAATCCCTGTGCTCCCCTGATTTAAGGGGGGCATTTTCAGACAATTGCCGATGATAAAACAGTCAGTATCATTATCATATTGAATGTATTCCGGTCACGAAATTAGAGAATGTTAATGAAAAAAGTTGTCACGTTGATTGCCCTCAGCACGCTGATGGCTGGCTGTGTGAGTAATGGAAACGTTTCCGTCAATCGCGACCAGTTACAGCATCACCGTTTCGTTTTGCAGAGCGTGAATGGTAAAGCCGTTACCGTCGCCAACAACCCACCCGAATTAAGTTTTGGCGAAAACATGACGGTATCGGGAAAGATGTGTAATCAATTCCACGGTCAGGGCAAGTTGTCCGACGGCGAGTTGAAGGTGAAAGATATGGCGATGACCCGCATGATGTGCGCCGATCCACAGCTTAACGCGCTCGACGGTATCGTCAGCGAAATGTTTAAGCAAGGCGCACAGGTAGATTTGACTGCTGACCAGTTGACACTGGCGACAGCAGAACAAACGCTGACGTATAAACTTGCGGATTTAATGTAATGAACGCGCAGGCTCAATAGCTCCCACAGCTTCCGGCGGCAAGCGACTGCTCACTACAGCGTTTGCCGTTGGGTAGCGCGCACATCCCGATGGCTGAGCCATCCAGTTGACGGGCAACGGAGAGCGAACCACCAATCATGGCGCAATTTGCTTCTCCAGAACTGGACATTGCTGCCTTCATGCCCGGTGCGACATGTGCTGCCGTTGCCTGCTGAACAGGTTCACTGCTACACGCCGATAATAATAACGCGGCACACCCTACCCAAAACGCTGCGCGCATCTTACTCCCCTCTGAAGATTAACCAAACGACACAGCCATAAATAATAGGCAGCAGAGACACCGCCGTCGAGAGGCAAACCACGCATTTATGCGCGCTGTTTACATTTTCTGGCAATTTTTTGGCTGCTCCTTTGATCAAACCATTCATTCTCATAATTCCAGGGACACAAAAGCGAAAATGCGCCTGAATGGCTTTTGCTAAAATAGAAGGATAATTACAGGACTCGCAACGCTTACGCGTGTCCCTCTTTTTGCGCAATGTAAGGGTGTCAGTATGCAAACAATTGACGGTAATGGTGCGGTTGCTTCGGTCGCATTTCGTACCAGCGAGGTTATCGCCATCTACCCGATTACGCCCAGTTCGACGATGGCGGAACAGGCCGATGCCTGGGCCGGAAACGGGCTTAAAAACGTGTGGGGAGATATCCCTCGCGTCGTAGAAATGCAGTCGGAAGGCGGTGCGATTGCGACCGTTCACGGCGCGTTGCAGACCGGTGCGCTCTCTACGTCGTTTACCTCATCACAGGGTTTGCTGTTGATGATCCCAACGCTGTACAAACTGGCCGGTCAGTTGACCCCGTTTGTACTGCACGTTGCAGCGCGAACTATTGCCACGCACGCGTTATCGATCTTTGGCGATCATTCCGATGTGATGGCTGTACGCCAAACCGGATGCGCGATGCTGTGCGCCAGTAGCGTGCAGGAAGCGCAGGATTTTGCGCTGATTTCACAAATGGCGACCCTGAAAAGCCGGGTTCCGTTTATTCATTTCTTTGATGGATTCCGTACATCTCATGAAATCAATAAAATTGTGCCGCTGGCTGATAGCACCATCCTCGGACTGATGCCTCAGGCGGAGATCGATGCTCACCGCGCTCGGGCGCTAAATCCAGAGCATCCGGTTATCCGCGGTACATCAGCGAATCCGGACACCTATTTCCAGTCACGCGAAGCGACAAACCCATGGTACAACGCGGTTTACGATCACGTAGAGCAGGCGATGAACGACTTCGCCGCGGCTACGGGTCGCCAGTACCAGCCATTTGAATATTACGGTCATCCGCAGGCAGAACGCGTCATTATTTTAATGGGCTCGGCGATTGGCACCAGTGAAGAAGTCGTCGAAGAGTTGATGGCGCATGGCGAGAAAGTTGGCGTACTGAAAGTCCGTCTGTTCCGCCCCTTCTCCGCCAAACATTTACTGCGCGCACTGCCGGAAAGCACGCGCAGCATCGCCGTTCTGGATCGCACCAAAGAACCCGGCGCGCAGGCAGAACCATTATATCTGGATGTCATGACCGCGCTGGCGGAAGCTTTTAACTGTGGCGAACGAGAAACCTTACCGCGTGTGATTGGCGGACGCTATGGTCTTTCGTCCAAAGAGTTTGGCCCCGACTGCGTCATGGCGGTCTTTAATGAGTTGAATAGCACGAAACCTAAACCACGCTTCACGGTCGGTATCTATGATGATGTCACCAATCTGTCATTGCCGTTGCCGGAAAACACCCTGCCCGGCACCGCTAAGCTCGAAGCGCTGTTTTACGGTCTGGGTAGCGATGGCAGCGTGTCGGCCACCAAAAACAATATCAAGATTATCGGTAACTCTACGCCATGGTATGCGCAGGGTTATTTCGTGTATGACTCGAAAAAAGCAGGCGGCCTGACCGTCTCCCACCTGCGCGTCAGTGAGCACCCCATTCGTTCAGCGTATCTGGTTTCACAAGCCGATTTTGTCGGCTGCCACCAGTTGCAATTTATCGATAAGTACCAGATGGCCGAACGCCTGAAACCTGGCGGTATATTCCTGCTTAATACCCCATACAGTGTGGATGAAGTCTGGGCGCGTCTGCCGCAGGAAGTTCAGGCGGTGCTGAATCAGAAGAAAGCCCGTTTCTACGTGATTAATGCGGCTAAAATCGCCCGTGAGTGTGGTCTGGCGGCGCGTATAAACACCGTGATGCAAATGGCGTTCTTCCACCTGACGCAAATTTTACCAGGCGACAGCGCGCTGGCAGAGTTGCAGGGGGCGATTGCGAAAAGCTACAGCAGCAAAGGCCAGGATCTGGTCGAACGTAACTGGCAGGCGCTGGCTCTGGCGCGTGAATCCGTCGCCGAAGTGGCCCTGCAGCCTGTTGATCCGCATAGCGCCAACCGCCCACCGGTGGTTTCTGATGCCGCACCCGATTTCGTGAAAACCGTCACCGCAGCAATGCTTGCCGGTCTGGGCGATGCGCTGCCCGTTTCCGCGCTGCCGCCGGACGGTACCTGGCCAATGGGGACTACGCGTTGGGAAAAACGCAATATCGCCGAAGAGATCCCAATCTGGAAAGAAGAGCTGTGTACGCAATGTAACCACTGCGTTGCCGCCTGCCCGCACTCGGCTATCCGCGCCAAGGTGGTTTCCCCAGAAGCGATGGAAAACGCCCCTGCCAGCCTGCATTCTCTGGATGTGAAATCACGCGATATGCGCGGCCAGAAATATGTCCTGCAGGTTGCGCCTGAAGATTGCACCGGTTGTAATCTGTGCGTCGAAGTGTGCCCGGCGAAAGATCGCCAAAATCCTGAGATCAAAGCCATCAATATGATGTCGCGCCTTGAGCATGTCGAAGAAGAAAAAGTTAACTATGACTTCTTCCTCGATCTGCCGGAGATTGATCGCACCAAACTGGAACGTATTGATATTCGCACCTCGCAATTGATTACACCGCTATTTGAATATTCCGGCGCCTGCTCAGGCTGTGGTGAAACGCCGTATATCAAACTGCTTACGCAGTTGTACGGTGACCGCATGTTGATTGCGAATGCCACCGGGTGTTCATCAATTTATGGCGGTAACCTGCCCTCAACGCCATACACCACCGATGCCAATGGGCGTGGGCCAGCATGGGCAAACTCGCTGTTTGAAGATAACGCCGAGTTTGGTCTGGGCTTCCGTCTGACGGTGGATCAACACCGGGCGCGCGTTATGCGTCTGCTGGAGCAGTTTGCCGATAACATCCCGGCTGAACTCAATGACGCTTTGCACGCAGAAGCCACGCCGGAGGTCCGTCGTGAGCAAGTCGCGGCCCTGCGCGAGCACCTGAAAGATGTCGAAGGCGCACAGCAGTTGTTAACCGATGCCGACGCGCTGGTTGAGAAATCCATCTGGCTGATTGGCGGCGATGGCTGGGCCTACGATATTGGCTTCGGCGGGCTGGATCACGTTCTTAGCCTGACCGAGAACGTCAATATTCTGGTGCTGGATACCCAGTGTTACTCCAACACGGGTGGGCAAGCGTCAAAAGCCACGCCTCTCGGGGCTGTCACTAAATTTGGGGAGCACGGCAAACGTAAGGCTCGTAAAGATCTTGGCGTCAGTATGATGATGTACGGGCATGTTTATGTCGCGCAGATTTCCCTGGGCGCCCAGTTGAACCAGACGGTGAAAGCTATTCAGGAAGCAGAGTCCTATCCGGGGCCGTCGCTGATTATCGCGTATAGCCCTTGTGAGGAGCATGGTTATGATCTCGCGTTGAGCCACGATCAGATGCGTCAGCTCACGGCAACCGGGTTCTGGCCGCTGTATCGCTTTGATCCGCGTCGTGCTGACGAAGGTAAACTGCCGCTGGCGCTGGATTCTCGCCCGCCATCAGATGCTTTGGCTGAAACTTTACTTAACGAGCAACGCTTCCGCCGCTTAAATGCCCAACAGCCTGAAGTCGCTGAACAGCTGTGGAAAGACGCAACAGCCGATCTGCAAAAACGCTACGATTTCCTGGCGCAACTGGCAGGTAAAGCGGAAAAGAGCGGAACCGAGTAATACGTTTAGATCACTATTAAAGTGGAACGAAAAAAAAGCCCGAACAGTTGTTCGGGCTTGTCAATTTATTCGCTGGCTAATTAATATTGGCTATCAATACGACAACGAAAAAATAAAACGTGACAATAAAGGCATATAACACGCGCAGAATAGCTCAACAAAATTCACTTGTATAATTTTTATTTTATATATATTAAATCCATACATTCATAATAATTATCACTGTTTCTGTAGAATTATTTATTTAAGGTTTTACTTAAGACGTAACAATTCATATTTATCTGTTTACGGAACTTCTCCTTTAGCATGCTTTTACTCCCTACATGGGTAGTCACAGGTTAATAAAAAAACTAAAGGATTATTTCAATGAACAGAAAAGTACTGGCTCTCGTAATTCCTGCCCTGCTGGCTGCAGGCGCGGCTCACGCTGCTGAAATTTATAACAAAGATGGTAACAAGTTAGACCTGTATGGCAAAGTAGACGGCCTGCACTACTTCTCTGACGACTCTTCTAAAGATGGCGATCAGACTTATATGCGTATGGGTTTCAAAGGTGAAACTCAGGTTAACGATATGATCACCGGCTACGGCCAGTGGGAATATCAGATTCAGGCTAACGGTACTGAAGGCGACGATAAAGGCGATTCCTGGACTCGTCTGGCCTTCGCAGGTATTAAAGTTGGCGATTACGGCTCATTCGACTACGGTCGTAACTACGGCGTACTGTACGATGTAGAAGCCTGGACCGATATGCTGCCAGAATTCGGTGGTGACTCCTACACCCAGGCAGATAACTTTATGACTGGCCGTGCGAATGGTGTTGCTACTTACCGTAACAACGATTTCTTCGGTCTGGTTGACGGCCTGAACTTTGCACTGCAATATCAGGGTAAAAACGAAAACCAAAGCCTGAATGACGATGTAGGTACTAATAACCGCAAAGATGGCGATAAGCGCTATGACAATGGGGACGGTTTCGGTATCTCCTCAACCTATGATCTGGGCATGGGCGTAAGCTTCGGTGCAGCCTATACCTCTTCTGACCGTACTAACGAGCAGATTAATTCCTATAATGCTGGTGGCGACAAAGCTGATGCTTGGACTGCTGGTCTGAAATACGATGCGAACAACATCTATCTGGCAACCATGTATTCCGAAACCCGTAATATGACCCCATACGGTAAAGATGGTATCGCCAATAAGACTCAGAACTTCGAAGTCACTGCACAGTATCAGTTCGACTTTGGCCTGCGTCCGGAAGTGTCTTTCCTGATGTCTAAAGGTAAGGACCTGGCGACTGTAAATGGTAACGATGATAAAGATCTGGTTAAATATGCTTCTGTAGGTGCAACTTACTTCTTCAACAAAAACTTCTCCACCTACGTTGACTACAAAATCAACCTGCTGGATGAAGACGATAGCTTCTACAACAAAGATCACGCTGACATCTCTACCGATGACGTTGTAGCTCTGGGTATGGTTTACCAGTTCTAATTTTGTCAGCCCGCCGGCAACGGCGGGTTTTCTTTCTGTTATCGCAATTCTGTTTTATCCAGATCAAAACATTATATCTGTTGCTTCAAAACACATCCCTGATAGATGATATATTGCATAAAGACCTGTAGTAGAGGATACCTGCAATGAATCATCACCCTGTAAAATCATCCCGTATTGCATCCGTCGGTTATGACGAATCCTCCTGCACGCTTGAAATTCGCTTTCATCAATTGTCTACGCTGCAATACCAGCATGTGCCTGCCCGTATTTTTCGTGATTTCCTGAGCGTAGTCTCTAAAGGTCGATTTTATGATGGGGTAATAAAAGGAAAATTCCCTGAAATCAAAATAAAGTGATGCCAAAATGTGATCTTTGTCATTGTACATAAAGTGCCATTACGCGGTAAGCTTTAGATGGATACTTAAACAGGAGGTTTTATGAACAGAACGATTCTTGTACCCATCGATATTTCAGACTCAGAATTAACTCAACGCGTTATTGCCCATGTTGAAGCAGAAGCAAAAATTGACGATGCGCAGGTCCATTTTTTGACCGTTATTCCGTCACTGCCCTATTACGCTTCCCTGGGACTGGCCTACTCGGCAGAGTTGCCGGCCATGGACGATCTGAAAGCCGAAGCGAAATCTCAACTGGAAGAGATTATCAAGAAGTTCAATATCCCAACGGACAGAGTGCACGTTCATGTCGCGGAAGGTGCGCCGAAAGATAAAATTCTGGAGATGGCTAAAAAATTACCGGCTGATATGGTCATTATCGCTTCTCACCGACCTGACATCACCACTTACCTGCTGGGCTCTAACGCCGCGGCCGTGGTGCGTCATGCTGAGTGTTCAGTTCTGGTTGTCCGCTAAGCTGTCTGGCCCGCACATCGTGGCGGGCTTTTTGTTTTACCCTTCATACCCCTCGATTCCTGTCCTAAATGTGCTGACATTTTTCCCGCTTATCCGTACCATACACGCCACGGTTTTTATATCAGACTTCTTTTGCCGGACTATCCGGCGTGATGCATACTCTTCTGATGCCACACTATGAATTGAGCCTCTATTAAATGTCGCAAAATCAAGATATTAGCAAGAAAGAACAATACAACCTGAACAAATTGCAAAAACGTCTGCGTCGCAACGTGGGCGAAGCGATTGCCGACTTCAATATGATCGAAGACGGCGATCGCATTATGGTGTGCCTTTCCGGAGGGAAAGACAGCTATACCATGCTGGAGATCCTGCGTAATTTGCAGCAAAGCGCCCCGATCAGTTTTTCCTTAGTTGCGGTTAACCTCGATCAGAAACAACCCGGCTTCCCCGAGCATATTCTGCCGGAGTATCTGCAACAGTTGGGTGTTGAGTATAAAATCGTCGAAGAAAACACCTACGGGATCGTCAAAGATAAAATTCCTGAAGGCAAAACGACCTGCTCGCTATGCTCTCGCCTGCGTCGCGGCATTCTGTACCGCACGGCAACCGAGTTAGGCGCCACCAAGATTGCGCTCGGCCACCATCGTGATGACATCCTGCAAACGCTGTTTTTAAACATGTTCTACGGCGGGAAAATGAAAGGTATGCCGCCGAAGCTGATGAGCGATGACGGTAAGCACATCGTGATCCGTCCACTGGCCTACTGCCGTGAGAAAGATATTGAGCGTTTCTCCGAAGCGAAAGGTTTCCCGATTATTCCGTGTAACCTGTGCGGCTCCCAGCCTAATCTGCAACGTCAGGTCATCGCTGATATGCTGCGCGACTGGGACAAACGCTATCCAGGCCGCATTGAAACCATGTTCAGCGCAATGCAGAACGTTGTGCCTTCTCATTTGAGTGATATCAATCTGTTCGATTTTAAAGGCATTAAACACGGTTCAGAGGTGGTGGACGGTGGTGATTTAGCGTTTGACCGCGAAGAGATCCCGCTGCAACCCGCGGGCTGGCAGCCAGAAGAGGATGATACCCAACTGGATGAACTGCGCCTGAACGTGGTGGAAGTGAAGTAACTTATCATGCCGGATAAACGGAGCGCCATCAGGCGCTCCAACGCGTATTTATTTCAATAAACGAACGCGGCAGGTCTTGCCTTTAATCTTACCGTTTTGCAATTGTTTCCATGCCTTATGCGCCACAGTCTGGCGAACAGCGACGTAAACATGCGCCGGATGGACGGCGATTTTGCCGATATCAGCGCCAGCCAGACCAATATCACCGGTCAGAGCGCCCAGAACATCGCCGGGACGCATTTTAGCATTTTTACCGCCATCAATGCATAACGTGGCCATCTCAGCGTTCAGCGGCAGAATTGAACCATTGCCCGGCGCAGGCAACCAGTTCAGTTTTAGCTGCAGCATTTCAGCCAGGATATTGGCACGTTGGGCTTCTTCCGGCGCGCAGAAACTAATCGCCAGACCGCTGTTGCCAGCGCGAGCGGTACGGCCAATACGATGGACATGAACTTCCGGATCCCACGCCAGTTCGAAGTTAACCACCAGTTCCAGCGACTTGATATCCAGACCACGCGCGGCCACATCGGTAGCGACCAGTACACGTGCGCTGCCGTTGGCAAAACGTACCAGCGTCTGATCGCGATCGCGCTGTTCAAGATCGCCATGCAATGAGAGTGCGCTTTGCCCCGCCGCATTCAGTGCATCGCATACGGCCTGACAATCTTTTTTGGTATTACAAAAAACCACACAGGATGCAGGCTGGTGCTGGCTGAGCAATTTTTGCAGCAACGGAATTTTGCCGTGGCTGGACGTTTCAAAAAACTGCTGTTCAATGGCTGGCAGCGCATCAACCGTATCAATTTCGATCGTTAGCGGATCTTTCTGTACCCGGCCGCTGATGGCGGCAATCGCCTCCGGCCAGGTCGCAGAAAAAAGCAAGGTCTGACGTGATGCAGGCGCAAAGCGGATCACCTCATCAATCGCGTCGCTAAAACCCATATCCAGCATACGGTCGGCTTCATCCATCACCAGCGTATTCAGCGCCTCCAGAGAAACGGTGCCTTTTTGCAGGTGGTCAAGTAAACGCCCCGGCGTGGCGACAATAATATGTGGCGCATGTTGCAGGGAGTCACGCTGTGCGCCAAAGGGCTGGCCGCCGCACAGGGTTAAGATCTTGGTATTGGGCAGAAAGCGCGCTAAACGACGCAGTTCCCCTGCCACCTGGTCGGCAAGCTCACGCGTTGGGCACAGCACCAGAGACTGCGTCTGAAACAGCGCGGCATCAATATGCTGCAACAACCCCAGACCAAAAGCAGCCGTTTTGCCACTGCCGGTTTTAGCCTGCACGCGAACATCCCTCCCCGCCAGGATTGCCGGTAACGCAGCAGCCTGAACAGGCGTCATTTCAAGGTAGCCCAGCTCGTTGAGGTTCTCGAGTTGGGCGGCAGGTAAAACATTCAGGGTTGAAAAAGCGGTCACAATTTAATCTCGCGGTAAAAACTCACATTCAGCAGGCGCGTATCCTCGCAGATCTGCGCCCGCGATGCGACAATTTAATCGGCTCCTCATCCGGTGGCGGATCCGGCATCGGCTGCGGACGAGGTAGTGGATCGGGAACAGGAACCGGGTCGGTGGGTAGCGAATCAGCGTTTGGTACTTGCCACTGTAGCATTGCAATCAGACAGGTCATATAGCCCTCCAGTCATCAGGTTGACTCTTTTAGGGTAGACGCTGATTTCCTGCAGGCAAAAAAAAGCCGACTAATCTAAGTCGGCGTCGTACGAATCAATTGTGCTATGCAGTAATTCAAAAAAGGAAGTAAGACAATATGGAGCGCAACGCCCATCGCTTGACGTTGCATTCACCTGCGAGTGAGATATTGCCCCGAATAGGTAGATGGTTTATTGACTTCGCTCAAAAACCTGGCCGTTTTCATGCGCAAAAGCCACTAAAAAATGTTGTTGTTACAACCATTTACTACGATGCAACCATAAAGTAACACCACCAATCAGGACCACTAACAGAATACAGAAAAATGAGAAACCAAACTGCCAGCCGCCGCCGGGGATACCACCGAGGTTAACGCCAAACAGTCCGGTTAAAAATGTACTGGGTAGGAAAACCATCGCCATCAAGGACATTGTATAGGTTCGGCGCGCCAGAGACTCCTGCATAACCTGCGCAATTTCGTCCGCCATGATACCGGTCCGGGCGATACAGGCGTCTATCTCATCCAGCCCTCTTCCCAACCTGTCGGCGATATCCTGCATCCGTCGCCGATGATCGTCGGTCATCCAGGCTAAACGCTCACTCGCCAGGCGCGCATAGACATCGCGCTGAGGCGCCATATAGCGGCGCATCACAATCAGTTGCTTGCGCAGTAATGCCAGGAATCCGCGCGGGGGGATTTGCTGATCGAGCAGGTTATCTTCCAGGTCTATAATCTTGTCGTGCAGTTGCTCGATAAACTCGCTGGCATGATCGGTTAACGCATCGCAGACATCCACCAGCCAGCTACCGCAGTCAGCCGGCCCTGTACCTTCCTGGAGATCGCTGACCACATCATCCAGTGCCAGTACTTTGCGCTGGCGCGTTGAGACAATCAGACGTTCATCCATATACAAGCGCATAGCGACCAGTTGGTCAGGTCGCTCGTCGGTGCTGCCATTAATACAACGCAGCGTGATCAACGTACCTTCCCCGACTCTGCTTACACGTGGGCGCGTACTTTCACCCGCCAGCGCATCACGCACATTATTAGGAAGCAGAGGCGTGGTCGCCAGCCATTGCGCACTTTCAGAATGGGTATAATTAAGATGCAGCCAGCAGGGATGCTGAGCGTCGATAACATCGTTATTTTCCAGCGTTTTCACCCCACCACGGCCATCCAGCAGCCAGGCAAACACGGCATCCGGCACATTAACATCCGTTCCCTTAATGGCTTCCACAGCGCCTCCACAAACATTCAGCTTTTTTCGATAGTCTAGCCGTCAGAATGGGTTAAGCAATATCTCATTGTCCCATTGCGCTGAAATGATTCATAAAAGTCTCTGATAACAGAAAAAGCGCCGACGAATGCGACGCTTGTGGTGAGAGATCCTGTTATGCTCGCTGGCGTATTGCAGGCTCAAGAGTTTTACTTAAGCGAAATTGATGGGTTCGGGACTGGAGATCAATCACCTGGTTTTTCAGGATGCCCGAGGAATCAGAAAGCTCATCCACCATGGCGGCATTACTTTGGGTTACGTTCTCCAGTTCGGCCAGAGCATGAGTGATCCTGATAATCCCTTTCTCCTGCTCCTGGGTGGTCGTTAATATCTCGCCCATCAACTGGTTTAATTGTCCGGCGCCCCCGACGATATCCTGCATATTTTTTTCTGCTTCGCATACGATAGCTGCGCCTTGCTGAACATTTTGATGAGTTTGGGCAATCAGCTGTTTAATATTTTTAGCTGCATCTGCGCTGCGGTGCGCCAGCTTCCTTACTTCACCAGCCACAACGGAAAACCCTTTTCCATGCTCCCCGGCCCTCGCCGCTTCCACCGCTGCATTCAATGCCAGAATATTTGTCTGGAATGCGATACCATCTATCAGCGTAATAATTTCGGTCATCTGCTCCGCGCATTCGGTAATTGAACGCATATTTGCCGCTACCTGCACCATTAGTTCTCCTCCCTGTCGGGCGCACTGCGTAGCAATTGTCGCCTGGGCGCTGGCTATTAGCGTGTTATCAGCATTATTTCGCGTATTCACCGCGATCTCATCCATGTTGGCAGCCGTCTGCATTAATGTTCCGGATTGCTGTTCTGTTTTCACTGAAAGCTCAGCACTGCGTTCTGCAAGCTGCTCTGAGAGCGCCATCGCCGTTTGTGAGGATATCCTGATCTCATTCACAAGTGTTGAAATATTACTTGATAAGCTATTGATGCCTGGTATAAGTCTACCCGCGCAGTTATTACCAAATTCTGGAATGCTGATCGCCAGATTTCCGGACGTAACCTCTTCAATACTTCTTTTAACCGTATTAATCGGCATCACCAGATATTTGGTCATATACCACCACAGACATAATAGAGAAATGAAGCTTACCAAATTGCTGCCAATAATAACATCAATACCGGCTGCAAGTATTATCTCCACCACATTAAGAGCCACTGCTGTTATTACCAGAAATAAAACAATAAAAGTCCTGACGCTAATATTATTTAACATTTTAGCCCTGTTTACCAAGAAAATGAGGTGAATATTATTTTTTATAGCACCTGCCATGCAAATTGCCATTACCCTGATACGAAAGGCGAATATTCAATAAGAGTCAGCAGCCCTTTTACTTAAATCACAGAATGATGCTGATTATTTGTCTTAATCTGGTGGTTTGTTCTACCAAAAATGATTGCCAGGCTTGTTATCAGATTATTGTGATGGTGAGCACGCAGAGAATACAAAATGTACAGAATTATAATTAACATGAATGCTTATATAAGCATTACCGCATTAATATCAATATTTTTCTGTTCTAACTAATACACATTGTAAAAGCATGAGTACAGCAAGGTGGCGATCTCTGGCCGACGTTGATCTACCTTCTGGCGGCTATCTGGTGGCGCGACAGTGTGTATGGGGATCACCATTTTTGTTGATGATTCCAGCGCCATTCATTCAAATATATTGATGATTAAATCACGTCCAGCACTGACATTAAAAATTGAAAGTCTATTTGCCAAAGATTTTAGCGATAACAGTAAAAATACCAAAATAGTGTCTACTATTATTGGCATAGCCTGTAGCATGAACTGATAACAACATCAGACTAAAGCCAGTTGTACCCCCTTGTCTCACCGACAATCAATAACATTATGAGACGGTAATATAAAAACATTCGCCATTAAATGGGCAACACAGCAGATAAGATAACGGGATTATCGATGAGTATAACCGCGCTGCACTCACTGGACTTATTAACTCTTCCGGTGTGGATTGTTTCACCGCATACCGAAGAACTTGTGTTCGCTAATACCGTTGCACGGGAGCTAATGCAGGATTCCTGTTTTGCTACACTGCGAAAAGGCATATTCTCAACATATGCCCAAAATGATTTAACCATGTATCTCAGTGACTTGAAAAATCATCACCCTATTGTGGAAATTCTCACGGTTTATCGCAACGGTGAGGAAATCGCGATGGCCAGTCGCCTGTCCATTAAGTCGCTCCCGGATATGGGGGACATCATTATTTTTGAAGGCATTGAAACACCGACCGCGCAGGGATTGAAAGCCAGTCGTTCTGCGAACTATCAGCGAAACAAGCAGGGATTTTACGCGCGCTTCTTCCAGACCAATGCGGCGCCGATGTTACTTATCGATCCGTCCCGCGATGGTTTGATCGTCGATGCGAATCTCAGCGCACTGAATTTTTATGGTTACAGCCATGATGTGATGTGCCAGAAACATACATGGGAAATCAACATGTTGGGCCGTCATATCCTACCAGTGATGCATGAAATCGCCCATCTGCCCGGCGGTCATAAGCCATTGCATTTTGTTCATAAGCTTGCAGATGGCTCCTTACGTCACGTACAAACTTATGCCGGACCGATCGAAATCTACGGCAATAAGCTCATGCTGTGCATCATTCATGACATTACCGAACAAAAAAGGCTGGAGCAGGAACTCGAACAAGCGGCCCTGCGTGACGCCCTGACCGGATTACTGAACCGCCGACATTTTTATCAGGTAACCGAACCACAACAGACGCACGCGATGTCATTGACGCAGGACTACAGCCTGCTGTTAATCGACACCGATCGCTTTAAAAGCATTAACGATCTCTTCGGTCATTTAAGAGGTGACGATGTGCTTTGCGCTCTGGCGCGAACGCTGGAGTCCTGCGCGAGAAAGGACGACCTGATTTTTCGCTGGGGAGGTGAAGAGTTTGTACTCCTTCTGCCGCGAACCTCACTGGAGGTTGCCCTTAATCTCGCAGAAGTAATACGCGCGGCGGTGGCCAAGGTGACGCTTCCTGGCCTTCCCCGCTTTACCGTCAGCATTGGCGTTGCGCGGCACGAAACCAATGAAAGTATCGATGAGCTATTCAAACGCGTTGACGACGCGCTGTACAAAGCCAAAAACGAAGGGCGGAACCGGGTACTGGCCGCCTGATGTTTATGTCGGTCAGCGACTGCGCTTAGCGTGACGCTCCCAGTTCTCCTGTTTTGCCTGCGCGGTTTTACGTAATGCCACATAGCATGCTCCGCTGCCGCCGTGATGCGGCAGTGCGGCACAGTAGGCTTGTACATCTTCAAATTCCGTCAGCCAACGCGCTACATAGCTGCGAACAATGTTGGCATGAGAATTATCGTCGCGCCCCTTGCCGTGTATCACCAACACGTTACGCAACCCTTCTTGCTGCGCCTGCAGAATAAAACTGAAGAGCATCTGACGACAGGTTTCAACGGGCTGACGGACGAGATTGAGACTCGCCTGCTGCGGATATTTACCGGTTCGTAGTTTGTCAGTCACACCGTGCTGCAAACCTTCGCGGCGAAACTCCAATGGTACGCTCAACGGGACAATATCGAGAAAACCCGTTGAGAGAAAATTATCCAATTGCAGCGTATCAATACGAGCCGGAGCGCGGAGATTGCGTGTGGGCTGCCAGTGCACCTCGGTGCGGCTTTTCAGCGGTTGAACATCCCCCATCGCGTCAAGAAACAACGATGCGTCATCAAGGTTCATGTTTCATCCTCCAGCGTATTGCGACGGGTCTTATCATAACCGTGCACTATTATACCGACAACGGTTTACGATTATTTCCAATAATTCACCAGGTTCACGCAGTGGAAGCGATCTACTTCCAACAAACGGATATCCATTTTAGAGGTATAGCTGCGACGATAACTGGCGTGATAATGTGTCATCTTGCCTGTAATGTTGCAATGAGAGAAACGGATGCTGAACTTACTGGAAGATACCATCGCCACGCCGCTGGGCCCGCTGTGGATCATTTGTGATGAGCAATTTCGTCTGCGCGCGGTCGAATGGGATCAACACAGCGATCGTATGGTGCAGTTGCTGGACATTCATTACCGCGCTGAAGGTTATCAGCGTATCGCTGCCAAAAACCCTGGCGGATTGAGTGATAAGCTGGCTGAATATTTTGCCGGAAACCTTAGTATTATTGACACGCTGGAAACCGCCACCGCGGGTACCCCCTTCCAGCGTGAAGTCTGGCAAGCGTTACGTACCATTCCCTGTGGACAAGTCATGCATTATGGTCAACTGGCCGAACAACTGGGACGCCCTGGCGCTGCCAGAGCCGTCGGGGCGGCGAACGGGTCAAACCCGGTAAGTATTGTAGTGCCTTGTCATCGCGTCATTGGGCGTAACGGTACTATGACTGGATATGCCGGCGGTGTGCAGCGAAAAGAGTGGCTATTGCGTCATGAAGGCTATTTACTACTCTAGAATCCAGGCAATTAATGCCTTATTCATCACACTTCCACATAATACAGCCTTAAATAAAGTACGGTTAATCAGGTAGATACAAACATTCAACCCAGTTATGCCTGAATTATTCTCTATTGGGAGTAGCTCAGGCTTACGTGCTCACCAAAAAGATGTTAAAATTGACAAATATCAATTACGGCTTGAGCAGACCTATGATCCCGGAAAAGCGAATTATACGGCGCATTCAGTCTGGCGGTTGTGCTATCCATTGCCAGGATTGCAGCATCAGCCAGCTTTGCATCCCGTTCACACTTAACGAGCATGAGCTTGACCAGCTCGATAACATCATCGAGCGCAAAAAGCCTATCCAAAAGGGGCAGACGCTCTTTAAAGCAGGTGATGAACTTAAATCACTCTATGCTATCCGCTCCGGAACGATTAAAAGCTATACCATTACCGAGCAAGGCGATGAGCAAATCACCGGTTTCCATCTGGCAGGTGACCTGGTAGGTTTTGACGCGATTGGCAGCGGTCATCACCCGAGCTTTGCCCAGGCTCTGGAAACCTCAATGGTATGTGAGATTCCTTTCGAAACTCTGGATGACCTGTCCGGCAAAATGCCGAATCTGCGTCAACAGATGATGCGTCTGATGAGTGGCGAAATCAAAGGCGACCAGGACATGATCCTGCTGTTGTCGAAGAAAAACGCTGAAGAGCGCCTGGCGGCCTTTATTTACAATTTGTCCCGCCGCTTCGCCCAGCGTGGATTCTCGCCTCGTGAATTCCGTCTGACCATGACTCGTGGCGACATCGGTAACTACCTCGGTCTGACGGTTGAAACTATTAGCCGCCTGCTGGGGCGTTTCCAGAAAAGCGGTATGCTGGCGGTAAAAGGCAAATACATCACTATTGAGAATAGCGATGCGCTGGCAGTTCTTGCTGGCCACACGCGTAACGTTGCGTAATCGTTCTGCAAGTATCTCTGTTATCCTTCTGTCAAATCACTAAATTTTCCCGATTTATTGATCTGGCAGGAGGTTCTCCTCTGTTTCAATCCACATTATTGGGTTACTCTTTTAATTACAAACTGCGATGACAGTTGTAAGGAGACCCTGTATGGCTATGTATAAAAATATGCTGGTCGTCATCGACCCGAACCAGGACGATCAACCAGCATTACGGCGAGCTGTTTATTTGCATCAACGGATTGGTGGCAAAATTAAAGCCTTTTTGCCGATCTATGACTTTTCCTATGAGATGACTACCCTGCTGTCGCCCGATGAGCGTACGGCAATGCGTCAGGGTGTCATCAGCCAGCGAACAGCGTGGATTCGTGAACAAGCGAAATACTACATTGAAGCAGGGATCCCTATTGAGATCAAAGTGGTCTGGCACAACCGCCCCTTTGAAGCCATCATCCAGGAAGTCATCAGCGCCAGGCATGACCTGGTGCTAAAAATGGCGCACCAACACGACCGTCTGGAAGCCGTAATTTTCACCCCGACCGACTGGCATTTGTTGCGTAAATGCCCAAGCCCGGTGTGGATGGTTAAAGACCAGCCGTGGCCTGAAGGCGGTAAAGCGCTGGTTGCGGTGAACCTCGCCAGTGAAGAGGCCTATCACAACGCGCTTAATGAAAAGCTGGTCAAAGAAACGCTGCAACTGGCGGAACAGGTTAACCATACCGAAGTGCATCTGGTTGGCGCCTACCCTGTTACACCTATCAACATTGCGATTGAACTCCCTGAATTTGATCCCAGCGTATATAACGATGCGATTCGTGGACAGCATCTGCTGGCAATGAAGGCATTACGCCAGAAATTCAGTATCGATGAGAAAGTAACGCACGTTGAAAAAGGATTGCCTGAAGAGGTTATTCCTGATTTAGCCGAACACTTACAGGCGGGCATCGTGGTGCTGGGCACCGTCGGACGTACCGGTATCTCTGCCGCGTTCCTCGGTAATACTGCTGAGCAGGTTATCGATCATCTACGCTGTGACCTGCTGGTTATCAAGCCGGATCAGTATCAGACGCCAGTGGAACTGGATGACGACGAAGACGACTAACCGCACCATACAATGCCGGATGGATATTCATCCGGCATGATAAACATTTAGTGTTTCTCGTCGCCACCAAGAAAATAGATGCCCAGCGGAATGGCAAGCAGAATGGTAAACACCATGCTGTAGACACAAATCATTGCAGATTGAATGGCATACATTGAGGCGGTCCAGTCGGATAGCGGAATGTCATACTGTTCAATAACGCCGCCGATCGTCGCTCGCGTGACTACCGACGCTGCGATAATAAACACTCCAAGCAGGCACAACAAAAACTTTCGTCCCTTCGCTGTCTTCAGCTTAGCCATGATCATAGTACTGTCCTTTTGCAGATGAAAATCTTGTTACTTTGCGCTAACAATACCATGACATCAGCTTACTGTCTGCTACATAACGCCCCTTCATCAGTGACGCCTGCGTGATTGCGCTGAAAATAGCGCTGATTGCATTATTTCTCTCGCCCTTTGATTAATGATCTGAGCGCCAAAACTGCGTAAAATATCCGATGAGCGGGATGTCAGATGATATTTAGCAACCACGGAGCTGCCAGGAAGGATCATGATCGCTGAACTGTTTATGAATAATGCGTTTAATTTGACGGTAATTCTCAGTTGCTTTACCGCACTGGTGCTGATGAGCGTTTGGTTTCATCGTGGTGAAAGACGTTGCAAAGGGTTCATATTTCATGCGGCACAATTTTTCGTCTATGCCATTATCATTGGAACCTTCGGCAGTATTGCCAATAACGTGATCGAGAGTTACAACCTGAAATTTATCTCTCCCAGCGTAGTCGATTTCATCTGCACCTCGTTAATTGCGCTGATTCTGACAATCAAACTTTTTCTGGTGATTAATCAGTTTGAAAAGACGCAGATTAATAAAGGCAGAGATATTACCAGCGCGAGGATCCTGTCGCGGATCATTAAGATTACCATCGTGGTCGCCATCATTTTGCTGTATGGCGAACATTTCGGCATGAGCTTATCGGGTCTGCTAACCTTTGGCGGCATCGGTGGTATCGCTGTAGGTATGGCAGGTAAAGACATTCTGAGCAATTTTTTCTCCGGCATTATGCTCTATTTCGACAGACCGTTTAGCATCGGTGACTGGATCCGTTCCCCGGACCGTAATATTGAAGGCACAGTGACAGAAATTGGCTGGCGAATGACCAAAATAAACACCTTCGATCATCGCCCATTGTACGTCCCAAACTCGATTTTCTCCTCAATCAGCGTAGAAAATCCAGGGCGTATGACCAACAGAAGAATCAAAACGGTGATCGGATTACGATATGAAGATGCCGATAAAATTGGGGCAGTTGTCGAGGCGGTCAGACAAATGCTGCAAAATCATCCGGGGATAGACCAGAAACAAACTCTACTGGTCTATTTCAATGAATTTGCTGATTCATCGTTAAATATCATGGTGTACTGCTTCACGAAAACTACCGTATGGCAGGAATGGCTTGCGGTACAACAGGACGTTTATTTGAAAATTATTTCGATAGTCCAGACAAAAGGCGCCGACTTCGCCTTCCCCAGCCAGACGCTGTATATGGATAATCCTGAAGTATCGCCATCGAGACACTAACAAACGTAAAGACGCGGAAATCCGCGTCTTTTTTAGCGTTATTTCAGCGAGGCAATATCAATCACAAAGCGGTATTTCACATCGCTTTTCAACATCCGCTGCCAGGCGCTATTAATATCCTGAATATTGATCACTTCGACATCGGCTGTAATACCGTGCTGGCCGCAAAAATCTAACATTTCCTGCGTTTCTGCAATCCCGCCGATAACCGAACCCGCGACGGATTTCCGCCCGAGAATCAGTGGAATCGTATTCAGGAAAGGATCCAATGCGCCCAGATAGCCAACCAGCACCAGCGTACCGCTTAGCGCCAACGTTGGGATATAGGGATTCAGGTCGTGGACATACGGAACAGTATCAATAATCAGATCAAACTGATTACCGGCGGCCTTCATCTGCTCAGGGTCAGTGGAAAGCACAACGTGACTGGCACCCAGACGTCTGGCATCTGCTTCTTTATCTGGCGAACGCGTGAACAGCGTAACTTCAGCCCCCAATGCGTTAGCGAGTTTGATGGCCATATGCCCGAGGCCGCCCAACCCAACAACCGCGACTTTACTGCCCTCTCCAACCTGCCAGTGACGCAGCGGCGACCATGTGGTGATCCCGGCACAAAGCAGCGGCGCCGCGCCGCGTAAATCTATCCCTTCCGGGACCTTCACAACAAACTTTTCGGTAACGACAATCTTGTCGGAATAGCCCCCGAAGGTATGCAGGCCATCATGACGATCGATATCGTTATACGTGAGCGTGTTACCTTCTTCGCAATATTGCTCTAGCCCCTGTTCGCAGGCGCTACAGTGCTGGCATGAGTCAACCATGCAGCCAACCCCGGCGAGATCGCCTACGGCAAATTTGGTCACCGACTTCCCGACATGCACCACACGTCCAATGATTTCGTGTCCCGGCACCATCGGATACTTAGCCCCGCCCCAGTCATTATAGGCATTGTGGATATCTGAGTGACAAACACCGCTGTATAAGGGGTCCGCTTGGAAAACAGAAAATATCCTACGCTAAGGATGTTTTTTAGACAGAATGAAGCGCTATGCCTGTGAAGCACTCCGCTAAAGGCCAACAGGTATCACGAGGTTCCAAAATTTTGGCCCAATGGGAGCGAAGCTGCAAAATGCGACGTTATACAAAACGAGCGGGATATGGAAGTTAAAGGCGTAAAAAAAAGGATCTCAAGAAGATCCTTTTAAATTTTATTTCCATACCTTATATGTTGCCAGAAAGCTCAGCCAACTCTTTTCCTCTGGTTTCTGACATTTTTGCAACACACTCATTGAAGGTCGTTTGATATGCCGAGCTTTTGTTATCTATCTGGAATGAGTATAACTTACAATTAGAATCCCTAAATTTAATCCAATCCCTCTGGGAAGTTTTAATGTTGTTTACGAACTCCTGCTTTAAAGATTCATCATTCACATATGCAGAATTAACTTTAGATAGCAACATCAAATATTGCTCATTCAAATATTTATCGGCTGAATTCTTTTTACTTTCCGAGCACAAAGCAACCTGATCAGATGTTGTTATATTGCGACAAACATCTGCACTATGTGAAAATGACGAATACAGTAAAATAATAGCTAAGGCTCGTTTCATTATCTACCCTCCAAATAATCAACTCTATGTCTACCTGGTTCGTATTGTGAAATTGCAGGTGTGTTTTGTATGTAATCAATTAACTCTTGTTTACTATCATTTGAACCGGCAAGCATAGGCTTAGGTCCTTTGGTAAACCCCTGATAAACGAAGTCAACCAACACTTCTTGGATAGATGTATCCAAGCTTTCCCATTGCTTCGCACTGGAAACGCCATTAGTCCACTTTTTATAATTAGCAATAGCCCGCTCAACATATTTAGCATAAATAATAGAAAAGAGCGACTCTTGCTGCTGCAATGTTATCTCTCCTATATCTTTCTTATGAGCACTTACATAATCACGAGCAGCAACTCCTTTAAGTCCTGCGCATCTTGATATTTTAACAGCCTGCCTGTCAGGTATTCCTGATGCAATCATATCATTATATACATCTCTCTCAGTGCGATCCCCCATATCATAACCACGGCCAAGAGTTACGCCTGAAAGATCATTTCCAGGCCAGTGAATAAGCCGGCTATAATATATAGATGATGAAATATCATTTCCTTCAGCGTTGTAAGTCAACTTACCTTCTAAAGTTTTAACTTGAGATTTAATAGCATCGAGAAAAACCAGCGGATGCATATGCCATGGATTTTCCACCATCCCTGCCACACGGTACATCCAGCGGATGTCCGTCAGGAACTTCATGCTGTAGGCATACCACTCCGGCGCATCTCTTTTCAGCTGTGGCGTAAAGAACGCTTTCCACACCGGAGTTTCCGACGAGTAGTATCAGTCGCTGGGGTGCTTTACGCACAGCCGGTACAGGTGGTCACGCATTGACGGGTTCTGCACCGCACGCCGGTATTGTTCCGGGTTATAGCGGGGGGATTTCGCGTCGTCAATCCTGTCCAGCAACTGCTGATAGTTAAATGCTACCGCCATGCTGTAGGGTTTCCCGTCATTATCAGCCACGCTGAAAAACCGTTCAAAAATCGTCTTCACCAGCCCTTTCGGCTGCGTCTTCCCGTCGAGATGGTCAAAGCTCACCGGGCTGTCTTCTGTCGTCTCAAAACCCCGCCCAGCCAGGTCATACCGGGACAGCAGCTGCACATCCGACTCTGCCAGCAGCCCGCGCGACGAACCACCTGGCCAGTAGCGTTTACCTTCTTTGTCCGTCACCGCCTGACCGGACAGCGCCATTACCGTTTCGGTCTGCGTTGTTATCAGTCCCTTTTCTATTTCCCCGCCGCTGAATTGCAGGTACACCGGAATGTCCTTCGGGCAGCGGGCAAAGGCGGGCGTGTCACGCCCCGTGCCTTCCGGGTTGCTCAGAAAGTGCGGCAGGTCGTCCATCGTCAGACATTCGATATGCACCTGATAGCGTTTTTCGTGCCCGTCTTCACTGGGTACCTGAAAATACCCCAGATGCCCCACCGGGTCCCCGGCCTTAATCGGGTAAGGGGTCGGGCACACCACCGTATCAAACTGCACAGTTTCGCGCGACGGCGGCAGGAACGGGGACCACCACGCCGGACGGATGGCGCTGTCACGGGCCGGAACCAGATTCCCCCTGTCACACACCGTCCACACCCTGTCACCAGCTTTCAGGTTCATGCTGCCCGTAACCGGCTCTTCCAGTGTGACGTACGCATACTGCCGCCCGTTGTTCCCGGTCATCGTGTCGGTGCTGACAGTCCTGTCCCATGTCACCCGCGTGCCGGGCGGCAAATCTGCCGCCACCCACTGCCGGGACGCGTCCACATACGCATTCAGGTGCTGACCATCTGCCACTTTGAACGCCGCGCTGTCCTGCTCCGGGTAGGCCAGCCAGGGCGCAAGGTGCATATACAGAGTGTAAAAGGTCAGCCCGCTCTCTGCCATTTTCCCCGGCTGAACACGGTGCCGGACCAGCACAAAAGACCCGGAGTAGCGTAAATCCCCCCAGTACCATGGCACGCTGAGGTAATCCCGGTTAATCCGGTACGCCACCACCTCACCGTCTGCCATGCAGCGCACGGCCTGCTCCCCCTTAAACGGCACTGGAAAATCCACCGCCTCATTCATCGCCTGACCGCTGAGTGCACACCACGGCGTGGTGGTGTCGGTGATGTGAATACCACCGTGCCACATACCATTACGGCCTATCAGCCAGTGCCCGGTAGCTTCACCTTCCAGATGCGCCAGCATCTCTTCCAGGTTACTGAACTCCCCGCCCCGGTTATTTTTCGGCACCGGCCAGCCGATGGCCGGGAGCTGCGGGCCGTTTTCCGGCTTCGGCATACTAAATCCTTTTTGTTTATCGGGTTAAATGCGGGGCTATCATACACCTGCGGACATTTTATCGCCGTTTCCGAAAGGGAACACAAAAGTAAAATTTTGTAAGATGCAGCGCTCTAATTCTCTGAACCGGCTGCTTTTACCCTGAGAATAGTCTGTCGGGTGGTGCTGAATTCACGGGCCACAGCACTCACAGTCATCCCCATGTTGAGACGTTCCAGGACTAATTGCTTCTGTTCATCATTCAGTGCGGAGGGGCGTCCAAAGCGTTTCCCTGATGCTTTTGCCCGCGCAATACCAGAGTATTGTGCGCTCAATGAGTAGATCACGCTCAAATTCTGCCACTGCCGAGATCACCTGCATGGTCATTTTCCCGGCAGGGCTGGTGAGGTCCACACCACCCAGTGCGCGACAGTGAACCCGAATTTCAGAGCCCGCCAGCAGTTCAACTGTCTTTCTGATGTACATTGCATTACGTCCGAGACGATCAAGTTTGGTGACAATCAACACATCGCCCTTTCCATGCAGTCAAGCATATTACGAATTTTGCGTACTGAATGAGCTGAAGGGAACTTTACGTTCAGCTGACATCTGTGTGAAAGGATCACGTCGCTACAGGAATTTCGATGATTATCTGATCCCGTCTTGCGATTTTGAAAAATCACTCCGGGATAACCAGTTACCCCTCGCTATTCCAACCGATTGCTATGATTACATCGGGAGCCGTATAACGCTTCTGGCATCGCGCCTGGAGGAAGTGAATGCGATGGCGCTGGCCGGAGATTTGCCCGATGTTGATATATCGGATAAAGGCGTCAAAATTACCCCGCTGGATAACAGTGTTCCTTCCGCAGCATCCCCTTTTGGCGATCTGGTTTATGGCATGCTGCCTCACCCTTAACTTACTGAAATGCTGTATGAAGTGGATGGCTGGATGGGTTTTACCCGACATTTCACACACCTCAAAAATAATCACGTCAGACCTAAAGACAGAAAGCTGTTACTGATCACCATGCTGGCTGATGGCATCAACCTTGGGCGATGGAACAACGTCATCGTCTGATGGGCAGAGATTCTCTGAAGCGAAAAGGGATCCCACAAAATGAGCAACTGATTTCTCATCTGTCCTCGCTGGGATGGAAGATATCGATAACCACGTCATCTTCGCGCGGATCGCGACGAACAAAGCTGTGTGGAACCAGATCTTCTTTCACCGCCAGAGCGGCATAACCCTTCACGTTCATGACCATTAAGATTTCCTCAGGGATTAGGTATTACCTTAACCGCAACATTCATCAACAAACGCGCGGGCATTAGTTGCTATCTCACTACCACAATGCTGTTCGAGTATTGAAATAAATTCAATGAGTTGGTCAGTGGTAATGCCGATATTCAGACAGATAGCAAAATGGCTCTTCAGTTGACTGTCCACACCGCCTAATACCGCTAACGCAGAAATCGTCGCCAGCTCCCGCATCTTCCAGTTGAGGACATCACGCTGAAAAATATCGCCAAATAAATGTGCCTTTAGCCAGACATCAATGGCAGGCGCAAAATCGAACAGCGGCCCACTGACCGGATGTCCGACGAGCTGGGTCTGGGTGCAACTCCCCGCCAGGAAACTGTCCCAGCCCTCCGTCGGCGGCGTGGCCGGATTTCCCTCTGGGTCGGTAATTCCTCTTTCTCTACGGTTTTTAACCACGGACATTAAACAAGCAAGTCCGTTCAGGCTGCGGGGGAAACCGCAGTAAGCATAGAGCTGTTGCAGAATTTCCTTCGCTTCATTGAGGGTGAGTCCCGCATCCAGCCCGGCATTTAATGCTGCATCCAGTTTTTCACTCTGACCTGTAGCGGTGAACGCGGCAATAGGTATGATTGCCTGCTGTCTGGCATCCAGTTGATGTTGCATGTTTGATTCTCCAAAATAACGCCAGCGTACTGCCGGTGGGTACTGAAACAGTAAAATTATAGAGACCCAACGCACCGATGATTAGAGGGTTAATTTAGAACGAACCTATGAAAAATATTCATCAATAATCAGCCACCGATGCCATTTATCAGCTGGGAAATTTGTACAGCTTTAGGCGACAATCTCAATGAAATTACCATCAGGATCTCGTATTACCGCTTCGTAATAGCCATCACCGGTAGTTCGTGGAGCAGAAGTTAAAAGCCCCTGTTCCTGAGCGCGTTTCGCGATGGCATCAACTTTTGCCGCGCAGCCGACAGAGAGTGCAAGGTGCACCCATCCGCAGGTGTTATTGTCTGGCTGCCATCTTGTCAGGCCCGGTTTGGTCATTATTTCAATCGCAATCTCATCACCAATACGAACAAAATAAGATTCAAATCCAGGGTTGGTTTTACTGCAGTATTTTTCGTTAATCTTGCCGTCAAAGAACGTGACCCAGAAACGCGCTTGCTGCTCGAGATCCTGTGTCCATAAAGCCATATGCGCAATCTTCATCGCGAACCTCTTCTCGTTGTATTCCGAACAGTATGTTCTCAAGAATGTTGACATCGTTAATCATAATGCACGATCATGCGTGATTCTGCTGGATATTTTTATTTAACTGGAGTATTTATGCTCGATTATGCTGCTTTCCCGGAACAGCGCCAGGCGCTTATCTATCAGATCTTGCAGGAAAACGGCAGAGTCATTTGTTCCGAGCTCGCCAGTCGGTTAGGCGTTTCTGAACATACGATCCGCCGCGACCTGCATGAGCTGAGTAAAGATGGCGTGTGTAAAAAGGTTTATGGCGGCGCGGTCATTACCCTTCCTGAATCCGAAGACATCGCCGTACGCAAGAGCATTAATGTGGCGAAAAAAAACAGTATCGCGCAGAGGTGCGCCCGGTTGGTCAAATCCGGAAGCTGCATTTTTATCGACACGGGCAGCACAAATTTAGCGATGGCTGAAGCTCTGCCCGCCGAACTGGCATTAACCGTAGTGACCAACTCACCAGAGATTGCCGCCGTTTTGCTGGAAAAACCGCTGTTTGAGGTCATCATGTTGGGCGGCGCGGTGCAGAGATCCTCGGGAGGATGTGTGGGGTCCACCGCTACCGCACAAGTGCAGAACATCTTATTCGATCAGGGTTTTATTGGCGGCTGCGCGATGTCGCCAGAATCCGGCTTAACCGGATTTGATTATGCGGATTGCGAGTTCAAAAAGGCGGTAATAAAACAGTGCGATGAAACTATCGTCGCACTGACGGCGGAAAAGATCCCGGCCGTCGCCCGTTATGTCGTCACCGAAAGCAGCAATATTGATGTGATTGTCGTGGAGGAAAATATCAGCAAAGAGTATGCCACGGCTTTCCAGGCGCATGACATTCGTATTTATACCGTATAGCAGCAGCGAATTTGTTGCGTCGTTACTCAACGAAAACCCACGACGCTAAACGTCGCCCCGGCCGTCAGCGTCGCGATCGCAGACAAACGATCCAGACGAATTTTTTGTTGGTTGTCATGGCATTCCACCAGCAGAAATTCTTCTTTATCTCTGGTGGTGCAGGTGGTCAACGCTCTGGCATTCATACACGTGCCATCGGTTAGCTCAATACGCAACCAATAATGGTACAGGCAGGCGACCTCCAGATAATCATGAAGATCGCAATCTATCGGATGGTATTTTCCCGTCGCATTCATAACGTCCCTTCCTTACAGCTCCGTATGTTCGGGAAATTGCTTATGCCACTTCCCGAACGCACCGGGTTATTTCAGCGCTTCAATGGGGGCGCCAAAATTGATATGCAGCACATTGCCGTCGATCACCAGCGCCGGAACGGACTTCACGCCAGCCAGTTCGGCTTCCGCAACCCGGCCAGGTTGTTCTCCCAGATGAATAACATCGACTTCAACATCAGAGGACAGATGCTGAAGCAGCGCTTGTTCTGCGGAAACGCAAACCGGGCAACCGGCATGATAAAAACGGGCTTTCGTCATGATGGATCTCCTTTTAAATTATAGTATCGATTCGATACTATAATTTATGCTACGCCACTTTTATGCTTTGTCAATATAGTTTTTAATCGATACTATATGTCGAGGAGGAAGTTGTTATGCACGACATGTCACTTTTCGATGTCCTGGACAGGCTTTCCAGCCTGACACGGATGTGGTTTCGCCAACATCCATTACTGGCGGATCTGCAGCCGGTACAACTCAGCGCGTTAATGTATCTGGCCCGTTGCAACCGTTATTCCAATACGCCGCTTGGCGTAACGGACTACCTCGGTCTCACCAAAGGCACCGTATCGCAATCGCTGAAGCTCCTGGAAAGCAAAGGACTGATTGTTCGCAAGCAGGATGCCCGCGATAAACGCAGCGTACATTTACAGTTAACTGAATCAGCCGGTACGTTACTGGATGCCCTGCTCCCGCCGACGTTTTTAGTGGCGGGTGAAACGGCGATGGGTGAACGCGCGACGGTACTTAAAGAGCTACTATTTGAACTGTTACGTGGGATCCAGCGGACCAACAATGTGCCTGGCTTTGGTCTTTGCCATAGCTGTCTATTCCACCAAAAAACGGGTGGACAGGGATTTTGTAATCTGACGAAAGAGGTGTTAAGTGAAGAGGATTCGTTGCTGATTTGCCGTGAACACCAGCCCCCGGAAACCTAAAATGGCTGGCGGAAAATCACACCAGCCATTTTAACGCAGGCAAAAAAGTTGTCCGTTTTACGAGCTCGCGACGTTTTCAACACGGTCAGTCGTGGATTTTAACGCCAAGGCAGCCGCGAACGAATTCAGGATTAAAATGCTTCACCGCCTCACCCACATAGCCTAGATCCAGCGCGCTGATTTGCGCCATTTCACTATCCGTGAGTGAGAAATCCCAGATGGCAAAATTCTCTGCAATACGCTCCTGCCGGGTGGATTTAGGAATCACCGTCACGCCGCGCTGCACGTTCCAGCGCAGAACAACCTGAGCAACGGTTTTTTTGTGGGTATCCGCAATTCCCTGAAGCATTTCATCTTCATATGGTTTATGCCTCCCACCGCCTAACGGCGCCCAGGCTTCAGGCTGAACGTTGTAGCGCTTCATCGTTTCAATGGCTACAGGTTGCGCAAAGTAAGGATGCAATTCGACCTGGTTCACCATCGGCTGAATTCTGACGGTTTCACAGAAGTTAGCTAACACATGCGCATAGAAGTTGGAGACGCCAATGGCCTTCAGTTTACCGGCTTCATAAGCCTCTTCCAGAGCGCGCCAGGCGCTGAAATAATCGCCCATGGCCTGATGCAATAAATAAAGATCAAAATATTCCAGGCCCGATTTTTTCAGCGACGCCTCAATACCGGCTTTAGCCATATCGTAGTTGGCCATATCCTGGACCCACAGCTTAGAAGTGATAAATAACTCCTCGCGGGTACACAGACCTTCGGCAATGGCTGCACGAACCGCCTCACCCACGGCATCTTCATTGCTGTATACGGCTGCGGTATCGATGAGGCGGTAACCGGTGCGAATAGCGCTTAGAACTGACTGCTTACACTCTTCCTTATCGGTGACCTTAAAAACGCCAAAACCAACCATCGGCATTCTGCAGTTGTTACTTAGTACTGAGTATTCCACGGCCAAGCCCCTGTCATGTTAAAACACTATTTTAGGCCAGAAACCCCGCCGTGATTACCCAGTCATCTCTGATTTGACCTATGCATGGCATTCATTAATACAGATGAGGTTGTTCTGTTAAAGAAGAGGGTAAGAAAGGATAAAGGCTGCGATATCAGCCTTTATGAACGCATCAGGACAGTCCTGCTCTACGGAACCAACATGGCATATGAACCTAATTCATGGTTCCGGACATAGCCCCTTCTGGTCGACACTATAAACTCTGAGTAATGTTGTAGTCTGCATAACAGACTACAACATTCAGATGAGATCAAACTAATGATGCCACCTTAATGGTGGCACCTGATCTGTAATACGTAACCAACAGCCATCGTCTGTATCCGTTTAAAGGATCCAGATGATGGTTTACTGATTAAATCTTTCTTTAATGTGATTATCGCTTTTAACAAAAAAGTAGCACATCCCCATTACAACAAATATGAAACCGGAGCCGACGACCCAGTAACCGGGACCAAAGGCCTGGGGGTTCAGTATCATGTATATCAGGGATCCAATAGAGCAAAGCAAGACACCGGTGCGTAAAACCCATTGGATAAGTTTTGTCTGTTCATCCTTCAGTAGATGCTGGGCAAACAACATAACAACCATAATAGCCGGAAATAATATCAAACTGACATCAAGATGCAGCATGCGGAATGCAAAACCATACTCCCCTAGTGGCACAGGGTTAGCTGAGTTATAAAGATCGGCTCGATACTCTTCCAGGAACCCCATACCTGCTACGGTAATCACTATGCTACACCATGTAAGGAAGATCCCATAAGAGTGTACTTGCTGGATTTGTTTAGTTTGACGCCATTTTTCCCTTTTCCGAAAAGTATTGCGCCAATCAGAAGTAAACCGCCGCATAAAATAAAGGTACCGATTGTGAAATCACCTAAATCAATACCAGCCACACTATGGCCTCTGGGTTCAAAGAATCCTTTTTCTGTAAATATATGAGGGATCTGTAAATGAGAACCACCGAAACCTGATACCACTAAAATAATAACAACAGCAACCAGCCCAAAAATAACCAGCCATTCACCAGTTGCTTTTATCTTTGCAGCATATCCGGATAAATATCTCCCGTATCTCCAGGTCACTGCCGACAGTATAAGACCAATGACAGCCACTACCATCATGTCAGAGTGAGAGCGTAGTAAATTGTCCTGCCATTCCGGTAGGGTATAACCAATCTTACCAGCATACCAACCTAATATTCCCAGCCAATCGCCAAAATCAAGAATGAACCCGGCTAAATCGCCAACCAGTGCGGCAATGACAGCTGTGCAGGATGCGGCTATAACCAGATAATATGTTCGTGATGACTTTAATTCTTTATTTTTTGACAGAATAAGTCCTGATAACATTGTTATCAGTATCACATCAAGCGATAAAAAAGAAAGAATTTGGTACCACAATGCAAGCTTGCTGTATTCCATAGAACGATTGATCGCACCACCACTTACACCAATTAAAATTGTGGCGATTGTGCAATAGAAAATAATTTTTTTGAATTTTCCGTCAAGACCATAAATCTGACTAACCAGTAGAGCAGTCAGACCAGCAAGACCTACAGACAAGCCATGAAAATACATTATTCTTGAGTAATCTACGGGAGTTACTCTGTCCACAAAAATAGAAAAAGGATTTGAAATAAAAACACTGCATACTGCATAAATGACCAGAATGATGAGTAGCCATTTGATTACCTGTGGCCAGCTATGTTTCCCCAGACCTGGTTCAGGTTCATAGTCCGTTGGTTTTATCATGTATGTTATCTCTGTTATGGCTTTTGCTGAGATTTTTGAACACGTGCCAGTGAGTCAAACTGACAGAGCAGTAAGACCAGTGGCCGCGTTTTCTTCTTCTTCAAATTGCCTTATTAGTCCAAATATCTTTGTATAAAGTACCTTGATCCTCGGGATCAGCCAGTGTGATCGCCAGGATCTACCGGTCATATTATTGGTATAAAAAGGTCAGTATATTGACCAAGATCTATAAATCTTTTGAAAGGTGACCCCAAAAAACGCAGATTATGTATGTATGACTCAGTAAGTCAGAGACGCTAATGACAGAATAGGTATAACGATGAAAATATATAAAATCAGATGGTTATATTCATCATCACAGCTTTAAGGAAGGTACTGTTGTCTGGGGATAGTCAAAACAAAGCAGGTCAGTGATTAAACAGCATCGCTATGCGATGAAAATGCCCGAGAGGCTGGTATCCTTCACCAGCCTTCTGTTTCCGGAGATGACAAAGCACGGGATCTGGCAGACAGGTATATCGGGAACAAAGCCAGCCGTAGTTATCTCTGAGAAATAGATCTTGAGCGTATGTCCGGACGATTTTTATCCCTACACATCTCATTCTTACGAGTTACTCAGGATGCTTTCTCATTCACTGTCATGATAAATATCAGTGGGCTCTCACCCCGGTTTTCATAGAAATGAGGGACATCCGTTCTGGCAGTTGCAGAACAACCGGAATTAACCAGATACAGATGCTCTTGTACGCCAAGCGTGAGCGTCCCCGTTTGTACATAAAACAATTCAAGTGTTCCCGTAGAGTGACCGGGAGAAGCAAACTTTTCTCCTGGCTGCATTTCCCACATCCAGAGCTCTGTCATATCCGGCCCTCCGGAACCAGCAAGAAGCCTTGCTCTTCCTCCTTTGTCGCCTTTCCAGAGTTCAGGGATCTCACCTTCAGCAATAAGATGGACGGTTGGTTTTGTTCCTACATCGACAAAATCAGCCACCGATACCCCCATTGCGGCTGCCAGACGGCATAACAGCGCAATACTGGGATTGGCCTTACATCCTTCAATCTCGACCAGCGCTCCCTTACTGACATTTGCCTGCCTGGACAGCTCATCAAGCGACATTTTTTTTTGTTTACGGTACTGCTTAATTCGCTGCGAAACAGCTTCATTGACGGTGCTGACATCTGCACCCGCATCGGTCATTATGTTGACTTTTTTGGTCATTGGTCGATATCATAAAATAAATTGGTCATTACAGGATTATCCCGTGTTAACACATTCTCCGTCAATTGCCCCGGAAGTTTATCGTATTGCTCCCGGTTTTCGAGCGCTTAGTATCTACGTAAAAGCCGCGCCGGTACTGAATCCTGACGTTGGCAGGGCCGCCTTGCTGGAAGCTTGTGAGGCGGTTCTGGCAGGCAGACCGGAATGGGCGGAGTCTCATCTGGCCGCATGGGCTGGCGTTTTTCAATCATTTGGCGCCAAACCAAAGCGCACGCCTTGTTCAGCTGATGCGCTACGTAAGCGCGTGCTTCGTGATGGCATGATGCCAGCACTGGATCCTGTTGTTGATCTTTATAACGCCGTCAGCCTCCGCTATGCCGTTCCGGTTGGTGGCGAAAATATTTCCGCTTACCAGGGTATTCCGCGTCTGACCATTGCGGAAGGTACCGAGCCCTTTGACACGATGAAAGAAGGCGCACCTGTTATCGAGTATCCCTCCCCCGGAGAGGTTATCTGGCGTGACAATGCTGGCGTCACCTGCCGTCGCTGGAACTGGAGGCAAGGGATAAGGACACGTTTAAGTGTTGAAGCGCAGCAAATGTGGTTTATTCTGGAAAGTCTGCCACAGATGCCGCTGGAAAAGCTTCATGAAGCAGGAAGAATGCTGACTGACGGTCTGGAAGAAATGATGCCAGGTCTGTGGTTTGAAATTACTCTCATCGAAGATCAGCACCAGTAATTTTATTCAGGACAAACACCTATGTTTACTGGCTTGTCTGCGTTTCCCTTAACTCCAGTCACCACCAGCGGCGTGGATGAAAAGGGCTTCAGTCATATTCTTTCTCGCCTAACAGAAGCCCGGGTTGATTCTATGGGTATCCTGGGGTCAACCGGAAGCTACGCTTATCTGACCCGGGAGCAACGCAAGCGCATCGCGATTCTGGCAACACAGCACGCCGGAGAGATCCCTGTCATGGTGTGTGTGGGAGCTGTCAGCACGGAAGCCATCCTGCATCTGTCAGACGATGCGCAAGCCGCGGGCGCAAATGCCCTGCTGCTCCCGGCTGTCTGCTACCAGCCGCTCCGTGACGAAGAAGTCTTCGCACTATTTGAGACCGTTACCCGACACGCGTCTGTGCCGGTGTGCATCTATGATAACCCGGGCACCACACATTTTACCTTTACGGATGAACTGCACGGGCGTCTATCCTCACTGGAGGGGGTTCGCTCGGTCAAGCTCCCTGGTGTCCCGGATAGCCCGACTGCAGCGAGAGAGCGGGTAGAGGGATTGCGTCAATACCTGCGCCCTGACGTAACCATCGGTATCAGTGGGGATGCTTATGCAGGGCTGGGATTAAACGCCGGCTGTGAAGTGTGGTACTCCGTTAGCGGTGGTTTGTTTCCGGTGATGGCGAAACAAATTACTGACGCAGCGGCGGCGAACGATCATGAACGCGTTACTGCCCTGACAACGCGCCTTGAGCCATTGTGGGCGCTGTTCCGTAAACATGGCGGAAGCATCCGCGTTATTGCTGCTGCCGCAGGCGTGCTTGGACTTACCGATACGGACTGCCTCCCTCGCCCCCTGCAGCCTTTGTCAGCAGGTGATATCGCGGATATTGCCCGTGTGATAACCACACTGGAGCTGAAATAACCGCCCTTGAGGACCGGCTGTCTGCCGGTCCTTCTGAAAACTGACCGGGCATTACTGCGACAGGCGGATTCTGACGATCTCGGCAAAATATTCCGCGCCGGTTAGTAAAATTTCATCGTTAAAGTCATAACAGGCATTGTGCAGCGGCGTATTGCCCTGCGGGTCTGACGCATCGCCGTTACCTAAAAAGACAAAGCAGCCTGGAATTTTCTGCAGGAAAGCGCCGAAGTCTTCCGAGATCATCATCTGCGCGACATTGCCATCGACGTTCTTCTCCCCCACAACGTTCTCTGCCGCGTTCACCGCCACGTCCACGCAATGTTGCCAATTCACCGTTGGCGCGAACTCGTGCGTATAAATAAACTCGCACTGCGCCCCATGCATCGCGCAAATTGCTTCGCTGATGGTTCGCATCCGTTCTTCCAGCAAGGTCTGCACCTCAGGGGAGTAGCTGCGGGTATCGCCCTTAATTTCAACATGGGTGGGAATGGCATTGCGGATGCCATCGGTGTGCAGTTCCGTACATGAAATAACCGCCGGCACGTTAGGATCGACGTTGCGCGAAACGATGGTTTGCAGCGCCAGAATAATCTCCGCCGCAATCACCAACGGATCTTTACTCATATGCGGACGTGCGGCATGTGCCCCCTGACCGGTAATGCGAATAATAAAGTTATCTTCACTGGCCATAATCCCCCCCACCCGTGTAGCGATGGTTCCAGCCTTCATGCCTGGCATATTGTGCAGACCATAAATCTCTTCAATGGCAAAACGCTCGATAACGCCGTCCGCCATCATCGCATTCGCACCGTAACCCGGCTCTTCAGCGGGCTGAAAAACAAAACAGACGGTGCCATTGAAGTTCCGGCGCTGCAACAGCAACTGCGCAGCACCCAGCGCAATGCAGGTATGGCCGTCATGTCCACAACCGTGCATACGTTCAGCGGCGCCCGAGCGATAAGACCGCTCGCCCTGTTCTGTCAACTGGATAGCGTCAATATCGGCGCGAATAGCGATAACGCCCTTTCCGTCACCGCATTTCAGCACACCCACCAGCCCGGTTTTACCAATGTTACGATGCACTTCGATCCCCATCGCCTCGAGTTTTTCGGCGATGAATTGCGCAGTTTTTACCTCTTCAAAGGCACTTTCCGGGTTGGCATGCAGATGACGACGCCATGCAATAAGCTGCTGCTTTAACTGTTCCTGATTCATATTATTCTCCTGTAAAACGCTATTCCGCGCGCTGGGCGCGTTGTAATACCACCTGCAGCAGCACGTTGGCACCGGCAATCAGGTCTTTGGCTTCGCTATGCTCTTTGACGTTGTGACTAATGCCATCAACGCAGGGGACGAAGATCATCCCGGCCGGGCAAACCGAGGCCATAAACTGCGCATCATGACCTGCACCGCTCGGCAGACGCCTACAACTCAGCGCCTGACGCTTTGCCTCGTCTTCTACGGCATTGACAATTTCATCGGCAAAAATAACCGGGTTAAAACGCACCAGCGAACGACTGGTTATTTCGACGCCCTCTTCTTGCGACGTTCTGGCGACAAACTCGGCAAGCCGTTGTTCCGCCAGTTTTAAGGTCTCATTATCGGTATTGCGCAAATCCACCGTCATCACGACATGGTTGGGAATCACGTTAATCAGGTTCGGTTTAAAGACCATATGTCCGGCAGTAGACACCTGATCGCCACCAAGAGTAAGCGACAGTTCGCGGGCGTATACGGCAATTTTCGCCGCCGCCAGTCCGGCATCGTGGCGCATATTCATCGGCGTGGTGCCCGCATGGTTGGAGACACCGGTCAACGTAAATTCCTGCCACGAAATCCCCTGCACGCCGGTTACCACTCCGATATCAATTCTCTCTTTGTCGAGGATCGGTCCCTGTTCAATATGCAGCTCAACGTAGCTATCCACCGACAGGTCGCCCGGTCGACAAGCGCCTTTGTAACCAATCTCGCATAACGCCTCATCAAGAGTTACCCCATCAAGATCCTTCGCTGCCAACGCTGCATCAAGAGGATATTCACCAGCAAACACCACGCTGCCCATCATATCGGGCTGAAAACGTACACCTTCTTCGTTGGTAAAGAAGGTGACCGCCAGCGGACGACGGGGACGAATGCCCGCCTCTAAAAGAGTGGCAATCACCTCCAGACCCGCCATCACGCCGTAATTGCCGTCGTACAAACCGCCAGTGCCGACGGTGTCAATATGCGAGCCCATCATGACCATCGGTAACGCCTCTTCACCGGCATAGACGCCAGTAACATTGCCAATAGCATCGATATAGATTGCCAGACCCAGCGCTTTCATTCTGGCAACGACAAAGTCCCTGCCCGCTTTATCCTCCGCGGTCGCCGCGAGGCGACAGACGCCCCCGCCCTCCAGCGCGCCACATTCGCCGAGCGCGAACAAAGAATCGATAAGCCGCTGGCCGTTAATCTGCAGATAATGACTCATAAAAACATCTCGCTATTCATCGTGGTTACTGGAACATGCCGTAAAAAATGGCAGATACGGTAATCAACCCAATCAGGGTGACAAAAATGTTGCTGGCTTTGCCGCGATACGGTGCCAGCACCGGTAATTTATGGATGGCATACATCGGTAACAGCAGTAGGATTGCCGCCCCAGTAGGGCCGCTGATGCACTCAATAATGCCGAGAATACTGGGGTTTTTATAGGCAGCGAACCAGCAGGTCAGAACCATAAAAACCAGGATAACAGCGTCAACTGCGCGAATACCTGGCTTTTTCCCCCGAGAGGCGGCAGCCTCAAGAATCAGGTCTCGCAGTGATTCATACGCGCCGATATAGTGGCCCAGAAATGATTTGGTAATGGCGACAAAAGCGATAATCGGCGACAGCCAGGCAATAATTGGCGTGTCAAACTGGTTCGCAAGATACGAAAGTATTGAGAGGTTTTGCGCCTTCGCTTCCGCCAGTTGCTGTGGCGACAGACTTAACACGCAACTGAGGACGAAAAACAGCACGACCACTATCATCAACAGGATGCCATAGCGCTGAATCTGTGCGCATTTGCGCTCGGCAAGCTCCAGGCCGTAGCGCTGTTTCTGGCGCACGACCATCGGCGAAATAATCGGATAGTGGTTAAACGACATCACCAATACCGGAAACGTCATCCACAGCGTCAAGAAAATGCTGCGCCCATCCCCCATCGCGCTAATGCTTACGGTGTGAAAAATCGCGCCGTTCCAGTGCGGAATCAGAAACAGCGACATAAATATCAGCGAGATAATAAAGGGATAAACCAGGGTGCTCATCACTCGCATGATCAGCCGCTGCCCCAGGCGGACAATAAGCATCAGCCCGAGAATCAACACGATAGCCACCAGCGCCCGTGGCGGCTCCGCCAAGCCGAGCTGGTGGCGGATAAAACTCTGCGCAGTATTGGTGATCGCCACTGCATACATAATCAAAATGGTATAGACGGCGAAAAAATAGATAACGGTAAACACCTTCCCCGCCAGCGCGCCGAAATGTTCGCCGATAACATCGGTAATGGTGCTTTCCGGCGTATTCGAAGAGTAAATAAAGCGCGCCAGTCCGCGATGCGCCAGATAGGTAATCGGAAAAGCAAGAGCGAAAACAATCAGTAGCGGCCAAAAGCCGCCGATCCCGGCATTTATTGGTAGAAACAGCACCCCGGCGCCAATCGCCGTTCCGAACAGGCCAAGCACCCAAACGGTATCTTCGCCATGCCATTTTGTGGAATTACAATATCCTCTTTCTTCTGTAACAGCAGTTTCAGTATTCATCGGTCATGTTCTCTCAGCATTACGCGAAATCGCATATGTTTTATTTATTGTCAGAACGCATGTCATACCGAGGGCATGTAGGGTAGGTAAGATGGCCCTCTTATTATTGCCGTTGGCGGTTAGCCATTGCGGCCAAACCAGACGATGTCTTCATAGACATCCGGGGAAGTGTCCCCTTCGGTACTGATTAACAGGACATGCGCATCGGCATTGAGGCGCAGCGATTCGGCGAGATGGCGAAACTCCGGCTGGGTCATCAGCGCATACAGCACCCCCGCGCCGATAGCGCCGGATTCGCCGGATATAAAGGGTTCATCAGTGCCGGGGCGCGGCGCAGCCAGCAAACGCATACCGTTGGCGGCAAGATGATCGTCAGCGGAGATAAAGCAGCGGGCATGGTCGCGCAGCATCGGCCAACTGGTGATGTTCGGCTCGCCGCAGGCAAGTCCGGCCATCAGGGTCGCCATATCGCCGCCGACGCTGTGCGGCTGACCATCATTAATGGTCGCCGAGCGGTATAGACAATTTGCTTTATGCGGTTCGACAATGACGATTGTCGGCGCTTGCTGCTGCATTTTTTCGACGAAATAGCCCATGATGCTGCCCGCGAAAGAGCCAACCCCAGCCTGCAAAAAGAGATGTGTCGGCAACGGCGCCCCACTTTGCATCAGTTGATCCCAGGCTTCAACGGCGAGCGTCATATAACCTTGCATGATCCAGGTTGGAATCTGTTCGTAACCTTGCCAGGCAGTATCCTGCAACAGTACCCACCCGCGCTCTTTAGCGGTTTTATCAGCCAGCCTCACGGTATCGTCGTAGTTAAGATCGGTAATGGTGCATTCGGCGCCATGTCGACGAATATTTTGCGCCCGCACCAGCGATGAACCTTTCGGCATGTAGACCACCGCCCGTAACCCAAGCTGCTCCGCCGCCCACGCCACGCCACGCCCGTGATTGCCGTCGGTGGCCGTCACAAACACAATATCTTTAATACAGGCTTTAATTTCCGGCGAATTAAGATCGGCGAAGCTTAAGGTATTAATGTCACGCCCAAGTCGTTCGGCGAGATATTTCCCCATAGCATAAGATCCACCCAGCCCTTTAAACGCATTAAGACCGAATCGCTGTGCCTCATCTTTAATATGCAGCGACCCCAGCCCCAGACGCTGGCTTAAATAGCCTAGCTTGCGTAGTGGCGTTACCCGGTAGTCAGGAAATTTCTGGTGAAAAGCCTGTACGTCTGCGCCGACGCGGTCATTGAGCAGGCTGAGATCGACACCCTGACCATAAACTTTTTGGCGAGAATTGAATTGGTATTTCATTATGTCCGTCATAAATACACCTTTTTTATTCATACCGTCATGCCGCGATGAATTAATTCCCCCACTAAACAACAGGCATAGAGCTCCACGCGGCCAAATTAAGCGCAGGCCGAATAACGGAATGAACGGGTTGTGAAATAATGTGGGTTGATTCGTTATCGGCTAAAAAACACGATTTATCGTCTTCCCACTGATTGAGATGGTACACTGCCCCCAACGGTAAAATGGCGCAAAATTGCCCTAAGAGGCGCAATTTTCAATCTGATTTACCTATCTGGCGCAACAAAGTTGCATTAGTGAGGCGTATCACACTTTTATAAGGCCGTTGAAACGATGAAACTGGACACCTGGGATAAAAAAATCCTCACACTGTTGCAGCGCAATAATCGCCTGTCGCAACGAGAGATCGCCGATCTCGTCAGCCTTTCCCCCTCGGCAGTCAATCGGCGGATCGCTGCACTGGAAGAAGCCGGTATTATTAGAGGCAGCGTCAGCCTGATCGACGCCACAAAAGTTGGTCGCCCTATCACTATCATGGCGCAGGTCACCATTGAAAATGAGCGTCTCGATCTGCTGGAAGAAGATAAGCAGCGATTCGTTAGTTGTCCGCAGGTGCAACAGGTTTATTACGTTACCGGCGATTTTGATTTCCTGCTGGTAATGAACGTCCGCGATATGGCGGAATACGAGGCCCTGACCCGCGATCTCTTTTTCGCCTCAGGGAATATCAAATCCTTCCGCACCCTCGTTTCGATGCAAAATGCCAAGCAGGAAATGACAGTGGTTATCGAGTAAAACGCCCGGATGATGATGGCGACAGGTCAGAAATTGGCCCATGTCTAATTTATTTTCGAAATCCGCCTTCCATATGCGAATTCTACTTGTCTGCCAGAAGATGACAGGTAACATGGCTATCCCCCCGAGTAACGGGGAAAACGATTTTTTATTGGGCTACAAACAGAGAGACTACAGAAAGAACACCGAATCCGCTGGTGTAACCAAAACATACAGGCCATCACGGTCTGCAATCTTGTAGTTTTTTCTCTGGCTTTCAGATGCTAAGGAGAAACTGGCGCTGTAAGCCGCGCCAGCTCTGGGTTTATCCGTGGTTACCTTGCGTTAACATAAGGCCAGTACCGATTAGTGCTTCACAATATACATTGTGCGGCTGTATGCGACATCTTCAGGGTTAGTAATCGGGTACCCTTTCAGCCACGGTTTAATTAACCGCCCGTTGGTATACTGATAAATTGGCGCAATAGGTGCCTGTTCCATCAGAATTTTCTCTGCCGTATTATAATCCGCATTCCGCGCCTTCTCGGTATTTTCCAACGTAGCCTGAGTTAATACTTTATCGTATGCCGGATTATTAAAGCGGGAGATATTGCCCGTATGGGTCGATGTTAATAGCGACAGGAACGTAGAAGGCTCATTGTAGTCACCCACCCAGGAAGCGCGGATCACATCAAAATTGCCGGTATTACGGCTGTCGATATAGGTTTTCCACTCCTGATTCTGCAGTTTTACGTCGACACCGAGGTTTTTCTTCCACATAGAAGCCACTGCGATAGCAATCTTTTGGTGGTTTTCAGAGGTGTTGTACAGCAGCGTCAGTTTAAGCGGTTTCTGCGGACCATAGCCTGCTGCACGCAGCAGGGTTTTCGCCTGAGCATTCAACTCTTCCTGACTCATTTGCTCAAACGGCGAAGGTTCAGGTACAAATCCTGCCGTAACATCCGGCGTGAAATGCCAGGCGGGCTTCTCGCCGGTACCTAATACTTTCTCCGCCATCAAACGACGATCGATCGTCATACTCAGCGCCAGGCGCACGCGGGAATCGGCAGTCGGTCCCTTCTGGGTATTGAAGGCATAATAGTAAGTGCCAAGCTGAGGCGGGGTATAAACCTGGCCCGGAATATCCTTCAACAGTTTCTGATACATGTTTTTCGGGAAGGATTCCGTGATATCAATATCACCCGCAAGGTAGCGCTTGGTGGCTGCCGATTCCTGATTAATGGGCAGGAAGGTGACTTTTTGCAGAACCGTTTTGCCGTTGTCCCAGTAATGCGTATTCGGTACAACGACCAGTTTTTCATTTACGACGCGATCTTTGAGCACATAGGCGCCGTTACCAATCAGATTACCCGGCTTGGTCCACTCTTTGCCGCTCTCAACGTTGGCTTTTTGTACCGGATAAAATGCAAAACTTGCCGTCAGATTGGCAAACCAGGGGAGCGGTTTATCCAGTTGAACTTTTAATGTACGCGCATCAACCGCGCTAACGCCAAGCTTATCAGGCGCTGCTTTGCCATCGATGATCGCCTGAGCATTGCTAATACCCGCCAGCGCAGCAAACCACGCAAACGGTGATAGTGTTTTGGGATCAACCAGACGCTGCCAGCTGTAGACAAAATCCTGCGCCGTTACCGGTGTACCATCGGACCATTGCGCATTGTCGCGTAGCGTAAACGTCCAGATGCGGTTATCGTTACTTTTCCACTGGGTGGCGACGCCAGGAACAATTTCTCCCTTCTCATTCTGATTGACCAGCCCTTCAAATAAATCACGAATAACCTGAATTTCAGGAAGTCCGACGGCCTTTGCCGGATCAAGCGACGCCGGTTCATCTTTTATATGCCGCACCAGTTCTTGTTTCTCTGCCAGTACCGTTCCGCTGGGAACATCAGCAGCCCATGATAAGGAAATGCTGCTAACCAACAGCGCACAACAGGTTACTGAAACAGAATGCTGCATAAAATATCCTCAATTCCGGCTACTAAGTGAATGTGTAATTATTTGTATCGCCAGCAGGAAATGCAATTAACTTCCGACAAGAAAGTGATATTACACCTGAAAAGATAAGTGTGTGAAAACGATTTGATTATCCATACATTTTGCACAACACTGCGAGTAACTATTCGAGCATTCAGAGATGACTATGACCGCTACCCGTCCCCGTGCCGAGCGCGGCGCATTTCCGCCAGGAACCGAACATTACGGACGTTCATCGTTAGGCGCACCGCTAATCTGGTTTCCTGCGCTGGCAGCCGATCATGAAAGCGGCCTGATACTGGCAGGTACGCACGGTGACGAAAACTCATCTGTCGTCACCCTTTCCTGCGCATTGCGTACGCTTAACCCTTCCCTGCGTCGTCACCATGTGGTGCTGGCGGTGAACCCCGACGGTTGCCAGCTTGGGCTGCGCGCAAATGCGAACGGCGTAGATCTTAACCGTAACTTTCCTGCCGCAAACTGGAAAGCGGGTGAAACGGTATATCGCTGGAACAGTAGCGCAGAAGAACGCGACGTGGTTTTGCTGACCGGCGAGCATCCGGGGTCAGAACCAGAAACCCAGGCGCTGTGTCAGCTTATTCACCGGATTCATCCCGCCTGGGTGGTTTCTTTTCACGATCCGCTGGCCTGTATTGAAGATCCCAGACGCAGCGAGTTAGGCGCATGGCTGGCGCAGTCATTTGAATTGCCGCTTGTCACCAGCGTAGGTTACGAAACACCTGGCTCTTTTGGTAGCTGGTGCGCCGACCTGAACTTGCACTGTATCACCGCCGAATTTCCGCCCATTTCATCCGATGAAGCGAGCGAGAAATACCTGCTGGCCATGTCCAATCTCCTGCGTTGGCACCCTAGAGATGAAGCTGTCCGGTCGTAAAATGCAGGGATGGCTCCGCGTCGCTGGCAAGCCAGGTAGGTCCATCGAGATCGGCAAAACTGACCTGCGGCGTGAGGGGTAACGCCGCGCTAATCGCCCGGGATGTACACAGCATGCAGCCCAGCATCAGCGCAAATCCCTGCTCGCGCGCATCGATGGCCAGCGCCAGCGCTTCGGTCAGGCCCCCTGTTTTATCCAGTTTGATATTGACCATTTCATAGCGCCCGTGCAGCGCTTTCAGGCTGCTGCGGGTGTGGCAACTTTCATCTGCGCAGATCGGTAGCGGATGCACAAAATTCTCCAGCGCGGCATCATCCTGCGCCGGGAGCGGTTGTTCCAGCATCGCCACCCCTAAATCAGCCAGAAGCTGACAGCGCGCGGCCAGGCCCTCTGCCCGCCAGGATTCGTTCGCGTCGACAATAATCGTGGCCTCAGGAACAGCCGCACGAATGGCAACCATCCGTTCGCTGATTAAACGGGCATCCAGTTTGACTTTCAGCAGTCTCGCTCCATTCTCCCACAGTGCCGCCGCGCTCGCCGCCATCTGTTCGGGCGTTCCAATCACCACCGTTTGCGCTGTCGTCACCACCTCCGCCAGTTCGCAACCCACTAGCTCCGCCAGAGACAACTGCTGTTGTCGCGCATTCAGATCCCACAACGCACAGTCCACCGCGTTACGCGCCGCTCCCGCTGGCAGCAGCTTTTGCAGTTCTTCACGCGTCAGTCCATTTTCCAGTTGTGGCGCAATGTTCATAATTTGCGCCAGCACTGAGGCATCGCTTTCGCCGTAGCGCGGATAAGGCGTACATTCTCCGACGCCAGTGACGCCATTTTCTTCCACTTCAACCACCACCACATGCGCTTCGGTTCTGCTCCCACGGGCAATAACAAAGGGAGTGTGCAGCGGCCAGGCTTCCTCATATACCTTTACTGTTCTCATTCGTTTTCCTTAGTGCAGTCCCTGAAGCGGATATCCGCAAATAGCGTTTGCCGTGTTAACTGCTGATGGCATAAACTAGCCTCGACGTTAACTATATGTAAACAGGAAGATAACCATGTCACAAACCGTTCATTTCCAGGGCAACCCGGTTGCAGTCGCTGGCTCCATTCCTCAGGCAGGAAGCAAAGCTCAGGCTTTTACCCTTGTGGCTAAAGATCTGTCTGACGTTACGCTGGGCCAGTTCGCCGGCAAGCGCAAAGTGCTGAATATTTTCCCAAGCATCGATACCGGCGTTTGCGCGGCATCGGTACGTAAGTTTAACCAACTGGCGACAGAAATCGACAATACCGTCGTACTGTGCGTTTCGGCCGACCTGCCCTTTGCACATTCTCGTTTTTGCGGTGCGGAAGGTCTGAGCAACGTTATCACGCTGTCCACCCTGCGCAATGCAGAATTCCTGAAAAACTATGGTGTTGAAATCGCTGAAGGCCCATTAAAAGGGCTGGCCGCGCGCGCCGTGGTGGTTATCGACGAGAATGACAACGTTATTTTCAGCCAACTGGTCAATGAAATTACCAACGAGCCGGATTACACTGCCGCTCTGGACGTGCTGAAAGCGTAATAAGTACTTAGCCTTCTATACAACACATTCTCAACCTCGCTGCGGCGGGGTTTTTTATTGTGCACAGCCCCTCCAGCCAGGCTGGGGGTTTTCCATAGACAACAAGTAAGCCGTAACATTGCTGTTACGGCTTTGAAGGTGAGGACTTTTTTAACTTACCTGGACGCTTTCAACATTTCATCCGTTAAGGTAATCGAATCCAGTACGGTAAAGATTTTTGCACTTTCACTACTGCCGTCGGCGGTAGCCGCATAAACTTTATCTCCCGCTTTCAGTTTATTCACAGAGATAGTCTCAGAAGGCGACCAGTAACCCTGGTGCGGATTCATCACCGTGGAACAACCTTTGCCGAAATTCTTGATCTTACCCTGGAACCAGGAGCCACAAAGAGTGGTGGTCGTTTTTCCTTTTGCATCGGTTGAATCGTAATAAAAGTTAACGTACTCATATGCAATCATCATTGATGTACTTGCATTAATCGTATAAGTCAACGAACCATTTTTAACCGACGTCTCTGACGAGGCAATTTGCGAAGGGCTGCCCGTAGTTACATCTTCAAGGGTGTACTGATAAGTTAATACAACAGTCCCATTCGCATCCTTGACCTGTACAACATGGCCTTCCGTGACTTCCCCTGTCAACATCTGTAACTTAACATTAGAATAGCCGTTTCCTAAATCAGTGACGTACACCCTGGCGACCTTCTCATTACCGTATTGACCAAAATAGTACGGCTCACCAACGGCATCACGATTCCAACCATCATGTTGTAAGGTGACAGTGTATTCCCCACTTTCGATACTGGCCGTATTTTGTGTCCAGTTTAATTCCGGGTTATTTGTCGATTTGTCAACGTTGACGTCTTTTATTTCCGTCTCTGCCGGTGTCTCATCGCTATGGGTAAACGGTGCAAACACTTCACTGAAGGCGTATTGCGGAGCCTGGGATTCAGTCAACCCACTGTGTTCTGGTGATACCTGACCGGCAACACCCGGCTGGTCACGCATCATCGACCACATGCCTATCATGCCCATATCGCGATCTTTGGCATCGTCCATCACCAGGTTCGCATCCGACAGATAGAACACTTCGCCCTGCACGTCGTTGTAGCCGTTCATCGGCGTAACGCCCATCATGGCGTTGATCTCGTCATCGCTCTTATCGGTGAATATCTGTTTTAACTGGCTGGACAGGTTTTCTATAGCTGAGGTTGCACATTTGCCATGAATATTCTGCCCTTCCGTACCCTCGGACTGACAGATACTGCTGCCGTAGTCCATCGCCATCACGTTTACGCCCGCCAGATTAACCCCTTTGGCCTTCGCATCGTTCAGTACATACAGACCGTCATCGGTCAGACCTGTCGGCAGAATAGGCAACGTGTACCAGATCCCTACGCTACGACCTTCTGCTTTCCATTGATCCTGCGCGGCCTTAACAGCTTCGTTACGGCGGTTAATGGAGTCATGGTCGGCAACCCAGGTCCCTTCGATATCGAAGTCCAGCACGTTCAGGTTGAGGTTTTCAACGATGTCATAATAGTGCTGCTGCAGTTGTGATACGTCGGTACAGGCTGCCGCCAACGGTGAGTTATTGGCACCCCCTATGGAGACCATGACATCTCCGCCGGCTTCACGCAGCGCTTTAATTTTACTGTACTGCGTGTAGTCATTAATGTTGTAGGCCGTGCCCCAGGTTGGCAGACAGGTATCAGCATCTTTCGCCACCACAAAGGCCATGGTGAAGTGGGTCACATTCTGGTTTTTGGCAAGACTGGCAAGGTCTGGCAGCGAGTTCAGGGTATAGTCGACATACGGCGCGTAGACATGAGCAGGCCACGCAGATGAAGGTGTCCCGACCATTGCTTTAGTGCCGGACCAGTCAATATAAATTTTCCACGGATTGGTATCGGCTGGCGTGACTTTCTGGACTTTAGCCTGGGAAACATAGTTTTCGCCGTTATATCGAATGAGTGTCCCGCTTTCATACAGCGTTGAAGAATTAAATTCAGGCGCATTATTGAGTTGATCCGTCGTATACGTTACGACAGCACCCAGCGGTTTCCACGGGCGACCATTGGTGCCAGACGGGTTCTGGTTTGCCTCCAGGGAAGGATCATCGCCAATGGTATAAAAGAGCGCCTCATATTCCTGGCCGTCTTTCTGAACTTTATCGCCTTTATTGTACGTCGTGGTTGCCGACCACTGCGCGACTTCCGCATACACTTCCCATGGATTGGCTGCCCCCGGCGTGAAACCGTATGCGCTCTGTGCGGTAGAAGTCTGCCAGGTCGCACCGTTGTAGGTAACAATATCATTGGCATTGTAGGCATTTGCGCTACTGTAATCCGGATAGGTTACCGTTCCGCCGCCAGTATCGCAGGTTGTCGGGTTACCGTATTCTGCGATTTCTGCAGCGGTTGCATCACGTTCAAAACGCCAGGGATTATTAGCTTCATCACCTGAGGCATTTCCCGGACAATCCGATGCGCCAACCCACCAGGCATTGGTATAGACGCCGCTGTCATAAATAACTTCGTAAGGGCCGGTTCCTTCTTGTCCACTCCAGGCTTCAAGAGCCAATACGGGTGCTGCGGCGCATAATGCGCCCATTCCAATTATTGTTTTGGTAAATATATTAAGTTTCATAATCATCCCTTATTAATAATCGCATTATTCAAAATGCGGTTAATTGTAAGAGGAATGCGGAATGAGTGAAATGAATAGCAACTACAGGAATAATTAATTAAGAATGAGGGATACTGGTCACATGAGTATTAATATTCAATATAAATACATTGAAATAAATTAATAATATGAACAAATAAAAAATGCCAACCCCATAATCAGGATTGGCAATAATACTTTATTCTTCACTTTTCTTTTGATTCAAACCATACTCGCGTAACTTGTTAGCGATCGCAGTATGTGAAACACCAAGCCGTTTGGCCAGTTTACGCGTGCTGGGGTAATTCATATACAGTTGCGTCAGTACAGAACGTTCAAAGCGGCTGGTAATTTCATCCAGCGAGCCTTCCATCACCTCTTCTCCGACCGCAACCGTTGCCGCATCGTAATCTGGCAATAATATATCCTGTGGCCGCAACTCATATCCCTCTAACTGGGTCAACGCCCGATAGATGGCATTTTTAAGCTGGCGCACGTTACCTGGCCAACCGTAGCGGGTTAATACCGTACTGAGATCGGCGGACAGTTTCGGACGCGGTACGCCCTGTTCGTCGGCAAAACGCGCCACAAACAGTTCGGTGAGCGGCATGATATCTTGCGGACAATCGCGCAGCGGCGGCAGGTTGAGGGTCAGCACGTTCAGACGATAATACAGATCTTCGCGGAACAAACCTTTCTGCACCAGCTCCACCAGGTTCTTTTGCGTGGCGCAAATCACACGTACATCGACATGGACTTCATGATCTTCGCCAACCCGGCGGAAGGTCCCGTCATTGAGGAAACGCAACAATTTGGTCTGCATGCTCGGCGACATTTCGCCAATCTCATCCAGCAGCACTGAACCGCCGTTAGCCTGCTCGAAGAACCCTTTTTTACCTTCCCCTGCGTGACCGAACAACTCGCTTTCGACCGCGTCTTCAGGGATCGACGCACAGTTCAGCGCCAGATACGGCTTCGCCGCACGCGGGCTCGCCAGATGACAGGCATGGGCAAAGAGATCCTTACCCGTACCGGTATTACCGGTGATCAGCAGCGGTGCGCTCAGCGTCGCCAGCTTACGGGCCTGTTCTACGACATGCTTCATTTTGGCGCTGACGGCAATAATCTGGCTAAACGCGCTCAGATCCTGCGTGGTCATATTTTGCAACTGACGCCCCATCCGGATGGTGGAACGCAGCATGACGACGGCTCCCGTCAGCATTTGCTCCTGATTTTCACCCTGCAAGTGAACTGGCGTAATTTCCATCAGGAAATTCTGTCCGTTAATCACGACATGCTCGCTATGTGAATCCTGCGGATTGCTTTCGAGCCAGCGCTGGAAGTTAAAACCATTGATTAACTGGGCGGCAGTATGATTACGCATCCGCTCCTGAGAGTGAGCAAAAAGCTGACAGCTCGCAGGGTTCGCCATCTCAATTTTGCTTTTCATATCCAGAGAAAGAACGGGTTCAGGCAATGCCTCGAGCAGCGCACTCAGCGCCAGATGTTCCCGTTCGGAAGGCATCCAGGGGACGGTACGTACATCCGTAACTCCTGAAATACGGCGGATTTCAGCCATCAGACTACTGAAGTTGGTGAACTCCAGCTCCGCAAAATTAAGGTAAATTCGCCCGATGGGGTCAATCTCGATACCGCGTAAATCAATGCTTCTTAGCACCAGTAAATCGAGCAATTCGCGGGTCAGACCAAGTCGGTCTTCACAAAAGACTTCCAAACGCATAGGAACCTTCACCTGGACAAGGGATTATGTGTTAAATGATAAGACAGTATTTGGTTTGCAGGAAGAACTCTGTCAACAAATATTGACAGCACGCTGGAAAATTGGGCGCCGCGGCGTAAAGTTACACCATCGACACCTTGTTCCAGTTAACTTTCACGCGGAGATTTGTTCTTTTGTAAGGTCTCTTTGACCTGACCAATCAACTGGCGGCGAAAATCCCCAAGTCGTGGTTTATCGTCATCTATCCACGGGAGCGGACGGCAGAGTTCCATCGCTTTAATACCCAGACGCGCCGTTAACAGCCCGGCACCAATACCCTGCGCAGCACGTGTGGATAAGCGCGCCGCCAGATCTTGCGACATCCAGTCCATACCAACCTCGCGGACCAATTCGCTGGCGCCGGCAAAGGCGATATTCAGCAGCACCAGCCGGAACAGACGCAGACGACTGTAATACCCGAGTTCAATGCCATACAGCGAGGCAATACGATTAATCAGCTGCAGATTGCGCCAGGCGATAAATGCCATATCCACCAGCGCCAGTGGGCTGACGGCAATCATCAGCGTGGACTCCGCCGCAGAACGACTGATCTCACGTCGCGCCTGCGCGTCCAGCACCGGTTGCACAAGATGGGCATACAGGCTGACGATTTCACGATCGTTTTGCGTTTCGTGGATAGAGGCATACCAGCGCTGTAACGCCGGATGGGACTGATCAATACCCGCCTGCTGCGCCAGCTTTTCACAAAATGCGCGACCTTTTCCTGTTCCGTGGCTATGAAGCAGGTCTCGCGCTTCATCACGTTCATGCGCTCGCTGACGCAAACGCCACAACCTGCGCCACTCGGTCACCACCGACCCCACGCCCGCGCCGACGATCAGCGCGCCCGCGGCGCACCCTCCCAGCGCGATCCAGTCCTGGGTCTGCCAGGCATTCATGGTCCACTGTACGCCCTGTGCGACAACGCTCACACCAAACAGCGCCAGCCCGCCCATCACCATTTTGCGCCACAAACTGCGTTTAGGACGCAAGGCAGCATCAATCACCGCTTCTGCCTGGCCTTCGTCTTCCAGAGGCTCATCCAGTGTCGCCGGAGCAAAGGTCTGCGCTTCCGTTTCATTGAACATTTGCTGCGCTTTAAACGCCGTGTTTTGTTCCACGTCCAGCGGACCTGAGAAATCGATACGCGGTTTTAACGGCTCGCTCATCGCAATTTATCTCCTATTAAAAACTCCAGCGCGGCATCAAGACGGATATGCGGTAAGGGTTTATCAACATCCATCACCTGCGGGCGAAATGCTTCAAACTGAAATCCCTGGCTGTCCCAGAATGCCTGTCCTGGCAGTCGTGCGGGCACTTCACCAGGATAGACGGTCAGCGGTTCGCCATCGCTCAGGCGATTGCCACGCAGCGCCGGGATCTTTTCGCCTTTCACATCAATCAGACCGCTGGTGGTTGCCTGTACCGATGCCAGGCCCAGACAATCCATGCTAATACCTTCGAACGCGGCGTTTTGCCAGGCATCCTGAATCAGTTGCTGGAGCAACGACACCATATTGGCGTGCTGATCGACCGTGACATGGTCAGCTTTGGTGGCGGCAAATAACAGTTTGTCGATCACCGGAGAGAACAGCCGACGAAACAGCGTACGCTGCCCGTAATGGAAGCTTTGCATCAATTGGGTCAGCGCCAGACGCATATCATTGAACGCCTGTGGCCCGCTGTTGAGCGGTTGCAGGCAATCCACCAGTACAATCTGGCGATCAAAACGCAGGAAGTGATTCTTATAAAAGCCCTTCACAACCTTTTCGCAATAGTAATTAAACCGCTCGCGCAACATGCCTGCGTTGGTGTGTTTGTCCGCCTGCGCCAGCTTAGATTCGCCGTATTCTTCCACATCCGGCCACGGGAAGAATTGCAGCGCGGGCGCCCCCGCCATATCTCCCGGCAGGACAAAGCGTCCTGGTTGAATAAAATGCAGTCCCTGCTGTTTGCACTGATGCAAATACTCCGTCCACGCGGCGGCAATTTCCGCCAGACGGTTTTCATCAGCAGGGGCCAGCGGATCCAGCCCCTGGCATAGCTGTCGCCATCTGGCCGACCATTCGCCCCGCTGACCTTGCAATAATCCGGTCATCTGCCGCGACCAGCTCAGGTAATCCTGCGCCAGCATCGGTAGATCGAGCAGCCACTCGCCCGGATAATCGACGATTTCCAGGTATAGCGTGGAGGTGTCTTTGAAGTGGCGCAGCAAAGAGTCATTGGACTTGTAGCGCAGCGCCAGGCGAATTTCGCTCACCCCGCGCGTCGGTGTCGGCCAGGCTGGCGGAGAGCCATACAGCTGAGCCAGTCCCTCATCATAGGTAAAACGCGGAATGCCAAAATCACGTTGAGGAACCCGTTTAACGCCGAGCAGACGTTCTTCGCGCACGCAGCTGAGCAACGGCAGTCGCGCACCGGCATGAATATTGAGTAACTGGTTTACCATCGCGGTGATGAACGCCGTCTTACCGCTACGGCTAAGCCCGGTGACAGCCAGGCGCAAATGCCGATCTACGCCGCGATTAACCAGCGAATTGAGTTCATTTTTAAGTCGCTTCATCGCCATCCCGTTATGCAGAAGGAACCGAAGAAATTATAACAAACAGGAAGTAAAGATAGGGGTCAATTCTTATTTATCAACTACCTGAGCGGTGTCAGACGGCACTATTCGCGCCGCCTGTTACAGAAGATATACGGATGGTTTAGTTATTCTCTACTTTTGGCAGCGCGATCTGGTTGATTCCACCTTCATTCGTCACCTGCGTGTAGCCCATTTCAACGAGCATATCCTTCGCCTGCCCCGACTGACGCCCGGAGTTGCAATACAACTTCACGGTGTCGGTCTTATCAGGCACTTCTGTTGCGATACGCGCCTTCATCTCTTTTAACGGAATATTGACGGCCCCCTGAATATGCTGCTGTTGGTATTGCTCAGGCACACGAACATCAATCCAGTGTTCGGCAGCATAAACCGGCATGCCAATGACCAGTGCCAACGCTAATACGCCTTTTTTAAACATAATATCTTCCTGATCGAGAGTTGGATTTCACTACAACACTATACGCCAGTTCTTAAGAAAATATTGCGACTGCATTATCATCGTACACACCAGCAGATCGCATTGTTCTTCAGGTAACACATTGTGCGGTGTGTCTTTTGATTTTTCTGTCAGCATTCTGTGATTGTTGTCATTCGGCATTGAACTCCATAATATGTCCGCCATTGACTCTCGGACGGAGCTTGGGATCTATGTCTCCTACCATTTATGATATTGCACGAGCCGCTGGCGTATCAAAATCCACGGTATCGCGCGTGCTGAATAAGCAAACCAACATCTCGCCGGAAGCGCTGGAAAAAGTGCTGCGCGCTATTGATGAGTTACAGTATCAGCCCAATAAACTGGCTCGGGCGCTCACCTCTTCCGGCTTTGACGCAATAATGGTGATATCAACCCGTTCTGCCAAAACAACCGCCGGTAATCCCTTTTTCTCTGAAGTGCTGCATGCTATTACGGCCAAAGCCGAAGAAGTCGGTTTTGATGTCATATTACAGACGTCGCGAAGCACCGAAGATGATTTACAAAAATGTGAGAGTAAAATTAAGCAAAAATTGATCAAAGGCATCATTATGCTGAGTTCTCCCGCCGATGAATCTTTTTTTGCAAGACTGGATAAATATAACGTCCCGGTCGTGGTTATTGGTAAAGTGGAAGGAGAGTATGCAAATGTGTATTCTGTAGACACTGATAACTATCGTGACAGCATCACACTGACAAATGCGCTTATTGAGAGCGGCCACAGTAATATTGCCTGTTTACATGCCCCGCTTGACGTTCATGTTTCCATCGATCGCGTCAACGGGTATAAAGCCAGTCTTCAGGCACATAATATTCAAATACGCGATGAGTGGATTATTGATGGGGGTTATACTCATGAGACCGCCCTGCTCGCTTCGCGGAAATTACTGAGTCAACAACCGTTACCCGACGCAGTATTTGCCACCGACAGTTTAAAGTTAATGAGTTTATATCGCGTGGCGGCTGAGAAAAATATCGCCATTCCGCAACAGCTTGCCGTTGTAGGCTACAGTAATGAACTGCTGTCATTTATGCTGACACCCGTGCCGGGAGGCATTGATGTCCCAACCCAGCAACTCGGCGAACAAAGCTGTAATTTATTATTTAATCTGATTGCCGGTGAGAAAGGATTGCAGAACATCACCGTGGGTACGCAAATATCGTTGGCCGACTCACTGGTGTAAAAACAGGGGCATAACAATGCCCCTGCACATTTTAGAATGCGTAATTCACACCAATCCCCGCATAATGGAATCTGTCGCTTTCACCTTCGTCGTGATCTTCCCATTCATAGGCATATTCCAGCGTCATTGATAAACCATTCTGGAAATCATAAGCATACAGTAAACCAAGGCGATTGAAATCATGCCCTTCACGTTCCGGATCATCCTGCCAGTCCCAGTTTGACCAACGATCAAGGCCAATACGGGTGTACGGCGTCAGGGTGGTATTGCCTAAAGACAACGGTAAGTAAGCACGGATTTCCTGGGTCGAGAACTCGCCATTATTACGCGAATCCGCCAGATTAAAACCGCGTTCGAGATAATAGTTGACCGTTAAGCCCACCGTTTCGTTGAAGGTATAATTCAGACCGGTTTCGCTTTCAACGCGGCTATCGGAGTAACCTGTGGTACTCAAGTCATTGACGAATTGATACATTGCCAGCCAGCCGCTAAAACGCAAATCGTCGCTAAGTTTAATATCCCAGTCCGGCTGAACTTTCCAGCGCTGCATATTGGCAGTGTCTTTTCCTGGTTCATTAACATAGTGATAGCCGTAATTACGGAAACCACCGGTCAGGCCGAAATTAACATCCTCGCTTTCGAGGAATTGATAGCGAACTTCCAGTTCCGGGCGATCAAACCAGGTACCGCGTTTCCCCTCGCTGTAATCAACCGGACCTTCCTGATAATAGGCCACAGATATTTTCCATGGTCCATTGGACGCATTAAAATAGACTGACGGCTCAGCCAGTCCATCCATATCTTCGCCCTGACCTTCAACGTTTTCTATTTCGTACATGGCACCGATATTAAAGCGCCAGTCATTTTTTTCAGCGGCCTGCGCACAGGCCACTCCTGCGCTCATAATCAGCGCAGTAGCGGACAGTAGGGTTTTCATTATTATTCCTTGTTAAAATACTCGCAAAAATGCCCCAAGGTTTGGGGGGTTATCCCCCCAGAATTTTATTGAATAGCCACTTCAGTTTCAGCATCAAAGAAATGGCATTTCGCCATATCAAAATGAATAGTGATATTTTCTCCTGCGTGATAATCATTCACTGCCCCAGCACGGACCACTAACTCATGCCCCCCAACGATGGTATAAAGCATAAACTCAGCGCCTGTTAATTCTGCGACGCTAATTTTTGCTGATACATTATTTTCATTATTAGGCTGCGGATGTATGTCTTCAGGACGAATACCCAGCGTAACGGCCTGATGCTCATAACCCTGCGCTTTTAGCTGTGCTAATTTATTTTCGGGAATGGTTAACTTCAGCGTTTCGGTAACGAATTTATTACCATCAATCGCGCCACGAATAAAATTCATGGCTGGCGAGCCAATAAATCCAGCGACGAACATATTTGCCGGGTGGTTATACACCGTTTTCGGTGCGCCAACCTGTTGAACAATGCCATCCTTCATAATCACAATACGCGTCGCCATCGTCATGGCTTCGGTTTGATCATGGGTAACATATATCATGGTGGTATTCAGTTTCTGATGCAGTTTGCTAATTTCTGCCCGCATCTGCACGCGAAGTTTGGCATCGAGATTCGATAAAGGCTCATCCATCAGGAAGACCCCCGCCTCACGAACAATCGCACGTCCCAGCGCCACGCGCTGGCGCTGACCGCCGGATAACGCGCCAGGTTTACGCTGCAGATAATCGCGCAGGCCAAGGATTTGCGCCGCCCAGTTAACGCGCTCCTCGATCACCGCCGGAGCAATTTTCTGCATCTTCAGGCCAAACGCCATATTGTCATAGACGGTCATGTGCGGGTACAACGCATAGTTCTGAAAAACCATCGCAATATTGCGCGATTTCGCCGGCACATCATTCATCCGTTTACCGTCAATCAGCAGATCGCCGCCGCTGATCTCTTCCAGGCCGGCGATCATGCGCAACGTCGTAGACTTCCCGCAACCGGAAGGCCCAACAAAAACAATAAACTCTTTGTCTTCGATTTCCAGATTGAAGTCTTTAACGACGTGCACCTGGTTGTCGTAAATTTTTTGAATATGTTGCAACGAAAGCTGTGCCATGTTGAATCCTTTACTTGTCGTGTTGCCAGAAAGCCGATAAGCACGGCCACGTCAGAAATTCGGTTGAAGGGAGCTGCAAGTTTGCCCCGTTCAGCCCCGTACCGATGCCAACAGAGCGCATGCCGCAGGCGTTGATCGCATCCACGCCTGCTTGAGCATCTTCTATGCCAATGCACTGCTGCGGGTCAACGCCAAGACCCGCACAGGCAGCCAGAAAAATCTCCGGATCTGGTTTCGAACGGGTAATCAGCGCCGCATCCGCACAAAAGTCAAAACAAGCGCTAAGATCAAGCGCCTGTAAAATAGTGGGCGCATTGAGCGACACGGAGGCCAGCCCCACCGGAATCCGCTCTTCCCGTAACGTCATTAACAGCTCGCGAATCCCCGGCAATACCGAGTTAACCGTTAGCTGGCGCAAAGAATGGACGTACAGACGATTTTTTCTCTCAGCCAATTGTGCGCAAGTCTCGGGAGTAAACTCCCCCGCCTTTCCGCCGTGGTGCAAAATACGCTGCAGTGACTCGCCACGACTAATCCCTTTCAGGCTGTCATTAAATGCTTCGTCAATCGCAATCCCTATTTCGTCGGCTACCTGCCGCCACGCCAGGAAATGCAGATGCGCGGTATCGGTAATCACGCCATCCAAATCAAAAATGATGGCCTGTGGTTTGAGTATCATTCATCGTCCCTTTTTGTGGTAGCGGTCCCATAAATAGACGTAATAATACCGTCATAGGTAATCGCTGACGCCCCCTGGACGGCGATCTTTTCGCCATTAACCCACAAGGTAATACGCTCAGTACTGCTAATGCGGATCTCTGCTTTATTGATAGTCACGTGCATATCAACGCCCTGCCAACGCAGCGGGAAAGAGAGAGTTTGCCAATGGTCAGGCAATGCAGGGGCAAGATGTAACTCCCCGTGGCGAACATTCACGCCAGCAAATCCCTGAATTGCGCCCAGCCAGATGGCCCCCGTCGCCGCTGCGTGAATACCGTCATCACAGCTATGTGGATCGTCTCCGAGATCGATAAGCGATCCTTCACGCCAGAAGCGATACCCCTGCTCTGAATCCCCACAACGCGCAGCCACAATCCCATGGATAGCCTTACTCAAAGACGAGTCATGAATGGTGCGCGGCTCGTAAAAGCGCAAGTTCGCCAGACAGGTTTGCGGGTTGAATTGCTCCGGCAGCATATAGGTCAGCATCACCACATCGGCCTGTTTGAGAATTTGCATCTCATTGACCTCTGCGCGGGAGTAATCGAGCAAAATCGTCTGCTTGCCCGCTTTCGCTTTGTAACTGGACAGATCGATAACCGGTTTGCTCAGGAAGGTGTCGTCCTGAGGTAACACGCCATCAGACAACGCTTCCGGTCGCCACAGATGGCGTAAAAAATGCTCAGCACGGTGAATAAAGGTCTCATCGCTACAGCCCAGGCGACGCGCAAAACCGAGCGCCTGCTCCACGTTGTACCAGGCCATGTAGTTGGTGAACGCATTGTTGTTCACATGCTCTGTGTATTCATCCGGGCCAATTACATTGTGGATCTCTAAACGGTCATTAACCATAACGGCTCTGCTGATCCAGAACTTCGCTGTTTCCAGAAGCAGCGTTATACCTTCACGGGACATAAAGTTCATATCCCCGGTGGCATGCCAGTAATTAATCACCGCCCAGGCTATATCCGCCACGAGATGATGCTCAGCCTGTGCGGAGGCCACTTTCTGCCGCAGCCCGGTACGGATGTTGATCGCCGCGAATTCAGGCGTCTCCTCCTCACCGCTGCGCGCGCTCTCCCAGGGAAACAGCGCCCCCTGCCAACCGTTGCGGCGGGCTTTCTCACGCGCGCCCGACAAGTTATGCCAGCGGTAACGTAATAAACTTCTTGCTGTTTTCGGCTCGGTGAAGAGATGGAACGGTAACAGAAAGACCTCGGTATCCCAGAAAACGTGACCTTTATACCCTTCGCCTGTCAGACCTTTCGCCGCAATACTGCTGCGCTCATCGTGATCTGGCGTCATTACACGCAAATGATAGAGCGCATAATCCAGCGCTCGCTGATCGCCCATATCATTACTGGTGACCTGAACGCGACGGCTTTGCCACCAGGCATGCCAGTTAGCGGTCGACTCTGCCAGCAGCGCATCGTATCCCTGCTGGGCGCACGATTCCAGATTACGTAGCGACTGGCGTGCCCAAGTTTCCAGCGACAGGCTGCGCTCGCTCGCCCAGTCGATCCAGCTAATTTTCGTCAGCGTAACGCGTTGTCCGGTTTTCGCCTGCACGGTATTGTGTTGTAACAACCGACGTTCTTTGGCGGTGAAGCAGCGCTGCGCCGCACCGTCTACGTCGCAAAACGTCGCGATCGCGATATCGTTGCGATTGTCCTGGGTGGTGTAAATGCCTTGCAGCAGATGCTGACCAAATACCCGGACCTGCGTTTCATCCAGATGCTGACGTCCATGATTGGTGATCGTGGCATCAATCCCGGTTGAGATGCCAATGCTCGCATCACCATCCAGCGGGGTAACGGCAACTTCCATAGCAAACAGCGGCAGTTTTTGCGCCGAGACAAACCGCCGACTCTCAATAGCAAAACGTGCGCCGCCGGGCGCTCGCCAGACCAGGGTACGGCGTAATTCTCCGCTGGCAAAATCCAGTTCACGATGCCAGCGCTCAATCACGCCGCTGGTTAGTGAGAAAATCTCGCCATTAAGCGCGATCTCCACACCCACCACATCAGGCAGATTAACCAGTTCATTAATTTCACCTTTCCCCGCCCGGTGATACAGTCCCGCCAGATACATGCCGCGAGTTTGTAAGGTGTAGGCTTCTTCGTGACTGGCGCGAATCCCCATATAGCCGTTGCCAAGCGTCATCAGCGACGCATATTTGTTGAGGCTGTGTGGGCAAAAAGCCGGTTCGGTTAGCATTACTGGCTTCGTCATAAGTCTACATATGTTCCTGTTTCAGCCGATTCATACAGTGCGGCAACCAGTTGTTGAATAACGACGCCCTGCTCTGCGTCCGCAATAGCGACAGGCTCGCCCTGAACGTGATTCACGAAGGCCTCCATGCTGCGAAAATGACGATTGTCATCGGCTATTTCACGCTGGAACAGCACGTCCAGCGTCCCGTCACGATCGGTATAGACCTGCGCCGGAAATAAGGTCGCCCCGGCAAGATCGCCGCAGAAATTGACGTTCATAATCGATTGTTCAGGAATATTCAGCGCGAAAGAGGTCTCAAGACGCAGGATCCCGCCGTTATGAAATTCGATCGTGCCGAACAGAGAATCCTCAACGGTGTATGTCGCGGGATCCCATACCCCGAACTGGCCGCTGCTCTTACGTGTGCCAATACGCTGATAGCTGTGCGCGTTAACACGCTTTACCGCCGGGAAGCCCAACACATACATCGCGGCATCAAGCATATGGATACCGATATCAATCAGCGGCCCGCCGCCCTGCAGTTCCTTGTTGGTAAAAACACCCCAGCCGGGTACGCCGCAGCGACGCAAAGCGCGGACATTAGTGACATAGATTTCGCCCAGCGCGCCTGCCATCACCTGTTCGCGAAGCAACTGGGTATCCAGTGCGAAACGATGGTGAAAATCATATGCCAGTACTTTTCCCATCCGCCGCGCCGTTTTACACATCTCCAGCGCCTCGTCTGGCGTCATGGCCGGGGGCTTTTCGCACATCACATGACAGCCAGCGTTCAGCGCCAACATGGTGTGTTCATAATGAAAACGATTGGGCGAACAGATGCTGACGATATCTGGCTTTGCTTCGCGTAACATCGTCTGCGGATCGTCCCAAACCTGCGGATTACCGTATTTCTCTGCCAGCACCTGCGCCTGTGACAGGCGGCTGTCACAGACAGCCACCAGTTCCAGATCGTTGCGGGTGCAGTAGTACGAAGCATGAACTTTATCCGCTACCTGCCCGGCGCCGATAATGGCGACACGTAGCGGAGCGCTTGTCAGTGCACTTTTCACGGATATCCTCTTAGCAGGTACGCAGCCAGGCCAGCGACTGACGGTATGCTTCCGGCAGGTTCTCCGCCCGTACCCGTCCTTCATACACTACGTAACCCTGATAATTATCTTCACGCAGTTGGTCAAACAGCGCAGAGAAATCCAGCGTACCGCTCCCCGGCTGATAACGATGGTTATCCGCAATATGCACGTGACCCAGCAGATCGCGATTATCGTGCAGCGCCTGCGCCATATCGTCTTCTTCGATATTCATGTGGTAAAAATCACCAATGATTTGCACATGCTTCAGGTTGTTTTCCACGATATAGCGGCGAGCATCCGCCAGGGTGTTGATCATATGATCCTGATAGCGATTGAGTGGCTCGAGATACACCACCGTGCCCGTACGTTCAGCGACTTTATCGAGATAAATCAATGAATCACTGACGGCTTTGCGATCGCCTTCCAGGCTACGCGGAGAGGTCATCGGCGGTAGGCGGAAGGTAAACATGCCCCAGGCGGCAGGGACAATAATCCCTTGCCCGCCGACTTCGGCCAGCGCTTCAAGAATGCGGGTGATCTGCTGTAAACCATTCAAACGACGTTCTTCGATAAAATCACCGATCCAACCGTCATAGCCCCCGCAGGCGGTGGTCACAGGCAGACCCGTTTCTTTGATCGCCGCTTTCACTTCCTCAAGATTGTTGACCAGCAATTTGCCGTCAATTTCAAAACCATCAAAACCCATCTCTTTGATGTAACGGAATTTCTCGAAAATATTTTCCGGGAAAAAAGCCTGATTCTGTGTTCCGATTTTCATTTTCTGCATTCCTTAATTAAAACGTCACGCCCATTTTGATGCTTTGTTCCGGATGGCGATCGACATACTGCATATAGCTTTCCGGGCTGCTGGCGAAGGTAACTACCGGGTCGATAAGTTCTTCACAGTTCAGATAACCGTTCATCAACAGTTCCCAGCAGGTCTCCTCAATGCGCTTGCGATTCCAGCGCGGATAATCTGGATTTGGTTCACTGCAGGCGCGGGAGAAGACAATTTTGGCGTTGTTGAAATGCGCTTCACGGCCCAGGTTGAACCCTTCTGCAAAAGGTTTTGCGAAGGCGACATAGGAGATGGTGCCCCCGTAGGCCAGACCGCGTAACGCTGATTGCAGCGCATCCGCATAGCCGCTGGTTTCGATGATCACATCCGCGCCCTGTTTGCCGGTCAGCTTTTTAATTTCCATGCCCACATCAGTGCCAATCGGGTCCAGACAGAAATCAGCCCCATGGCGACGCGCGATATCACAACGATGGGCAATCGGATCCACGCCAATCACCACTGACGCTCCCGCTTTCTTAGCCAGTTGCACGGCGATCTGGCCAATTGCCCCTAACCCGACGATGACCACAAAGTCACCGACGCGCACATTGGCATCACGCACACCGCTCATAGCGAACTGTGCAGGGTCATAGCACACGGCATTTTTCCACGAACTCCCTTCTGGCATTTTGCGCAGTTTGTAGTTGTTCACGGCATTAAAGATGACCGTTTCTGCCAGTGGACCATATCCGCAGACAGAGTCGCCGACCGCGTAGTCGGTCACGTCGCTACCACACTCAATGACATCGCCCACAACCATGTTGCCAAGCTGGAACTTACCGAACTCGATTCCGCGCGGCGCCCCTTCCGGACGCGGCATAAACATTTGCCATTCGCCGTTAAAATCTTCATCAATAAACGGACTGGCAGCGCGGAAATCGACTACTTCAGTGCCATGTTTGGGTGCGCCAAAACGTACGCGGACTTTCACTTCATTGGCGGATACCGCTCTGTCTTCATATTCCACCAGCGCTGCAACACGCGGTTCGGTGGCAACTAACTTCTTCATTTACAACTCCTTAATTAAACTGGCCGCTTAGCCTTTCACGCCGCCTGCGGTCAAACCACTCTTAATAAAACGTTCGGAAAGCGCATACATAATGACCACCGGCAATGCGGTGACCAACGATGCGGCCATCATGCGCCCCCAGATATAGTCAGGCGTACTGAACAGCGCGTTCAGACCGACCGGTAAGGTAAAATTGCTGGCGCTGGAGAGGAAAATCGAGGCAAACAGATAGTCATTCCACGCGACCATAAAGCAGTACACAAAGACCGAAACCAGACCAGACATGGCCAACGGCACGGTGATGCGAAAGATAATTTGCAGACGATTTAATCCATCCATCATCGCGGCTTCTTCGATCTCATCCGGAATGGTGTCGAAATAGCTTTTCAACATGAACACGGCTGTCGGCAGCGTTTGGGTCACCATGGTGATAATCAACGCCATTTCGGTGTCATAAATGCCGAGGGCCGTAATGATTTTGAACAACGGCACCACCAGCAAAATCCCCGAGAACATGTACACCGTGTAAAAGCTGGCGTTGATGGTCATCCGCCCCTTAAAACGCAGGCGGGAAAGCGCATACGCTCCGAGGACGCCGAGAAACACCGCCACCACAGATGACGAGACCGATACCACCAGGCTATTACGGAAGTAGTCAACAAACGGGAAGATCATCGGGTTGAAAATGTCGATGTAATGTTCCAGCGTCCATTGCTGAGGTAACAGCGTGGGATGCAGCGAAATCGCCTCTTTTGCGCTTTTAAATGAGGTCATCAGCATCACAAAAAACGGAAATAACGTGATACCGAGGAAGACAATTAATCCACAGTAAAAGCCGATGCGGCCAAGCGTGCGCTTATTTGTTGCCATTGAGGTTCACCCGTTTTCTGGTCAGCAGGATAACAGCGAAAATGATGACGAAGAGGACGACAGAAATTGCGGCCGCTTTACCCAGGTCATTGAATGCAAACGCCGTTTTATAGAGATAGACCCCGAGAATATCGACTTTGGTGGTCAGCAGATAAACATCGGCGAACATATAGAACATCCAGATCGTACGCAGCGTGACTACGGTCGCCAGCACCGGCATGATCGCTGGCAGCGTGACGATACGAAACCGTTGCCAGGCGTTCGCGCCATCCATTTCCGCCGCCTCATACAACGATTTATCAATAGTCTGCAAAATCGCCAGAAATGAGATAAAGGCATACGGGAAGTAGCGCCAGATGGCGAAAAGTACAACCAGTGCGAAGCTGCTGCCGGGATTGTCGAACCACAGCGGCGCCTGATCGTACAGATGCAGCAGATCCACGCCGAGGTAGTTCACAATGCCGTAGCCGTTGTTGAACATGTATTTCCAGGCAAACACCAGCGAAATTGATGGCGTTACGTAAGAGAGGATCACCAGCGAGCGCGCCGTTTTTCGCAGACGAAACTCACGGTTAAAAAACATCGCCACTCCCAGCCCCAGCACCGTGCTCCCGGCAACAACCAGCGCGGTATACCAGACCGTCATCCACAGCGAATGCCAGAATCCTGGATCGGTTAAGATACGGATATAGTTGCTCAAGCCGACAAATGTTGACTCAATTTGTGGATTAAGCGGCAGACGCATAAAGCTGATTTCGATGTTAGATATCATCGGCCATGCGACTAAACCACCCAGCAAGAGCAAGCTGGGCGCCAGCAGCAGCATGGCAAATGGCATATCCGATCGACCTGAAAAGAACTTATTCATCACGGCTTTCCATTTCCCCATTAGCGCTGTTCAACAAGGTCATCCAGTTTGGTCTGGCTTGCCTTCATCGTCGTTGAAAGATCGGCTTTTCCTACCGTGACGTTGTGCACCATGGTGCTTATGACACCGGAACCCGTAACGTCGCCCATGCGGGTAAAGTTCTTATCGCCGACTGCGCCAAACACCTGAATATTCGGCAGTTCGGCAATCAGTTGATCGGGTAATTCACCCAGTGCTTTAATAACGGGGTTATCTTTCCACGTTGCGGTATTCACCACTGCTTTATTGACCGGGAGCGCAGCGCCAGGGGACATCATCACCCAGTCAGCAATGTTGTCGGCCTGCTCCATAAAGGTGACAAATTTTTCTGCGGCTTCTGTCTCTTCGGTTTTTTGACCTGCGGTTATGGTCAGCGATGTCAACATGCCGTAGACGGCAGACGTTTTTTCCGTCGGAACCATAAAGCCAACATTTTTAGGATCCCCCTCCTTAATCACCGCCGGGAGGATATAGGTGGAATAAATAGCCATCGGCGCAGTGCCGTTCATGAAAGCGTCTTTGACCTCCATGATGTTGTTAGATCCCGGCATGGTATTCATCGCAAGCTGGCGGTAATACTGCAACGCCTGGGCCATCTCCGGCGTGTCGAGCGTGATCTTTCCCTGCGCATCGAAAACGTTAGCCTGGTTAGAGAGCGCGAACTGAGAGAAGGACTGTTCGGTCAATACGCTTTCGGCCGTAGGTAGCGCAATACCATATTTTTTACTGCCCGGATCGTTTAACTTCTGCGCCACTTCGAGCAGTTGCTGCCAGTCTTTCGGCTCTTTCAGCCCTGCTTTTGCCAGTGCATCTTTGCGATACCAGACCCCGCCAATCCAGGCGCTAACCGGTACCCCGGTCCATGCAGAGCCATCTTCGGTACGCACAATACGCAGTACGCCATCATAAAACGCGTCTTCACCCACACCGTTGATGACCTGCGCCACCGCTTTGCGATCGATAAGCGATTCTTTGTCCATGACTTTCGCGTAGTCATGGCTGGTTTCAATGACTTCAGGAAGTGAACCGCTACGAGCAAGGGTAATCACTTTGGTGTTGTAAGCATCCTCTTCAACAGGAACCTGTTTGACGCTGATACCGGGGTTCTCTTTTTCAAAGCGCTCAATCAGTTTGGCAATAACCGCCTGCCGCTCCTGTTCTACAGAAGAGTGCATAAATTCAATCGCGATAGAGGATTTTTTATCATCCTTACACCCGGAAACCAGGGCGCAGGACACCAGTGCTGAAATCAGCACAATTTTAGCTTTAAGCATGGAATGTTCCTTTTTATTTCTTAATCCACATAACCTGCCAGGCGTGTAACGTTAATTCCTTACCCGAAATACTTTCTTCGCTAATCAAATCAAATCCATTTTCAATATCAATATTAATGGTTTGTGTCTGAGCGCTGATATTAAATAAACCAGTAATTTCTTCGCCTGTCTCAGCCGTACGTTTAATTTGCATAACGGCCGGTGTAACACTGTTAATCTTAAAATCACTATCAGGATGGAATGCTTTGTTATTACGCCGCAGAACAATTAATCGGGATAACTCATGGTAAATGGCGTGACGCAAACAAGTTTCATCGGCCAGTTCCGTTTCTATTTGTCTTATATGATATTTTTTACGGTTGATCGCCCGGTTATAACCCAGTTTCTCCACACCTTCATAGTCATTGCGCGATCCGAGGATACTTTGAATATAAATCGCTGGCACGCCAGGAAAACTCAACAAAATGGCATGAGCAAGTATAAAGCGGGAAAATCTTTCAACATCACTGCTATTACCCGGCGTTAACGCATCCATATAGGTTACGTTAATTTCATACGGGCTTCGGCTACCATCAGGATTATTCTTCCAGTTAACCAGGGCGCCTTCCTGTTGTAATTCCGTCACCAGTCGCATGATTTCATCTTCCGGTAACAGGCCCCGTAACGGGTTGAGGCCAATTCCGTCATGCGATGCGAGGAAATTAAACCATGTGGTCTCAGTCGATGGCAGTTCCAGTGATTGCGCCCACTGACACAATGTCGTTGTATCCTGGCGTTGCACCGCATGCAGCACCAGCGGCGGCAGCGAGAACTGGTACACCATGTGCGCCTCATCGCGGCCATTACCGTAATAGGAAATGTTATCCTTATGCGGAACGTTCGTTTCAGTAATAATCGCCGTACCAGGTGCCACGCAGTCAGCAATAGCGCGGAACAGTTTGATAAGCTGATGCGTTTTTTCCAGGTGAATACAGGTTGTCCCTGGCTCTTTCCACATAAAACCAACCGCATCCAGGCGGACATAATCAGCGCCCTGCTCCAGGTAACTCAGCAGTACATCGACCATCGCCAGTAATACCAATGGATTGGCATAGTTGAGATCGATCTGGTCGTCGCTGAACGTCGTCCAGAGATGACGCACAGTATTATCTTTCAACGTAAACGGGGTCAGTAACGGTAATGCACGTGGGCGCGTGACGTTGCTCAGGTCCGTATCAGGATCCATCGCAATAAAGAATTCTTCATAACCGTCAAGCTGTTGCAAATAGTTATTAAACCATTCGCTTTTAGCTGACATATGGTTACAAACAAAATCAAACATCAGTCGACTGGATTCAGCTAATTGCTTAATATCATTCCAGTCACCGGTTTCTTCGGCAACCTGATAGTAATTAATTACTGAAAAACCATCATCCGATGACCACGGATAAAATGGCAACAGATGCACATGAGAAAATGTCGACTTAAGCCATTCATTATAAAACTGATTAAACGTTGGCAGCGGTTTTTTATCTTCCGCGTAAAATTGATCGGCGTAGGTGATCAGAACGACATCACCCTCATCCCAATGCGCTTTACGGTTTTTTTTAATTAATTTTTGTGATTTTTCTAAACGCGCAACCAGCGCTTCATAGTGAAGTGAAGAAAATGTGTCGCCATAGACTTCACTCAGACATTTTTGGATTTTTTGGTTCACCTTCATTTCTCGTGGTAGCGGTCCCATGACGCAAGAGACTACTCTGCCGGAAATAAGCTGTCAATCAGCTGAGGTGGCCTGGAGGGGGGGTAGAAAAGAATTTTGGCAGCCAAAAAATCGTATTTGTGAGCTGCCGCAAATTAACTGAGGGAATGTTGATTAATTGTTGCTTGCTTTTGTTGTTTCGGATATCAGGGTTGATTACCTGAATAGCGTTTCGACAATTTTGTCGCTGCCCGGCTCAACAAAGGTTCAAGTACTAACGCCAGCAACATTTTTAGCGGACGTCGGGCCACAGACTTCACGGCCCACCCTGCTACCCCTGCCGGGCCATAGCGCAGCGCAGTCAGCAGCACCAGCTTACCTGCTATTTTAAAGCCCGGCTTTACCTTTTGCCCGGCACGTTGCCAGCGATTATTCATTTTTAACCTCACAATTGGCGGAAGCGGCTGCGTAATGTGAAGGTATCAGACGTCACATAACGCTCCATCTCACGCAAACGCTTTTCACTTGCAGCCAGCTCACGATCGACAGCATCCAACAACTCACCGCTTGATGGCTGCTGTTCTCCGGAAACCACGTTGTCCGGCATCGGATCCAACACAAACGTCAGTACGATGTAGGCGACAAAGGTGAAAAAGGCCAGACCAAAAAAGATGGACAGCACCACCAGGATCCGCACCAGTTTCACAGGAACATCGAGATAATGCGCAATACCCGCGCAAACCCCTTTCACCATGCCTTGCTGCGGTATACGCCACAGTTTTTTGTTCAGATTAACGCCCCCCATTAGCGGTCCCTCCAGTTTGGATGTTCAGCATCAAGGATGTCTTCCAGCGCTTGAATGCGCTCACGCATCCGCTGTGCGTCCTGGTTAAGTTCAGCCAGACGCTGTTGTTCACTTTGCGCCAGCTCGCCGCGACTGGAACGATTGCTGTAATGCAGCCAGAGCCAAATCGGTAAGACGAACAGCACAAAGATGGTTAACGGGATGGCCAGAAATAGCGCGCTCATGAGTACTCCTTACAGGTGATGAGCGGCGGCGCGTTCGGGCACCGCCAGATATTATTATTGCTTGTCTTGCTGCATTTTGGCTTTCAATTGCGCCAACTGCTCGCTGATTTCATCATCTGCTTTCAGGTCAGCAAATTGCTGATCCAAAGACTTCTGCTTACCGAAGTTATGGCTTTCAGCTTCAGCTTCCATTTGATCGATACGGCGCTCAAAAGATTCAAAGCGCGCCATCGCTTCATCCAGTTTGCCGCTGTCCAGTTGACGACGAACATCACGGGAAGAGCTTGCCGCCTGATGGCGCAGCATCAACGCCTGCTGACGAGCACGGGTTTCACTAAGTTTGTTTTCCAGTTCACCAATCTCTTTTTTCATACGCGCCAGCGTATCGTCAACCAGCGTCACCTCATGCTCCAGGGAGGCAATCAGGTCAGTCAGTTTCTGTTTTTCGATTAACGCAGAACGCGCCAAATCTTCTTTCTCTTTGCGCAGCGCCAGCTCTGCTTTTTCCTGCCACTCTGCCTGTTGGGCGCTGGCCTGTTCGATACGGCGCGATAACTGTTTCTTTTCTGCCAGCGCGCGTGCGGAGTTTGAGCGCACTTCAACCAGCGTGTCTTCCATCTCCTGGATCATCAACCGCACCAACTTCTGCGGATCTTCAGCCTTTTCCAGCAACGCATTAATGTTGGCGTTCACGATGTCGGCAAAACGAGAAAAAATACCCATAATGTAATCCTCACTTACTGTTCTGATATCGGGCAATGCCCTGCTGCTGTTCTAATGCACTTCGCATGCCAACTTTTTAATCTATTGAATTATTTGAAAATATCCAATTTTACCTGTCGGGATAAATAGGGTAAATTGGTGAATAACACTAACAAATGGTGAATTTCATCATGGCAGGATACAAAGATAATCTTCTGGGCGAAGCGAACAGCTTTATTGAAGTTCTGGAGCAGGTTTCTCATCTCGCGCTGCTGGATAAACCTGTGCTGGTCATTGGGGAACGCGGTACGGGGAAAGAGCTTATCGCCAACCGCCTGCACTATCTCTCCCCCCGCTGGCAAGGCCCGTTTATTTCACTTAACTGCGCGGCGCTCAACGAAAATTTACTCGATTCCGAACTTTTTGGTCACGAAGCTGGCGCCTTTACTGGCGCGCAGAAACGTCATCCGGGTCGGTTCGAACGCGCCGATGGCGGCACGCTGTTTCTTGATGAACTGGCGACCGCCCCGATGCTGGTACAGGAAAAACTGCTGCGCGTTATTGAGTACGGAGAGCTGGAACGTGTCGGCGGTAGCCAGCCGTTGCAGGTCAACGTACGACTGGTTTGCGCCACCAATGCCGACCTGCCGCGGATGGTGAGTGAAGGCACGTTCCGCGCGGACCTGCTGGATCGTCTGGCTTTTGATGTGGTCCAACTCCCACCGTTACGCGAACGTCAAAGCGACATCATGTTAATGGCTGAACATTTTGCCATTCAGATGTGCCGTGAGATCGGGTTACCGTTGTTTCCAGGGTTTACCGACGAGGCCAAAGAAACGCTCCTCCACTACCGTTGGCCGGGCAATATTCGTGAGCTGAAAAACGTCGTGGAGCGTTCAGTTTACCGACACGGGACCAGCGATTACCCGCTGAATGAGATTGTGATTGACCCGTTCAGGCGTCACACCACACCGCCGCAGGCGCAGGAAACCAGAGCTGCATCCGTAACCTTACCGCTGGATCTGCGTGAATTCCAACAGCAGCAGGAGAAGGAATTTTTGCAAAGCAGCTTACAGCAGGCGAAATTTAATCAGAAAAAAGCCGCTGAATTATTAGGTCTGACCTACCATCAGCTCCGTGCGTTACTCAAGAAACACCAAATTTAGCGTACAGGGGCAGACGTTGGACGCGAGGGTTAAAACAGTTTACCATGATGCAATTACTGTATAAAAAAACAGGTTAATCATGATGACTCTGGCATTAGTTGGCGAAAAAATTGACAGAAACAGATTCACTGGTGCGAAAGTTGAAAATAGCACATTTTTCAACTGTGATTTTTCGGGTGCCGACCTCAGCGGCACTGAGTTTATTGGCTGCCAGTTCTATGATCGAGAGAGCCAGAAAGGGTGTAATTTTAGTCGCGCTATCCTGAAAGATGCCATTTTCAAAAGTTGTGATCTATCCATGGCGGATTTCAGGAATGTGAGCGCGCTGGGAATCGAAATTCGCCACTGCCGCGCACAAGGTTCAGATTTTCGCGGCGCAAGCTTTATGAATATGATTACCACACGCACCTGGTTTTGTAGCGCCTATATCACCAATACCAACTTAAGCTACGCCAACTTTTCAAAAGTCGTACTGGAAAAGTGCGAGCTGTGGGAAAACCGTTGGATGGGTACTCAGGTACTGGGGGCGACGTTCAGTGGTTCAGATCTTTCCGGCGGTGAGTTTTCGTCGTTCGACTGGCGGGCCGCAAACTTTACGCACTGTGATTTGACCAATTCAGAACTGGGCGATCTCGATGTCCGGGGTGTTGATTTGCAAGGCGTCAAACTGGACAGCTACCAGGCATCGTTGATCCTGGAACGTCTTGGCATCGCTGTCATTGGTTAATATTCAGGGAGCGGTGCCTGCCGCCCCCTGCCCTTAAACAATATTGTCCGCGCTGGCTTTCCCCCGCGGACGTTTCGACTCAGCGAACATAGACGTCAGAGAGTTCCGGTCCCCCCGTCAGAACACCATACCTGACCGGATGTATAGCTGTTCTCTTCAGCCGCTAAAGTGACATACAGAGGGGCAATTTCTACCGGTTGGCCTGGCCGACCGAGCGGCGCATTTGCGCCAAATTTCTCAATTTTTTCCTGTGGTTGGCCGCCGCAACACTGCAATACCGTCCAGTACGGTCCAGGCGCGACAGCATTCACACGGATCCCTTTGGGTGCCAGTTGCTTTGCCAACGATTTAGTAAATGCCACTATCGCCGCCTTGGTCTGAGCATAATCAAGCAGGATCTCACTTGGCTCATAAGCCTGTACCGACGAGGTGTTAATAATCACGCTGTCTCGTGAGAAATGAGGAACAGCCGCTTTGGTGATCCAAAACATGGCGTAGACATTGGTCTTGAATGTCGCATCAAACTCTTCTGTGGTGAGGTCTACGATCGATTCACAAAATTGCTGACGACCGGCGTTATTCACCAGGATATCCAACCCTCCCAGCGCTTCTACCGCCTGTTTTACCAGATGGTTACAGAAAGTTTCGTCACGAATATCACCGGGAATCGCCGCGACTTTTCTCCCTGCTTTTTTTATCAATTCGACAACCTCACGCGCATCGTCCTCTTCTTCAGGTAAATAATTAATCGCGACATCGGCGCCTTCGCGGGCATAAGCAATGGCAACAGCACGCCCAATACCTGAGTCACCTCCGGTAATTAATACCTTGCGACCATTTAACCTGCCGCTTCCCTGATAGCTTTCTTCGCCATGATCGGGACGCGGTTGCATTTTTCCAGCCAGACCCGGAAAAGGTTGTTTTTGATGTGGAAAAGGCGGCTGCGGAAAACGTTCTGAATTAGTTTTATTGGTGGTCTGTTTTCCTTTATTTAGGTCAGTCATTCAATCACCTCTCATGAGTCATCATTCATCGCAAAGACTAATAAGCGTAGAACAAAATGAATGACATGACCTTTATAATTTACCCACAACTTAATTTTTGCCAAATATTAACCTGGTCCTTACGATGATAACTTCACATTGCGTTGAGATATTTACTCGGATAAGTCCTGGTTTATTTATTTGTTCTTCCAGGCTGTAACTTCTTCAACCAATACCGCCAGGCTAAAACGTACCGCCTTTTCTATAACGTCCTGGCAATCCCCGGAAAAATATTCCCGTTTTGTTATTATCCGCCCGCGGAAATTCCACGCAAACCACACCGTTCCTGCGGGAGTACCATCCTCCCCACCTTCCGGCCCCGCATATCCGCTAATGGCTATGCTGATGTCGGTTTCGGCTTGCTCACGTATCCCTACAGACATCTCACTGACCGTTTGCTCACTAACGGCGCTATATTTCTCCAGCGTACTGGCCCGCACGCCGAGCATTTTCTGCTTGGCGCGATCGCTAAAGGTTATAACGCCGATATCATAAAATTCTGCGGTATCCGCCTGTGCACAAAGCGCGGCGGCCAAGTTACCTCCTGTACAAGATTCTGCGGTAGTCAACGTTAAACCGCGATCAATAAGCGTTTTTGCAACCCGTTTCGTCAGTTCATTGCGTGTTTTTGCGTCATTGTACTCCGTGTTCATTACCGCCTCGTTAATTCTCTTCAGGAATGACAGAAATATGTCCGTTACGTTCCAGAATGGCATACTTGATTTTACTGGATTCGGTAATCCCCTGATTTTGTCGCGCAGCGACTAATATATCGTCAAGAGAAACATCCACTTTCTTCATTTTATCCAACAAAGGTATCCCGTGATCAAGCAGGATAACCGGAGAGCCATCCAGTACAGATTCTGCCCCACCTACCTTTTTCTTAATGAAACCAAACAGAATATCAATAGTAACCAGTGTGACAATCGTGATCATGGCGCCGGTTAGCGAAAAATCATTACCCAATAAGGCTTGCTGAGTTGCTTCACTGATAATCAGTAATAAAATCAGATCGAAGCTGGTCATTTGTAACAATGCCCGGCGACCGGCTATTTTGAAAACCACCAGCAAAATAAGGTAAATGGCTAATGCCCGGAAGACCATCTCCATACCCACCTCCTAAGGATAAATAAATTGTCTGAAGCGGATTTCAGGTTCGCCATTTAGCCGGAGAAAACTCATTACACTTCCTGGCTTCACGGGCGTAACCTGCAGCCAGACAGTAAAATCCTGCGTTGCTTCAGAATCATTGTAGACAAGGTAAAGATCGTTACCCTTGCTGTACATGCTGTCTGGCTGCGGCCAAATATTTTCCATCTCATAAAACTTGTTGAAATCGCCGCCAATGCGCAACGTCATGTTCACAGAATCATGCTTCTGTGCCGAGATTTTAAATTGAAATTCCGTTTGCAAACGACCAAATTTTTCGAATTGTAACTCTGTTGTCTTTAAGGTGTTTTTTCTCGTTACCTCACTTAAATATCCGCCGGAAAACGCTCCCGCCGTAGCAAGTAAAACAATGCAGAGCAAACAGATAAAACCAATCTTGTGAAAGCCTGATTCAAAATTCAGAAAACGCTGACTCTCTTTCACTCCTTGCAAATGGGCTTTCTCTCTGTTCATTTCACCGCCTCGCTTATATCACACCAATCCTTTGTTTTATTGAAAAATTATCATTTGAGACTTATCCCACTCGCCAGATTAATAAATAGCAACCAAACTTAATAAGTCAAATCAATTTCTATGGAGGCTCTATGAAAATATCTTTCGCCCCCTTACTGTGTTGTTTTTTATTGCCATCAGCGTTTGCCGATGATAATGGTGGATTGAAAAAAGATACCGCCCCGCCACCTGCCCACGCACTGGATGAAGGATATCGCGGCACTGAAGATGCAAGAATCATGACCGTCCAACAAGCTAAAACTATGCATGACGGAGCGACTATCTCTTTACGGGGTAATCTCATTGAGGGTCAAGGAGGAGATAAGTTTATCTTCCGTGACAAAACCGGCACGATCAATACGCTTATTCCGCTTGCCGTCTTTGATGGCCGAACGGTAAAACCCGATCAAATGATCAGGATTAACGGTAGCCTTGACGCTAAAATGCAACCGCCGGTGGTACGCGTTAATAAAATCCAGAAGTAATTCGACATACGGGAAGATATTCACTCTTCCCGCCTCATTCTTGTTTATTTTCCTCTGATTCTGCAGACATTCCTCCCACACAACAGACTCATTTTTCCCGTCAGACACCTCCCGCCATTGAATCCGGCGTTTAAGCGAGTCAGAGGTGCCATGAAAATGCTAAGATAGCTAATAGAGGATATGCAAAGTGGATAGCAGGTATGAATTTTGACCAACTGGCGATGTTGAATTCGCGGTTATCAACCCTGCAGCCCCCAAACACAAACGGTAATGGCAAATGTCATTAAGTATTAGTAAGATAGCTTCTTTATATATAACCCTTTAAAATTATGCGCCTGGTTTTATCATCTCTGATCGTGATGGCTGGACTTCTGAGTGGTCAGGCTGCAGCTGCGCCTGAGCAGGCCTCGTACGCTGATATTCGTGACAGTGGCTTTGTCTATTGCGTCAGCGGGCAGGTCAATACGTTCAATCCACAAAAAGCGAGCAGCGGTCTCATCGTAGACACATTAGCGGCCCAATTGTATGACCGACTGCTTGATGTCGATCCCTATACTTATCGCCTGGTGCCAGAACTGGCTGAAAGCTGGGAAGTATTGGATAACGGCGCAACCTACCGCTTCCATTTACGTCGCGATGTTCCGTTTCAAAAGACAGCCTGGTTCACGCCCACCCGCAAACTGAATGCGGACGATGTGGTATTTACCTTCGAGCGCATCTTTGATCGCCAACATCCGTGGCACAATATCAATGGCAGCAGTTTTCCCTATTTTGACAGCCTGCAGTTCGCCGATAACGTCCAAAGCGTGCGCAAGCTGGACAACAACACCGTTGAATTTCGCTTAAATCAACCCGACGCCTCCTTCTTGTGGCACCTTGCCACACATTATGCCTCGGTGATGTCGGCAGAATATGCTGCCAAATTAGCCAAACAGGATCGCCAGGAATTACTTGACCGACAGCCCGTCGGCACAGGTCCGTACCAACTTTCAGAAAATCGTGCAGGCCAATATATTCGCCTGCAACGGCATGAAAAATTCTGGCGAGGTACCCCCTTGATGCCACAAGTCGTGGTGGATCTCGGCTCTGGCGGAACCGGCCGTTTATCGAAATTACTGACCGGCGAGTGCGACGTGCTGGCCTGGCCGGCTGCCAGCCAGCTCAGCATATTGCGTGATGATCCTCGACTGCGTTTGACGTTGCGTCCTGGGATGAATATCGCCTATCTGGCGTTCAACACGGATAAACCGCCGTTGAACAACCCTGCCGTACGACATGCGCTAGCGCTGGCCATTAACAACCAACGGTTAATGCAATCTATTTACTACGGTACGGCGGAAACCGCAGCATCTATTTTGCCTCGCGCCTCGTGGGCTTATGACAACGAAGCTAAAATTACTGAGTACAACCCGGCAAAATCGCGCGAGCAATTAAAAGCGCTGGGGCTGGAAAATCTGACGTTACAACTTTGGGTCCCCACCAGTTCTCAGGCCTGGAACCCCAGTCCGTTGAAAACCGCAGAGCTGATTCAGGCTGATATGGCTCAGGTGGGTGTGAAAGTGAAGATCATCCCGGTAGAAGGTCGTTTTCAGGAGGCGCGATTAATGGATATGAACCATGATCTGACGTTGTCCGGCTGGGCAACTGACAGTAACGATCCTGACAGCTTTTTCCGACCGATGCTCAGTTGTGCCGCCATTAACTCACAGACCAACTTTGCCCACTGGTGCCATCCGGAGTTTGACAGCATTTTGCGCAAAGCCCTCTCTTCGCAACAACTCTCCTCGCGAATTGATGCCTACGACGAAGCGCAAAATATTCTCGCGCGCGAGTTGCCGATCCTGCCGCTGGCCTCTTCGCTTCGTTTGCAGGCTTATCGCTATGACATCAAAGGGTTGGTGCTCAGTCCGTTCGGCAACGCTTCTTTTGCCGGGGTTTCCAGGGAAAAGGCTGACGAGGTGAAAAAACCATGATTATCTTCACCCTGCGCCGTTTTTTATTACTGCTGGTCACCCTGTTCTTCCTGACTTTTATTGGGTTCAGCCTGAGTTACTTCACACCTCATGCGCCGTTACAGGGCGCATCGCTGTGGAACGCCTGGGTATTCTGGTTCAATGGCCTGATTCACTGGGATTTTGGTGTGTCCAGTATTAACGGCCAGTTGATCTCAGAACAACTCAAAGAGGTGTTTCCGGCGACCATGGAACTGTGCATTCTGGCCTTTGGTTTTGCACTGATGGTCGGGATCCCGATAGGCATGTTGGCGGGCATAACACGTAATAAATGGCAGGATCGCTGTATCAGCGCATTGGCTCTGATGGGCTTTTCTATTCCGGTTTTTTGGCTGGCGCTGCTGCTGACGTTGCTCTTCTCACTGACCCTCGGCTGGCTGCCCGTTTCCGGGCGTTTTGATCTGCTCTACGAAGTTAAGCCCGTTACCGGATTTGCCATTATCGACGCCTGGATCGCCGACTCGCCCTGGCGCGATGAAATGCTGGTCAGTGCGATCCGCCATATGGTGCTTCCGGTGTTAACGCTCTCCGTTGCACCGACGACGGAAGTTATTCGTTTGATGCGTATCAGCACCATTGAGGTCTTTGATCAAAACTATGTTAAAGCGGCGGCTACTCGTGGTTTGTCACGGTTAACGATTTTACGCCGTCACGTACTGCACAACGCTCTCCCACCGGTTATCCCGCGCCTGGGTCTACAGTTTTCCACCATGCTGACGCTGGCGATGATCACCGAGATGGTCTTTAGCTGGCCAGGTCTTGGCCGTTGGCTGATTAACGCGATTCGCCAGCAGGATTACGCGGCGATTTCGGCGGGTGTGATGGTGATAGGCTCACTGGTTATCATCGTTAACGTCATCTCTGATATTTTGGGTGCTATGGCTAACCCTCTGAAACATAAGGAATGGTATGCCTTACGATAGCGTCTACAGCGAAAAGCGCCCGCCGGGTACGCTGCGCACCGCATGGCGCAATTTTTACGGCGATGCAACCGCAATGATCGGCCTGTATGGCTGTGCGGGGCTGGCGATTCTGTGTATTTTTGGTGGTTGGTTCGCGCCTTACGGCATCGACCAGCAGTTTCTCGGCTATCAGCTTTTACCGCCGTCATGGTCGCGCTATGGCGAAGTCTCTTTCTTCCTCGGGACTGATGACCTGGGGCGTGATGTTTTAAGCCGCCTGCTCAGCGGTGCGGCCCCAACCGTGGGCGGTGCGTTTGTCGTAACTCTCGCCGCCACGCTGTGTGGCTTGTTACTGGGGGTGGTTGCCGGAGCAACGCACGGTTTGCGTTCCGCGGTGCTGAATCACATTCTGGACACCCTGCTGTCGATCCCTTCACTGTTGCTGGCGATTATTGTGGTGGCTTTTGCCGGGCCGCATCTGACTCACGCGATGTTTGCCGTCTGGCTGGCGCTGCTGCCGCGGATGGTTCGCTCCGTCTACAGCATGGTGCATGACGAGCTGGAAAAAGAGTATGTTATTGCCGCTCGCCTTGATGGCGCAACCACGCTCAATATTCTGTGGTTCGCCGTTCTGCCCAATATTACCGCCGGGCTTATCACTGAAATCACCCGTGCGCTGTCGATGGCGATTCTGGATATCGCCGCGCTGGGTTTTCTTGACCTTGGCGCGCAGTTGCCATCACCGGAATGGGGAGCCATGCTCGGCGACGCGCTGGAGCTGATTTATGTCGCTCCGTGGACAGTGATGCTGCCAGGCGCGGTGATCATGATAAGCGTGCTGCTGGTTAACCTGCTGGGTGATGGCGTGCGCCGCGCAATTATTGCGGGGGTGGAATAATGCCATTACTCGATATCCGCAACCTGACCATTGAATTCAGAACCGGCGACGACTGGGTAAAAGCGGTTGACCGTGTCAGCATGACCCTCAATGAGGGGGAAATCCGCGGGCTGGTCGGCGAGTCCGGCTCCGGCAAGAGTCTGATCGCCAAGGCTATTTGCGGCGTCGCCAAGGATAACTGGCGCGTAACCGCAGACCGTATGCGCTTTGATGACATCGATCTCCTGCGCCTTTCCGCGCGTGAACGACGCAAGCTGGTCGGTCATAACGTTTCCATGATCTTTCAGGAACCGCAATCGTGTCTTGACCCGTCCGAGCGTATTGGACGACAGCTGATGCAAAATATTCCAGCCTGGACCTATAAGGGGCGCTGGTGGCAGCGCATCGGCTGGCGCAAACGCCGGGCGATTGAGCTTTTGCACCGCGTCGGGATAAAAGATCATAAAGATGCCATGCGCAGTTTCCCGTATGAACTGACCGACGGCGAGTGTCAGAAGGTAATGATCGCTATTGCACTGGCGAATCAGCCGCGCTTGCTGATTGCCGATGAACCGACGAACGCGATGGAGCCAACGACCCAGGCGCAAATATTTCGCCTGCTGACCCGGCTGAACCAAAACAGTAATACTACCATTTTGTTGATCAGCCATGACCTGCAAATGCTCAGCCAGTGGGCGGACAAAATCAACGTAATGTATTGCGGACAAACGGTGGAAACGGCGCCCAGTAAAGATCTGGTGACGATTCCACATCATCCTTATACGCAAGCGTTGATCCGCGCCATTCCTGATTTTGGTAGCGCGATGCCGCATAAAAGTCGTCTGAATACCATGCCAGGAGCGATTCCATTGCTGGAACAATTACCCATCGGCTGCCGTCTGGGGCCGCGCTGCCCTTATGCTCAGCGTGAATGTATTGAAACCCCACGACTGACCGGAGCAAAGAATCATCTCTACGCCTGTCATTTCCCGCTGAACATGGAGAGAGAGTGAGATGGTAGAAACCCTGCTCGAAGTTCGCAATCTGAGCAAAACCTTTCGCTACCGGACGGGTTTATTTCGCCGCCAGACCGTTGAGGCCGTTAAGCCACTCAGCTTTACCCTGCGCGAACGTCAGACACTCGCGGTCATTGGTGAGAATGGTTCCGGAAAGTCCACGCTGGCAAAGATGTTAGCTGGCATGATTGAACCCACCAGCGGTGAACTGCTGATTGACGATCATCCGCTCCAGTATGGTGATTATTCATTCCGTAGTCAGCGTATCCGTATGATTTTTCAGGATCCGTCAACATCGCTTAACCCTCGTCAGCGTATTTCACAAATCCTTGATTTCCCGCTGCGTCTGAACACCGACCTGGAACCTGAACAGCGTCGCAAACAGATTATAGAAACGATGCGCATGGTTGGACTGTTACCTGACCATGTGAGCTATTACCCGCATATGTTGGCGCCGGGGCAAAAACAGCGTCTGGGGCTTGCCCGCGCGCTTATTTTACGACCTAAAGTGATTATCGCCGACGAGGCCCTTGCCTCTCTGGACATGTCGATGCGTTCGCAGCTCATCAATTTGATGCTGGAATTACAGGAAAAACAGGGGATTTCGTATATCTATGTGACTCAACATATCGGCATGATGAAGCACATTAGCGATCAAGTATTAGTCATGCATCAGGGTGAAGTTGTTGAGCGTGGCAGTACCGCGGATGTTCTGGCTTCCCCGCTGCATGAGCTGACTCGTCGTCTGATTGCAGGGCATTTTGGCGAGGCGCTCACCGCCGACGCCTGGCGGAAAGATCGCTAACAAAGCCGCTGCCCTCCGAAACCGGAGGGCAATTGCGCCATCAGTGACCAACACCGGGTAAGAGCAGTGTCTCAACCTCGTGAAAAACGACTGACGGAAAAACGCTCCCCTGTATCGCCCAGACACCTGCCGCGCTGACGTCATCGATAAGTCGTAATGTTTCGACCCCCTCCACCGCAACGCGATCGCAATATTCCCGGATGTTTTTGATAAGCACCGGGAACATCGGCTTTTCTACCTGTTCAAGGAAGAAACCGCGATCCAATTTAACCACGTCAAAATGACCGCAAACCAGCGGACTTGCCCCGACGTTACCGGAGCCGAGATCGCCCAGCCATAGCGCGTTTGGACCGTCACAGAGTGAATTAATCAGCAGATTATTCAGGCAAATCGTACTCGACAGAAAACGCTCTGACAGTTCCAGTGCAATAAAGGGCATTGCGTGTAGGGCCGACTTGATGACCGGATCACCAATCGCCAGAAGCGCCATTTCATCGATGAGATGAAGGGTACAGAGCAGATTGTTGCTCTCAAACCAATCACGCTTTTCGGCAATTAACTGGATTTGCTTGAGCATGAAATTACGCTTTTGTTCGCTATTCCACGCTGAAACGACGAAATCTGCATGCAATGGGCGAACCGTATCTGCAGCAAACCGGGCGATCATCTCCACGCCCAGCAACTTATTTGTTGTGTCTCTCATCGGTTCCGCGATGAAATGATAGTGCATAAGACCACTCCAATTGATCATAACTTCCTGATAATGCACTTTTAATCACAATCAATCAATAATATCGATCAATGTATCGATATTGATCGATAAAAACAATATATCATAACAATCTGAATATATGCATGTTTTTTGTTTTAAGAAAGTTCCTACCTTGCTATGTTTATTAACATCAGCTAGCGCCTTAATAATACCATTTTAGCGCCTTTAAAGCCTTGTATTTTCTCATTGTCTTCAATGCAATACGGGTCAGGCAAAGCACAACCAGGGGAAGTAATATCCTCGCCATTTGCAATGAATGGTAAGGGGCATTTAGGGTTGATAACCATTCTAAAAAGAACAATGAGTAGGATATAATTTCAGCCCAATTTCGCGCGTTTTTGACATGGCAATCATCACGCTTTGATTGCTACGAAGAAGCAATGACCATAAGGATTAAAGCTATGGGTTTTCTTTCCGGTAAGCGTCTTCTGGTGACGGGTCTTGCCAGTAAATTGTCCATTGCATGGGGAATCGCTCAGGCAATGCATCGTGAAGGCGCTGAACTGGCGTTCACCTACCAGAACGACAAACTAAAAGGCCGAGTGGAGGAATTTGCCGCTCAACTGGGGTCCAGCATCGTACTACAATGTGATGTTGCCGAAGATGCCAGCATCGATGCGATGTTCGCTGAACTGAGCCACTCCTGGCCGAAATTCGACGGATTCGTGCATTCCATCGGTTTCGCGCCTGCTGACCAGTTGGATGGCGACTATGTGAATGCGGTCACCCGCGAAGGTTTTAAAATTGCTCATGACATCAGCGCTTACAGCTTTGTTGCGATGGCAAAAGCTTGCCGCTCTATGCTTAACCCTGGCTCTGCGCTACTGACGCTATCCTACCTGGGTGCAGAGCGCGCAATCCCTAACTACAACGTGATGGGTCTGGCGAAAGCGTCTCTGGAAGCCAACGTCCGTTACATGGCTAACGCAATGGGTCCTGAAGGTGTACGAGTGAACGCCATCTCCGCAGGTCCAATCCGCACTCTTGCCGCTTCCGGCATCAAAGATTTCCGTAAAATGCTGGCGCATTGTGAAGCGGTGACGCCGATTCGCCGCACCGTGACGATTGAAGATGTAGGCAATTCCGCAGCATTCCTGTGCTCCGATCTTTCTGCCGGCATCTCTGGTGAAGTCGTTCACGTAGATGGCGGCTTCAGCATTGCAGCGATGAACGAACTGGATCTGAAATAATCGTTTAGTCCTCTGTGGGCGGCCTGCCGTCGCCCATGATTTTCACCTCCTCCTCCACTGCCCTGTGCCATATATACTTTTCCGATATTTATTATCACGTAACAATCTTTCATCCCCCCATCGGCTTACGTCAGGATATTGCAGCGCAAACGATCCGGCGTAGGTGTATGACGACGTGTCCGGGTCGCCACTTTTTAGACCAAGGAACGCCCATGGAACAACGCCGCATTGTAGGCAAAAGCCACTGGTATCATGAGACGCAATCCAGCACGTATCCGCAAGATGTTCTGCCGCTGGTGCCGGAGGCCGCTCATGTTGACGACTGCTTTTTACTGGACCTGGCGATACCTCATGACGTGCTTTTACCCTTTCAATCCTGGTTAACCCCTGCCCGTAAACTTGCCCAACTTCTTTTCCCTGCTCACGTCGTACTGGATCGGATGCATACGTTCAGCGCCTATGAACGGATGAGTACAGCCCTGACCGTCGCTCAGGTGTATGGCGTGCAGCGATTGTGCAATCACTATGCCGCGCGCTTAACGCCGCTGCCGGGTCCTGATTCGTCTCGCGAAAGTAATCATCGACTGGCACAAATCACCCAATATGCGCGCCAGCTCGCCAGTTCACCGGCTGTGATCGGCGAGCGGGACCGTCAGCACCTGGATGCGGTCGGGCTGACCAGCTGCGATAGCATATTGATGAATCAAATCATCGGCTTCGTCGGTTTTCAGGCCCGGGTAGTCGCATTACTTCAGGCCTGCAGCGCTCACCCGGTACGTCGAATACCGGGCTTGGATATACAGCAATTCGCTCACGCTTCGCCATTTAGCGCCACCAACGCCAGCTGGCACGCTGCACCATTAGAACCCGAGCAGCTGCATACCCGCGCGAAACCGCGCGCGGATTATCCCAACGAACTGCACGCGCTGCTCCCCCTGCTAGCACATTCACCTGCCGTTTTAGATTTACTTGGGTCACTGATTTCCAGCACGCTACGCAGCGATATGCCGACGCGGGCATTTTCTCTGACGACCCTGATGACATCACGCATCAACGGCAGCGTGTCCTGCTTTAATGAACATGCGCATACGGCATATGAATTAACTGACATCATCACTGTCCTTCGTCAGGATGAACGTGAATTGCAGCGCTGGGAACAACGACATCCGGTTGAGCGCGTCACCCTGCAGGCGGTACAATGGCTCACCCGAGCGCCCGACCGCTTTAGCGCCGCACTGTTAACACCGTTGTTCGATCAGGGTATCTCTTCAGAACAGGCGATTAACCTGCTGGCCTGGAGTGGATTATGCGGATGGTTAAATCGCTTGAAAATCGCGCTGGGCGAGACGTATTAACCGATCCACTTACTTAAAGAGCGCTTGCTGCAACTGACAGAATCGCGTAAAACTGTCAGCCGCTCTTTTAGCCACGAAAATAGACAATTATGCTTCAGGACAACCCGCTGCTAGCGCAGCTTAAACAGCAACTACATTCCCAGACGCCGCGTGCTGAAGGGGTGGTAAAAGCCACGGAAAAAGGCTTTGGCTTCCTGGAAGTCGATGCACAAAAAAGCTATTTCATTCCACCGCCGCAGATGAAAAAAGTAATGCATGGCGACCGTATTGTTGCGGTGATCCATACGGAAAAAGATCGTGAGTCTGCTGAACCGGAAGAGCTAATCGAACCCTTCCTGACGCGCTTCGTGGGTAAAGTTCAGGGCAAAAATGACCGTCTGTCTATTGTGCCGGATCATCCGTTACTGAAAGAGGCGATCCCTTGTCGCGCCGCCCGTGGCGTTGAGCATGAATTTAAAGAAGGTGACTGGGCCGTGGCAGAAATGCGCCGCCATCCGCTGAAAGGCGATCGCACCTTCTACGCTGAACTAACCCAATTTATCACCTTTGCGGACGATCACTTTGTCCCGTGGTGGGTCACGCTGGCGCGCCATAATCTCGAAAAAGAAGCACCGGACGGCGTTGCGACCGAAATGCTGGACGAAGGTCTGGTGCGTCAGGACCTGACCGCCCTCAATTTCGTCACCATCGACAGCGCCAGCACCGAAGATATGGACGATGCGCTGTATGCTGAAGAACTGGCCGATGGCAAGCTACAGTTAACCGTTGCTATAGCCGATCCTACCGCCTGGATTGCAGAAGGCAGCAAACTGGATAAAACGGCGAAGATTCGTGCGTTCACCAACTATCTGCCGGGATTCAATATCCCGATGCTGCCACGTGAACTGTCAGACGATCTCTGTTCTCTGCGCGCGAACGAAGTACGCCCGGTTCTGGCTTGCCACATGATCATTACCGCCGACGGTACGATTGAAGACAACATCACCTTCTTCGCTGCGACTATCGAGTCTAAAGCGAAGTTGGCCTATGACAACGTCTCCGACTGGCTGGAAGGCACCGGCGACTGGCAGCCTGAAAACGACGCGATTGCTGAACAAATCCGTCTGCTGCATCGTATTTGTCTGAGCCGTGGTGAATGGCGTCACAACCACGCGTTAGTATTTAAAGATCGTCCGGATTACCGTTTTGTCCTCGGTGAAAAAGGCGAAGTGCTGGATATTGTGGCAGAACCGCGTCGCATCGCTAACCGTATCGTGGAAGAGTCAATGATTGCGGCAAATATTTGTGCTGCACGCGTTCTTCGCGACACGCTGGGCTTTGGAATTTATAACGTCCATATGGGATTTGATCCGGCAAACGCTGACGCACTGGCCGCGCTACTGAAAACCCATGGTATGCATGTAGATGCCGAAGAGGTCCTGACGCTGGAAGGCTTCTGCAAACTGCGCCGCGAACTGGATGCGCAGCCTTCCGGTTTCCTCGATAGCCGTATCCGCCGGTTCCAGTCGTATGCTGAAATCAGCACCGAACCAGGTCCGCACTTTGGGCTGGGTCTGGAAGCATATGCCACCTGGACCTCTCCTATTCGTAAGTATGGCGACATGATCAACCACCGTCTGCTTAAGGCCGTCATCAAAGGCGAAACGATTGCCCGTCCACAGGATGATACGACCCTGCAAATGGCCGAACGTCGTCGTCTGAACCGCATGGCTGAACGCGATGTGGGTGACTGGTTATACGCCCGCTTCTTGAGCGACAAAGCCGGCACCGACGTCCGCTTCGCGGCCGAGATCATTGACGTCAGCCGCGGCGGTATGCGAGTGCGTTTAGTGGATAATGGCGCAGTCGCATTTATTCCGGCCCCGTTCCTGCATGCTGTTCGTGACGAACTGGTATGCAGTCAGGAAAGCGGCACCGTACAAATCAAAGGTGAAGTGGTTTACAAAGTCACGGATGTGATTGATGTAACCATTGCCGAAGTGCGGATGGAAACCCGCAGCGTTATCGCACGTCCAGCCGTGTAATACTGATAAAGCTAACGGCCTTTCTCTTTCTGTGAAAGGTCGTTTTCTTTTCCCTCCCAAATCTCCACCACGCACTACACTTCTTTCATCCGGTCTAATTTATTTTTTACTATTTTCAGTTCCGCTAGCTTTGCTTTTTTTAGATTCTGCATTACATATAAATACATAAATAAAACAATACGTTCAGCCATAGTCACCCTGTATGAATCATGGCTAACTATACTTTTGAGGCTCTATGCGCTTTAAACGGGATAGTACACATCATGAAAGACGTCCGGGAGCGGGTTACGTTGTATAGCTATGTGGGCACTCATAACCCCTACTGGCGTTTGTCAGAGGATTGCAACATCCTGCATTTCTCTATCGACGAAGCGTCAGCAGTCGATCAGACCATCGAATTGTCAGCTGAGCAAGCCGACCGCATTCGCGAAATGACGGTGATTACATCGAGCCTGTTGATGACGCTTCCCATTGAAGATGACGACATTCCCGTGCATCTGGTCGGCAGGAAAATCAATAAGCGCGAATGGGCGGGAAGCGCATCCGCCTGGGATGACACCCCTTCCGTCGCGCGCGACCTGGCTCACGGCCTCTCTTTCGCTGAGCAGGTCGTTTCTGAAGCTAACTCCGTCATTGTCATTCTTGACCGCATGGGCAACATTCAGCGCTTTAATCGCCTGTGCGAAGAGTACACCGGTCTCAAAGAGCGCGAAGTGATTGGCCAAAGCGTTTTCACGCTGTTTATGAGCCGCCGCGAGGCCGCAGCCTCACGGCGCAACATTGAGGTGTTTTTTCGCGAAGGTAACTCTTATGAGGTCGAACGTTGGGTAAAAACCTGCAAAGGCCAGCGTCTGTTTCTGTTCCGTAATAAGTTTGTGCATAACGGTAGCGGCAAGAACGAAATATTTCTGATCTGTTCCGGTACCGATATTACTGAAGAGCGCCGCGCGCAGGAACGTCTACGGGTATTGGCCAATACCGACTCCATCACTGGTTTACCGAACCGCAACGCAATTCACGAGCTGATCAGCAACGCTATTGAAAACGCGGGCGATACGCAGGTTGGGATTGTCTATCTCGATTTGGATAACTTTAAAAAGGTGAACGACGCCTACGGTCATATGTTTGGTGATCAGTTGTTACAAAGTGTGTCGCTGGCTATCCTCAGTTGCCTCGACGACAACCAGCTACTGGCCAGGTTTGGCGGTGATGAATTCATTGTCCTTGCCACCGAAACGTCCCAGGGCGCGCTGGAGGCTACGGCATCGCGTATCCTGACGCGCCTGCGTCAACCTTTTCGCATTGGACTGATAGAAGTCTATACCGGATGTTCAATCGGTATTTCTCTCGCGCCACAGCATGGACAGGACGGCGAGAGCGTCATCCGTAACGCGGATACGGCCATGTACACAGCAAAAGAAGGCGGTCGTGGTCAGTTTTGCGTCTTCTCACCGGAAATGAATCAACGGGTTTTTGAATATTTGTGGTTGGATACCAATCTGCGTAAGGCGCTGGAAAACGATCAACTGGTTATCCACTATCAGCCAAAAATAACCTGGCGCGGAGAAGTTCGTAGTCTGGAGGCTCTGGTTCGTTGGCAGTCCCCGGAACGTGGTCTCATACCGCCATTGGAGTTTATCTCCTACGCCGAAGAATCAGGGCTCATCGTTCCGCTCGGTCGATGGGTTATTCTGGACGTCGTGCGCCAGGTGGCAAAATGGCGTGCCAAGGGGATAAATCTACGCGTGGCGGTAAACGTGTCTGCGCGCCAGCTCGCCGACCAGACGCTATTTACCGCTCTCAAGCAGGTGCTTCACGATCTCAACTTTGAATACTGCCCGATCGATGTTGAATTAACGGAAAGCAGTTTGATTGAAAATGAGCAGTTGGCGCTATCCGTCATTCAGCAATTTAGCCAGTTGGGGGCACAAATCCATTTGGATGATTTTGGCACCGGTTATTCGTCGCTATCTCAACTGGCCCGCTTCCCGCTTGATGCGATAAAACTGGATCAAACCTTTGTCAGAGATGTGCACAAGCAACCTATTTCGCAGTCGCTGGTGCGGGCCATTGTCGCGGTCGCGCAGGCGCTCAACCTGCAGGTCATCGCCGAAGGCGTTGAAAGTGCAAAAGAGGATGCGTTTTTGACCAAGAACGGCGTCAATGAGCGTCAGGGATTTTTATTCGCCAAGCCGATGCCTGCAGCTGCGTTTGAACGATGGTATCGACGACACCTGAATAAAAAAACGCGATAATGCAGAAAGATTCCTCGGAGAAAATAGCCATAAATGGACAATACGTGATGATTCTATCTGTATGTAATCACAGAATATATAATATTCTTCAATCATTCAAGTTAATACTATTTTTCCCTTCTCTTTTGCCATGAAATTCTGCATCATGAAATTCAAACTCTATTGCCCTTTGGATGATGACCATGTCTGATATCGACGCTCAGCGTCTGGCCGAACGCATTGATACCGTGCTGGATATCCTCGTTGCAGGTGATTACCACTCAGCCATCCACAATCTCGAAATTCTGAAGGCTGAACTGTTAAACACGGTCAAAGAAGATACTCAATCTTTGCCAACTAAACAGAAAGCTCCGTGGGAGATCTGATGACATTGCTCTCTTGATGTTACTGCTATCAGCAGACTTCCGTTTATTTTCCGATACGATATTGCTATAAAAATTAATACTATGAATTCCCGACAACAATCCATTTTGCAGATGGTGACCGATAAAGGTCAGATGAGCGTCGCCGATCTGGCAAAAATCACCGGCGTTTCAGAAGTGACAATTCGACAGGATCTGAATACGCTGGAAAAACAGAGTTATTTACGCCGTGCGCACGGATTTGCTGTTTCATTGAACAGCGATGATGTGGAAACACGCATGATGACCAATTTCACGCTAAAACGTGAGCTGGCCGAATTCGCTGCATCACTGGTCAGCCCCGGCGAGTCAGTTTTCATTGAGAATGGCAGCAGCAATGCGCTCCTGGCAAGAACCCTGGCGGAGCAAAAAGATGTCACTATCATTACGGTGAGCAGCTACATCGCTCACCTGCTCAAAGAAACACCCTGTGAAGTGATTCTCCTCGGCGGGATTTATCAGAAGAAAAGTGAGAGCATGGTCGGCCCCCTGACTCGCCAGTTTATCCAGCAGGTACACTTCAGTAAGGCCTTCATCGGCATTGATGGCTGGCAGGCAGAAACCGGCTTCACCGGACGCGATATGATGCGTTCTGATGTGGTTAATGCGGTACTGGAGAAAGGCGCAGAGGTTATTGTGCTTACCGACAGCTCAAAATTTGACGCCATTCATCCTTATACCCTGGGGCCTTTAGAACGATTCAGTCGCGTCGTGACGGACTCTAAGCTCAGCGCCAGCGTACAAATGCAGCTTGAACATTCAGGATTAACCGTCAATATCATTGATTCCAACGCATAATGGCTGCGCAAGATGATTTGTCGGCAGGCAAATCATCTCCTCTCTGAGAGTTATCTGACAACCCAATTAAGACTTTTTACCTGTTGTTAACAGGATAAACTCGTAGAATTAATATTAGCGATATAACAGGAGCGAACATCCAACTGCAGGATATTGGTTGTCATGCCTTCGCTAAACGGTTTCACGGAAATATCTTTGATAGTCGCGATTTAACGCTATCCTTAAAGAACACTGGATTCCGTGAATCAATAATTCAGGAGAAAGTATTATGTTAGTAACGAGCAAAAAAATGACCGCAGCCATTCTGGCGCTTACTCTGGCAATGTCTCTGAGCGCCTGCTCTAACTGGTCCAAACGCGATCGCAATACCGCTATCGGTGCTGGTGCGGGTGCAGTAGGTGGTGCAGTCCTGACCGATGGCAGCGCGCTGGGTACGCTGGGTGGTGCTGCTGTTGGTGGTATTATTGGCCATCAGGTAGGTAAATAATTTACGGTTGACCGGCTCGATATAATTAAACGTTTACTTTTTCAGCTCTGTATTTAAAAAGCCACGGATTATCTCCGTGGCTTTTTTATTAACCGCCAGCCAGTTTGACTTTCATGCCTTTGGCCTCCAGCAATGATTTTATCAGGTCACGTTTATCGCCCTGAATTTCAATCACGCCCTCTTTTACCGCTCCACCGCAACCACATTTTTTCTTCAGTTCCGCGGCTAATTTAGCCAGTTCCGCATCATCCTGATCAATACCAGTGATCAGGCACACGCCCTTGCCTTTACGACCGCTTGTCTGGCGTTGAATGCGGACAATACCATCACCCTTTGGACGTTCAGGGGCGACCTTCGGTTCATCAATGCGTCCGGAGTCGGTTGAATAGACCAGGCGAGAGTTTGAATCACTCATTTACACACCTCGTTTCAGAGAGGCATTGATCATCTTCAGCGTCTGCGCCGGGTCGGCAGACTGCGTGACCGGACGACCAATCACCATGTAATCCACACCGGCTAACTGCGCCTGCTCTGGCGTCATAATACGACGCTGATCGCCCACCTCGCTGCCTTCAGGACGAATACCCGGGGTCACTAACTTAAATGCCTGTCCAAACGCCTGTTTGAAACGTACCGCTTCCTGGGCAGAGCATACGACTCCATCCAGCCCGCAATGTTGGGTTAAACGCGCCAGTCTTTCAGCATGCTCCGCAGGTGACAACGTCACACCGAGATCGGCCAGATCGCTGGCTTCCATGCTGGTTAGCACCGTCACAGCAATCAGCAATGGCGCATCGTTACCAAAAGGCACCAGGGCCTCACGGGCTGCCGTCATCATGCGCGCCCCGCCAGAGGCGTGTACGTTAACCATCCACACGCCAAGGTCGGCAGCCGCAGCTACGGCATGTGCAGTTGTATTGGGAATATCATGAAATTTCAAATCCAGAAAGACGTCAAAACCGCGCTGTTGTAGTTCGCGAACCAACTGAGGTCCAAAAAGCGTGAACATCTCTTTGCCCACTTTCAAACGGCAATCACGAGGATCAATTCTGTCGACAAAAGCTAATGCTTTATCACGATTTGCGTAATCAAGAGCGACAACGACAGGAGAATCAGTAACAGCACGAGAAGAAGATGAAGCAGTAAACGTCATGACCAGACCTTCCTGAGGATGGGCGCCACCGGTGGCGTAAAATGGGTAAACGGCGTGCATTCTACCTGCGGCAATAGAAAATTAACAGGCGCGATTACATTTCTGCCAGGCGAACCGGCTGTGGAGGTTGATGATGGGACGATTACACCCTACAAGGATGTTGTAACTAAGTTGAAGTTTTTTTAAAAATTACAGCCCATCAAGCCCACGAATAGGTTTAATGGTTGACCATGAACGGCAGGATGGACAATGCCAGTACAGCGTATAAGCGGTAAACCCGCATTTCTGACAGCGATAGCGCGGCTTACTACGTACCTGCTCCCCGACCATATCGCGCAGCACCATCAGGCTCTCTTTGGCGCGCCCTTCTTCTGCTTCGTTAAGATGATAATCCATCAGCTTGTGGAATACACGCATCGTAGGATGGCGTTGCAGCTGACGAGTTATATAAACCTGAGCGGTATCAGTTCCCTCACGCGCCTCAAGGATATCTGCAAGCATCAGTTCAGCGGCGGCACCGGTATTTTCCTCAACCGCACGGCGTAAAAACTCTGCCCACTCATCGTTTTTGCCCAGATGCTGGTAGCAGCTTTGCAGCATTTCCAACGTTTCACTGACCAGCTCTTTATCCTGAGAAATCACCCGTTGCAGACTTTCAACCGCCCTGGAGTAATCGCCGTTCAACATATATACGCGCCCCATCATAATGGATACGCGGGCGCTGTTTTTGTCTGCTGCCGCCCCTTTTTTCAACAGCGTCATGGCACGATCCATATCGTCGTTGCCCATTTGCTGTAACGCCAGTTCGCAATAGAAATGCGCTATCTCAATGCGTTGTTTGTCTTTGCCAAGCTTTACCAGACGCTCTGCAACGTCAATGGCTTTTTGCCATTCGCTGGTTGCCTGATAAATTTGCAGCAACTGTTGTAATGCCCCAACGCGAAAATCTGTTTCATCAGTAAGCTGATTGAACATGTCTTCCGCACGGTCATACAGGCCTGCGGCCATGTAGTCCCGGCCCAGTTGTTGCACTGCCAGCAAGCGCTGTTCGTATGTCAGCGAGGCACTTTCCATAAGCGTTTGGTGGATGCGGATTGCACGATCGACTTCACCGCGCGAACGGAACAGGTTTCCGAGGGTGAGATGAGCCTCAACGGTGCCCGTATCCTCTTTCAGCATATCGAGGAACAGATCCACCGCTTTATCTTGTTGGTTGCTCAGGAGGAAGTTAACCCCGGCGACATAGTCACGGGAAAGTCGGTTGGCTTCATCCTGCTTTGTTTGTTGCGCACTTCTGCGACCCATATACCACCCATAGGCAGCGGCTACAGGTAAAAGCAGAAACAACAACTCCAACATAAATAATTATTCCTTTACAACCGACGAATCGGCGGGTACCGCAACGTCGGTCGCAGGCGCAAGCTGGTTTTCCAGTCGTTTGATTTTACGTTCGGCGCGCGCAAGAGACACTCGAACCTTCAGCCAGAAAAGGCCGCAAATTAGCCAACCAATCGCAAAACCTGCGGCAAACAATACAGCAAGCAGCGTAGAGATACGATACTCACCCTGAGCCAGCAGGTAATTAAACGTAACCTGTTGATCGTTTTGCGCACCTAATGTCACCGAAATAACAAAAATCGCCAACACCAGTAAGAAAATGAGTAAATATTTCACATTACTTCCCGTTATGTGGTTTAAGCGAATAAATCGTGTCCAACTTACCGCGTTGAGCCCTTTAAATTACCATTTTCACACCGAGTGCGAAATGGAAAAGCGCTTTATGCCTTCTGATTTAAGGGCAAAATTCGAAAAATCAATCATAGCTAACTTTCTTGCTCACGCTGCGCGATTTCTTTTGTCTCCTGCACTGGCGGTGTTAAGGGTCCGCATATCCGCTGCGCAAGCCAGGTTGCCAGGGTCACCAACAGCCAGGAAATCAGCGTTGCGACCACCAAATCACGGGGCCAGTGCATTCCCAGCAGCAAGCGGCTCCCCATCACACCCGTCGCCCAGATGAGTAAGAATGCTATAGTCAGCGTACGTCTGCGCGGCCACAGCAATCCTACCGCCAGCAAAGCCCAACTGGCAGCAAACATTGTATGCCCGGAGGGAAAAGCAAATCCTGTTTCTTTTTGCCAGTGCTTACGTAGAAACGTTGGCACGTCCCGCTGTTCGGCTAATTGTTCTTTGACTAAGTTCCCGCGATCTTTACGTTTTAAAGTGTAGAACTCATCCACCGGAATATGGTGCGTTTTTTCCAGCCATACAACAAATGGCCGCGGTTCCTGCACCTTATCCTTAACCCATGACTTCACGCCCTGCCCAACTAAAATCGCCACCGCCAGGATAGCAAACAGCATTACCGCCGCTTTCAGACGAAAACGCAGACACCATAAAAACCATGCACAGAGCGCTACGTGAGTGATAATCCCCCATGGCTGTGTCACCGTTTCCGTTACCCAGAACAGGGATTTTAACCACCAGACATTATGCCCTGGTTGCCAGTTCCAGCCTGATACCCATACAGCAACCGGCATGATAAGCAGCAGTCCGGCGCCGACTGCGGTGCGCTTTGCAATTGAAAGCATCGCCTCTCCTTTCGTTGATAAGTCTCACAATCATAACTGAAAAATGCGCACGCCGGGAAAATTGACAATTTTGTGCCATTCCAAAAGCGAATCCGTTGTCGCAATTAGGTGAACATCGCTGGCTTATGGCAAAATAGTGCAATACAGAACAGAAGCCAACAGGCGACGGCACGACAGTGCCAGCATAATCTGGAGAATTACATGCAGCTTAAACGTGTGGCAGAAGCCAAACTGCCAACCCCCTGGGGTGATTTCCTGATGGTGGGATTTGAAGAACTGGCAACCGGACACGATCATGTCGCACTAATTTTTGGCGATATTACAGGCCAAACGCCTGTCCTGGCGCGTGTCCACTCTGAGTGTCTGACTGGCGATGCGCTGTTTAGCCTGCGTTGCGATTGCGGTTTCCAGCTCGAAGCAGCCCTGTCGCATATTGCCGAAGAAGGGCGTGGCATTCTGCTCTATCATCGTCAGGAAGGGCGCAACATTGGACTGTTAAATAAAATCCGCGCCTATGCGCTGCAGGACCAGGGTTATGATACCGTTGAAGCCAATCATCAGTTAGGCTTTGCAGCAGACGAGCGTGATTTCACACTGTGTGCGGACATGTTCAAACTGCTGGGCGTTGACGAGGTACGTTTGTTGACCAATAACCCGAAGAAGGTGGAAATTCTGACCGAGGCGGGTATCAATATCGTTGAACGCGTGCCGTTGATTGTGGGCCGTAACCCGAATAATGAACATTATCTGGATACCAAAGCCGCGAAAATGGGCCATTTGTTAAATAAATAATTTCCATTTACCCGGTACAGAAAAAAGCCTGCTCACGCAGGCTTTTTACATGTCAGTTCAACATATTACGAATGACGTAGTGCAGAATGCCGTCGTTCTGGTAATACGTTAACTCCGTCGCGGTATCGATGCGGCAACGGCATAAAATCACCTCTTTATGCCCATCCGCACGGGTCAAACTTACCGGAACTGTCGCCCCCGGTTTAATGTTTTGCAGATCCGTAATATCAATCGCTTCCTCACCGGTTAATCCCAGCGTTTTACGCGTAACCCCCTGTGGGAATTCAAGCGGTAAAATCCCCATGCCGATCAGGTTAGAACGGTGAATTCGCTCAAAGGACTCAGCAATCACCACGCGCACACCCAGCAAGCGTGGGCCTTTCGCAGCCCAGTCACGACTGGAGCCAGAACCATATTCCTTACCGGCAATGACCGCCAGCGGAACATTCTCCTGTTGGTATTGCATGGCCGCATCATAGATAGCTACCACTTCCGTCCCCGGTAAATGCCGCGTCATTCCGCCTTCCACGCCAGGCACCATCTCATTGCGGATACGTATATTGGCAAAAGTACCGCGCATCATCACTTCATGGTTTCCGCGGCGGGAACCGTAGGAGTTAAAGTCTTTGCGCTCAACGCCGTGGCTTTGCAGATACCGACCGGCCGGGCTATCCGCTTTAATGCTACCGGCTGGAGAAATGTGATCGGTGGTCACCGAGTCGCCTAACATCGCCAAAATGCGTGCGCCATGAATGTCCTGTACCGGATCCGGCGTAGCCTGCATACCATCAAAGAACGGCGACAAACGAATATAGGTCGAGTCAGACTGCCAGCCATAGGTGTCAGCCCGATCAACTTGAATCGCTTTCCATTCCGGCGTGCCTTCAAATACTTCGGCATACTCTTTATGGAACATCGCGGTAGAGACCTGCTCGACGGCCCGGGCGATTTCCTGGGCAGTTGGCCAGATATCTTTCAGGTAAACGGGATCGCCTTTTCTGTCATGACCTAACGGGTCTTTCGTCAGGTTAATATTCATATTCCCCGCCAGCGCGTAAGCGACTACCAGCGGCGGTGACGCCAACCAGTTCGTCTTGACGAGCGGATGGATGCGGCCTTCAAAATTACGGTTGCCGGAAAGCACTGCGCCGACCGTGAGGTCGCCTTTTTTGATAGCCGTCTCAATAGGATCGGGCAACGGTCCGGAATTACCTATACAGGTGGTACAGCCATAACCCACGAGGTTAAAGCCCAACTCGTCAAGATACGGTGTGAACCCGGCCTGCGCAAGATAGTCAGAAACGACTTTAGAGCCAGGCGCCAGCGAGGCTTTAACCCAGGGTTGACGTTTCAGACCGAGCGTAACCGCTTTCTTCGCCAGCAGCCCCGCCGCCATCAATACGCTTGGGTTAGAGGTGTTGGTACAGGAGGTGATCGCCGCAATCACCACCGCGCCATCCGGCAACAGGTATTGATGCCCGTTCATTGTATAATCCACTGGCTGACGATCTTTTAGCGAGCTATTCACCTCAAGCTCGTTACTCGCCGAGAACGCTTTCGGGACATCTGCGAGTGCCACTCGATCCTGTGGACGCTTCGGTCCGGCAAGGCTCGCTTCCACACTGCCCATATCCAGCTCCAGCGAACTGGTAAATACAGGTTCATCGCCTGGGTTACGCCACATCCCCTGCGCTTTAGCATAAGCGCCGACCAGGTCGACCTGCTCCTCACTGCGTCCGCTCAGGCGCATATATTCAAGCGTGATGTCATCAATCGGGAAGAAACCACAGGTTGCGCCATATTCCGGCGACATGTTCGCAATGGTTGCCCGATCGGCCAGCGGTAAGGTATCCAGGCCATCACCATAGAATTCAACAAATTTCCCAACCACACCATGCTTACGCAGCATTTGGGTGACGGTCAGCACCAGATCGGTCGCGGTGATACCTTCCCGCAGTTTACCTACCAACTTGAAGCCCACCACGTCAGGGATAAGCATAGAGACCGGCTGGCCCAGCATCGCGGCTTCGGCTTCAATGCCGCCGACGCCCCAGCCCAGCACACCGAGACCATTTATCATCGTAGTATGGGAGTCAGTACCGACCAGCGTATCCGGATAAGCCACCCATTCACCGTTTTGTAATTCGCTCCAGACGGCTTTACCCAAATACTCAAGGTTAACCTGGTGGCAAATCCCCGTTCCCGGCGGCACGACGCTGAAGCGACTGAATGCTTGCTGTCCCCATTTCAGGAACACATAGCGCTCATGGTTACGTTCCATTTCCAGACGGACGTTCTCTTCGAAAGCGTCATCATCACCGAAACGATCCACCGTTACGGAGTGGTCAATGACAAGATCCACTGGCGAAAGCGGATTCACTTTTGCCGTATCCCCGCCCAAACGTTTTACCGCTTCGCGCATAGCGGCCAGATCGACCACTGCGGGTACGCCAGTAAAGTCCTGCATCAAAACGCGAGCAGGTCGATAGGCAATCTCACGGTCGGCATGCGCGGTTTTCAGCCAACGCGCCAGCGCATGAATATCGTCTTCGGTAACGGTATTTCCGTCCTGCCAGCGAAGCAGGTTCTCCAGCAAAACTTTTAGCGATTTGGGCAGGCGGGTGATATCACCCAGTGTTTGTGCGGCCAGAGGCAAGCTGTAGTAACGGTAGGTTTTATCATTAACCTGCAATGTGTCCATACTGGCTTCGCGTAGGGTCGACGACATAGCTCCTCCTTAAATGACAGGGTTAGATCCCCTGATTTTCTTCAGGGTTAGTATTAAAGATAACACAAACAAAATGTAACGCTTTGATAACAACTCAAATTGATAAAAGTGTAAACATCGGAAGAGCGGAGTGCGGTGTGAAATACGCGGGGAAGATTCGAGAGCGGAAGTTGATAGCGTTAATGTGTAACAGGCATGTTGGTAGTCGATAATATGCTGATTAGAGTGGACATCGCGATTGTACGTAATAAGTCATACGAGATATCAGACAGAGGACGAATAATAATGACGATAAAATTCGTATTAATTACTGTTTCTGTTCATCATCAGTAAACAGATCAATAAACGCGCGTTGTTCAGGGGAAAGCGTCCAGGAGGTGGGGATTTCCGGCCCATTCTCTGCGCCGGTATTGCTATCTGGTTCATTTTCATGGGGAGATGGCGTCACGGTGGTGTGTTGTTCCGGTGCGGACATGACCTACCCCCACACTTGCCAGGCCACGAGCGCGACGACAATCCAGAACACTGCGGAGCCGAGAAAAACAGCAAACCAGGCTTTACGTTTCATCACGGGATCCCTGCGTGCTGGCTGGTTTCCTGAAGGCATCGCTAACCTCATACTATCGAAATCACTTATCATTTAGGCACCAAACAATCGGTACAATTAATCATCAGATAGGAGGAATCCTAATAAAAAAGGCAAAAAAAAGCCAGTTAATTTTCGGACTCGTCCTGATAAATAAATCGATTGTTTGATCGGTTATCAATATTTGAAAGGAATTTTTGGCAAGCTGACTAATTTGAAACTACTTTAGAGAACCTTTTCCATAAACTATATATGGTTAATTTATTCACAGTAAATTATCGATTAATTCAGCGTCTCCCGTCGGTATCGCTTTATGCAGAAGGATACCGACGAGGTAACTGCCGGTATTATTTCTCAGGCAATTTAATATCTTTAAACATGGCTTCTATATCATCGTTAGAACGCAACGCTACCGCAGTATCCACCACATCTCGCGTCAGATGCGGCGCGAAACGTTGAATAAAATCATACATGTAACTGCGTAAAAACGTGCTGCGACGAAAACCAATTTTGGTGGTGCTATGACTGAAGATATCGTGCGCGTCAACACGTACAAGATCAGGGTCGGAGACGGGATCAACCGCCATGCTGGCAATCACCCCCACCCCAAGCCCCAGACGCACATAGGTTTTAATGACATCGGCATCGGTCGCGGTAAATACTATACGCGGTTCCAGACCCGCACGGTTAAACGCGGTATCCAGTTCCGAACGCCCGGTAAAACCGAAGGTGTAGGTGACCAGCGGATACTGCGCTAACTCTTCAATAGAAACGGACGCTTTTCCCGCCAGCGGATGATCCGGCGTCACGACGATCGAGCGGTTCCAGTGATAGCAAGGCAGCATCACCAAATCGTCATACAGATGCAGGGCTTCTGTCGCAATGGCAAAGTCTGCATTCCCTTTCGATACCGCTTCGGCGATTTGCGTCGGCGATCCCTGGTGCATGTGCAAAGAGACGCGAGGGTAACGCTCAATAAAACCTTTAATCACGTTTGGCAGTGCGTAACGTGCTTGCGTGTGGGTCGTCGCGATGTATAACGAGCCTTTGTCCGGCCAGGTATGTTCGCCGGCCACCGACTTAATGGCATCCACCTTCGACAGAACCTCACGCGCAATACGGATGACTTCCTGCCCCGCTGGCGTAACCTGCGTCAGGTGCTTGCCGCTACGGGCAAAAATCTGGATGCCAAGTTCATCTTCAAGCATACGAACTTGCTTACTGATGCCTGGCTGGGAGGTATAAAGCCCTTCCGCCGTTGAGGAGACATTAAGGTTGTGGTTCACCACCTCAACAATGTAGCGAAGCTGCTGTAATTTCATGTCAAGCCATCCCGATTTATGCCATCAGATCATCGTTTCAGAGCAGGCTAGTTAGCGCTGCTAATACGATTTAATAATAAAAAACGTGTTAACTATAACCACTATATCATTTCTATGTAAGCTGTATAGGCATGACAAAAAATAATACATCAGAAACAAAAAGGGCCGCTTACGCGACCCTTTAAGGAGAAATTCAGGCGGAATGCCGTTATTTCTTCCCTTCTACCCATTTACCGTCAACAAAGAACGCTGACCAACCGGTCGCCTTACCGTCTTTCTCAGCGGCAACGTATTGCTGCTTGGTTTTACGGCTGAAACGAACCATGGACTTGTTGCCGTCCGGGTCAGTCTGCGGCGCATCTGCCAGATAGCGCAGTTTTTCCGGCAGACGATCGCGGAAGCGGTACAGCTCTTCCACTAACGGCGCGCGGGTCTCACGTGATTTCGGGAACGTATTTGCCGCCAGGAAGATACCTGCCGCGCCATCACGTAACACAAAATACGCGTCAGATTTTTCACACGGCAGTTCCGGCAGCGGAACCGGATCTTCTTTCGGCGGAGCGACTTCACCGTTACGCAGGATCTTACGAGTGTTTTTGCACTCGTCGTTGGTACACGCCATGTACTTACCGAAACGCCCCATTTTCAGGTGCATTTCAGAACCACATTTTTCGCACTCAACGATAGGACCGTCATACCCCTTGATGCGGAATTCACCCTCTTCGATCTCGTAGCCGTCGCAGGTCGGGTTATTACCACATACATGCAGCTTACGCTTAGGATCGATAAGGTAGCTGTCCATCGCCGTACCGCACTTCTGGCAGCGACGTTTGGCGCGCAAAGCGTTCGTTTCCGCGTCGTCGCCTTCCAGCACGTTCAGCACTTCGTTTTCCGGCACCAGGTTAATGGTGGTTTTGCAACGCTCTTTCGGCGACAGCGCATAGCCGGAACAGCCGAGGAAAACGCCGGTGCTGGCGGTACGAATACCCATCTTGCGTCCGCAGGTCGGGCAATCAATACTGGTCAGCACCATCTGGTTCGGACGCATACCGCCCTCTTCAGGATCTTTTTCGGCTTTATCCAGTTGTTGAGTAAAATCGGTGAAGAAGTTATCGAGTACGCCTTTCCATTCGGCTTCGTGATTCGCCACCTGGTCGAGGCTGTCTTCCATCTGCGCGGTAAAATCGTAGTTCATCAATTCGCGGAAGTTTTCTTCCAGACGATCGGTGACGATTTCACCCATTTTTTCAGCATAGAAGCGACGGTTCTCAACACGAACATAGCCGCGATCCTGAATCGTGGAAATAATCGACGCATACGTTGATGGACGACCAATACCCCGCTTTTCAAGCTCTTTAACCAGCGAGGCTTCACTGAAACGTGCAGGCGGTTTGGTAAAGTGTTGCGCTGGCGTCAGTTCGACAAGCGTCAACGTATCGCCTTTATCCACGGCCGGTAAGATGCGATCTTCATCGCCCTTACGCAATGCAGGCATCACTTTGGTCCAGCCATCGAAACGCAGAATACGACCACGCGCTTTCAGGCGGAAATCACCCGCGCCCACGGTTAAGGTGGTGGAGTCGTATTTCGCCGGCGTCATCTGACAGGCAACAAACTGACGCCAGATCAGCTGGTACAGTTTTTGCGCATCAGCTTCCATGTCTTTCAGCGATTCCGCCTGTACGGCGACATCGGAAGGACGGATAGCTTCGTGCGCTTCCTGAGAGTTCTCTTTGCTGGCGTACTGGTTCGCGCTCTCCGGCAGATATTTTTTGCCAAAATTATCGCTGATGTACTCGCGAACCATGTTCACCGCATCCTGGCTCAGGTTGGTTGAGTCAGTACGCATATAGGTGATGTAGCCCGCTTCATACAAACGCTGCGCCATCATCATGGTTTTCTTCACGCCAAAACCCAGTCGCGTACTCGCAGCCTGCTGTAGCGTGGAGGTAATAAACGGCGCGCCTGGCTTGCTGCTGGTCGGTTTATCTTCACGTTCCAGAACGCTATAGCGCGCTTTTTCCAACAGGCTGACAGCGGCAAGCGTTTGTTCCCGATTGACCGGGCGGAACGGTTTATCATTCTGGTGCGTCACCTCAAGCGGCAACGCATCGCCTCCAGGCGTGGTCGTGTCAGCACCAATTTCCCAGAACTCTTCTGGAACAAATGCTTTGATTTCGCGTTCGCGCTCAACCACCAGACGCACGGCAACCGACTGTACGCGGCCTGCTGACAGACCACGCGCAATTTTTTTCCACAGCAGCGGCGACACCATATAGCCCACCACGCGGTCCATAAAGCGGCGCGCCTGTTGCGCGTTAACCCGGTCGATGTTCAGTTCGCCCGGTTTTTCAAACGCCTGACGAATAGCGTTTTTAGTAATTTCGTTAAACACCACACGGCTGTAGCGTGCGTCATCGCCGCCGATTACTTCCCGCAGGTGCCATGCAATGGCTTCCCCTTCGCGGTCAAGGTCGGTTGCGAGATAGATGTGGTCGGCTTTTTCAGCCAGTTGCTTCAGTTCAGAAACAACTTTCTCTTTACCAGGCAGCACTTCATAGCGCGCATCCCAGTTGTGCCACGGGTCAACACCCATGCGGTTGACGAGAGCGCCACGTTCATCCTTTTTGGGCTTTTTAGCCGTTTTGGTGGAGGTTGAGTCGGCGCTCTTTTTAGTTGCTGAGCCACTGGTCGGCAAATCACGGATATGACCAACGCTGGATTTCACCACGTAGTCATTACCCAGATACTTGTTGATCGTTTTGGCTTTTGCCGGGGACTCAACGATGACAAGAGCTTTACCCATATTCACCTTTACCTAATTTGATTCTTCCAGAATGCGTCGCACGTTGATTCACCTTCCACTGGCGACGAGACATTGATATGGTCTCTGCGTCGGCGGATATCAACCCCTTAAACTTTTTCGCGCTTGTAATGTAACTCTCATGTAACTGAGTTAACAGGCTTTTTTGCTCACAAACGCTATAGCACGACGAAGTATTGGTCGAATGTCAAGCAAATCTGTTGCCAGATTGACGAAAGCGTCACACTGTACCTGATAAAATGCGTTACGCAACTTTATTAGCATGCAAAAACAAATCCCGCCAGTTGCAACCCCGACGTAAGACCTTCATTTATGTCAGGGAATATTTGCCCATAAGCCGGGCTCGGCGTAGACTAATGTCCTTGTTTAAGGAGTAAATAATGCATAAAGACACGCAACCTATCGATCGCGAAACGCTGCTGATTGAAGCCAACAAAATCATTCGTGAGCATGAGGACACGCTGGCGGGGATTGTCGCCACCGGCGTTACGCAGCGAAATGGCGTGCTGGTTTTCAGCGGAGATTACTTTTTAGACGAACAAGGGCTTCCGACGCCCAAGAGTACGGCGGTGTTTAATATGTTTAAGCACCTGGCGCACGTACTTTCTGAAAAGTATCACTTGATCGATTAATACAAGAAATGATTTGCCGGATGGCGGCTCCGCCTTATCCGGCCCGGGATGTTACGATCCTCAAGGCCGGATAAGATGCTTTAGCATCACCATCCGGCAATGACAATTTTACATCAGCGGTTTCTGTCCTCGCTGCCACCAGCGCAGTAGCAAACGATCGGCGCTCTCGGCCGCACTCCCGGTAAAGCGATCCATCAGTTTTTTGCGCTGCATATAGCGAACGCTTAACACTTCGCGACCTTCCATTAGCCCGAGGATCACTTCGTCGCTGGTATTGATTTCATCCACCAGCCCGTTTGCCAGCGCCTGTTGCCCAAACCAGTGTTCGCCGGTAGCTACCTGTTCAATGTCCAGAGTCGGACGCATGCGCTGCACAAAATCTTTAAACAGGTGATGGGTTTCATTCAGATCTTCGCGGAATTTCTGCCGCCCTTCTTCCGTATTTTCACCCAGCAGCGTCAGCGTACGCTTATACTGCCCGGCGGTGTGCAGTTCGATATCAATATCCTTCCCTTTCAGAAAGCGGTTAAAGTTCGGGATCTGCGCCACGACGCCAATAGAGCCGACAATAGCAAACGGCGCTGAGACAATTTTATCGGCTACGCAGGCCATCATATATCCACCGCTCGCGGCGACTTTATCCACCGTTACGGTCAACGGAATCTGCTTATCGCGCAAACGCTGTAACTGCGACGCAGCCAGACCATAACCATGGACCACACCGCCCGGGCTTTCCAGGCGAACCACCACTTGATCCTGCGGTTTAACAACCGCCAACACCGCCGTCACTTCCTCACGTAACGCGCTGACCTCATGGGCGTCCATGCTGCCTTTAAAATCCAGCACCCATACACGTGGTTTATCAGATGATGTACTGTCTCCCAGCTTCGCTTTTGCCTTGGCTGCCTTTGCTTCCAGTTTCTGTTTCTTTTTCTGCGCCTTATGCCAGAATTTTTGCTGATGCCCGTCCAGTAGCGCCAGCGACAGATCATCCTTCATCTCTTTATATTGCTCGCTGAGGTTAATAACCCGCAGCTCCCCGCGCTGACGCTTGCGTTGTGTCGCGTTCACAATCAGCATCACAACTACCGCAATAGCCACCACGACAGTGACAATTTTTGCCAAAAACAGCCCATATTCAGACAACAATTCCACGAGACCCACCTTGGTTAAACAACGCTATTTCCGCTCAGTGTACAACAGGCTGCTTAACCCGTCTTGCTTCATCCATCCTGGCGCAGAATCAGCAAAAAGCATGACAAAGCGTTCATTTTGCGGTGTTATTGCCTTTGGCTGATTGAAAAAGAACAGGGTTTAAGGCATAAAGCCGAAACGTTATCGCGAACGAGAAGGCCAGAGCGTTGCCGAGGAGTAGCCGTGCATTATCAACCTAAACAAGACCTTTTACAGGACCGCATTATTCTGATTACCGGTGCCAGTGATGGTATCGGACGTGAAGCCGCACAGACCTATGCGCGATACGGCGCGACCGTGATTCTGCTTGGGCGTAACGAAGAAAAACTGCGCCAGGTTGCCCGCACTATTGCCGATGAAAACGGTACGCAGCCACACTGGTTCACGTTGGATCTGCTCACTTGTACGTCTGAAGAATGCCACCAGCTTGCACAGCGCATTGCCGCACATTTTCCACGTCTGGATGGTGTTCTCCATAATGCCGGATTACTGGGTGATATTTGTCCGATGAGCGAACAAAATCCGCAGGTCTGGCAAGATGTCATGCAGGTAAATGTGAATGCCACCTTTATGCTGACCCAGGCATTGCTGCCGCTATTGCTGAAATCCGATGCTGGATCGCTGGTCTTTACCTCTTCCAGCGTCGGTCGCCAGGGACGCGCCAATTGGGGAGCGTATGCCACTTCCAAATTCGCTACCGAAGGCATGATGCAGGTTCTGGCAGATGAATATCAGAACCGTCACCTGCGCGTAAACTGTATCAATCCAGGCGGTACGCGTACCGGCATGCGAGCCAGCGCATTTCCAACTGAAGATCCGCAAAAATTGAAAACTCCCGCCGATATTATGCCGCTCTATCTGTGGCTGATGGGCGATGACAGCCGCCGTAAAACCGGTATGACTTTCGATGCCCAACCGGGCCGTAAACCAGGAATAGCTCAATGAGTGAAGAACGCTACCAGCAACGCCAGCAGCGCGTTAAAGAGCGGGTTGATGCCCGCGTTGCCGCTGCAAAGGATGAGCGCGGGATCATTATCGTGTTCACCGGAAACGGTAAGGGTAAAACCACCGCAGCGTTCGGGACCGCCACGCGCGCGGTGGGCCATGGTAAAAAAGTCGGCGTGGTGCAATTTATTAAAGGTACCTGGCCAAACGGTGAACGAAACTTACTCGAACCCCATGGCGTAGAGTTTCAGGTTATGGCGACAGGATTTACCTGGGACACGCAAAACCGCGAGTCGGATACCGCAGCCTGTATGGCCGTATGGGAACATGGAAAGCGAATGCTGGCTGACGCTCAACTGGATATGGTTATCCTGGACGAACTGACCTATATGGTGGCGTACGACTATCTGCCGCTTGAAGAAGTTATCAATGCCTTAAATGCGCGCCCAGCCCATCAAACGGTGATTATCACCGGTCGGGGATGTCATCGCGATATTCTGGAGTTAGCAGATACGGTCAGCGAGCTGCGCCCGGTTAAGCACGCGTTTGAAGCGGGCGTGAAAGCTCAGATGGGAATTGATTACTGACAGCAGGCCGGATAAGGCGCTTGCGCCGCATCCGGCTCCACGCTAACGCCTGATGGCGCTTTGCTTATCAGGCCTGGTCATGATTAACCGTTGTTGCTGCGACCGCCCGGACGACGGCTGCTGCCGACCTGTGAGTGGCGCTTCACCGCACGACGGATCTGGTTCGCTTTCATCCGACGACGATCTTTCTCGACGGCAACTTTAGAGGTCGTTTCCGGCTTCAGCTCCACCAGTTCACGCAAATAGTTGGTCTGCGCAAGATCAAGCTCCGTCCAGCCGCCACGCGGCAGGCCTTTCGGCAGCGGGATATCGCCGTAACGGACACGGATAAGACGGCTTACCTGCACGCCTACAGCTTCCCACAGGCGACGTACTTCACGGTTACGTCCTTCGGTCAGCGTGACGTTGTACCACTGGTTGATCCCTTCACCACCGCTGAACTTGATTGTTTTAAACGCCGCCGGACCATCTTCCAGCTGTACGCCACGACTCAGATCGCGCAGTTTCGCGTCATCAACCTGACCAAACACACGCACCGCATATTCACGCTCAACTTCACGGCTTGGATGCATCAGACGGTTTGCCAGTTCACCGTCGGTAGTGAACAACAGTAAACCGCAGGTATTCACATCCAGACGCCCCACGGCAATCCAGCGCGCATCGCGCAGTTTTGGCAGACGATCAAACACGGTCGGACGACCTTCCGGATCGTTACGGGTACACAGTTCACCTTCTGGTTTGTAATAGGCCAGGACGCGACAGATTTGTTCCGCAGACTCTTTAACCGAAATCAGATGACCGTCGATACGGATTTTCAGCCCCGGCGTCACTTCAACGCGATCGCCAAGCGTGGCAATTTTGCCATCAACGCTCACACGGCCCGCGGCAATAATGGTTTCAATTTCACGGCGAGAACCGTGGCCGGCGCGCGCCAGCACTTTTTGTAACTTTTCGCTCATAGAGCTTCCTTTAGATGTCGCCTTCACAGGCGTCGAACAGGAGAATCAACGGCGCCAGTCAGCGCCATTTTAAGGCCGCGTAGTATAGCGGTTCACGCCCTTATAAGAAAGGTCTAACGTCGCCGACGCCTTCACGCAAGACCACCGGAGAATCGTCAGTTAAATCGATGACCGTGGTCGGCTGCTGGCCGAGATAGCCGCCGTGGATAATCAACTCCACCTGCTTCTCCAAGCGATCCTTAATCTCTTCCGGGTCAGATTCGGTAAATTCGCTGCCCGGCAGCATCAGCGACGTAGAAAGCATCGGTTCGCCCAGCGCTTCCAGCAGCGCCAGCGCAATCGGATTCGACGGCACACGCAGGCCGATGGTCTTACGTTTTTCCTGCAACAATCGGCGTGGCACTTCTTTCGTCCCTTTCAGGATAAAGGTGTAGTTGCCCGGCGTGTTATTTTTAATCAAACGAAAAGCCACGTTATCGACAAACGAATAGGTCGACAGTTCGGACAGATCACGGCACATCAGCGTAAAGTTGTGTCCGTCCGGCAGGTGGCGAATGCGACAAATGCGCTCCATTGCGCCTTTATCTTCAATTTTGCAGCCCAACGCATAGCCGGAATCGGTTGGATAGACAATCACCCCGCCCTTACGCACGATTTCAACGGCCTGATTGATCAGCCGCTGCTGCGGGTTTTCGGGATGAATATAAAAAAACTGGCTCATACTTTCCTCTCTGTAATCTCAGGCTGTTCCCAAAGTTGCCAGACGCCTTCTACGCCTGCGGGCAACCAGAGTTTACGACCCAGTTCAATCCACGGGCAGGGCTGATGAAAATCAGATCCTTGCGATGCCCACAATTGATGCTGGCGCGCAAGCGTCGCCAGATGGGTGCGTTCATTGGGAGACTGTTGGCACTGCGCCACTTCCATCGCGTCACCACGGTGTTCAGCGAAATATGCAACCAGTCTTTTCAGCCACTTAGCGCTAAGATCGTACCGCCCCGGATGAGCCAGAACTGCCTTACCGCCAGAATGATGAATGACATCAATAGCTTGTTCTATTGTACACCACTGCGGCGGAACGTAACCGGTTTTCCCACGGGCAAGGTATTTTTTAAAAACATCTGCAATAGTCGTGGCTTTTCCGCATTCCACCAGAAAACGCGCAAAATGTCCCCGCGTGACCGCCCCGCCATCTGCCAGACGCAACGCGCCTTCCCATGCGCCGGGAATATGCGCTTTGTCGAGTCGTTCAGCAATCAGGCGCGCGCGCTGCTGACGACGCTCCGTTTGTTGCGCCAAAAACTCGCACATCAATGGATGAGAAATATCTATATTCAGACCCACAATATGGATCTCATGATTTTCCCACACCGTTGAAATCTCGACGCCCGAGATCAGATTTAACGCTAAACCCGAACGTGAAATTTCTTCTCTTGCCGCCGCAATACCGCCCGTGGTGTCATGATCGGTGATCGCCAGTGTGCCGACTCGCATCTCTACCGCACGGTGTACTAAGGCTTCAGGGGTTAATCGCCCATCAGAGGCTGTAGTATGACTGTGCAGGTCATAAATCACTGCGTAATTCGTGTCGCTCAAGGCGGCTCCCATTTCAATAAATGTCGTAACACGCCCATCATAGCGGTTTCGACAAATTTACTGAAATCAGGTGTTGACTTTACTCCACCGAACTAGTTAACTAGTACGCAAGTTCACATGAAGAAGGTATCTGAGATGAAAGCAACATTTGTTCTGCACGGTTGGTGGCGCACTTCCTGATTTCGGGCAGTGTCTTACGTCTGCAATATGCAACCAGATACCCGGCCCGCCAACTGAGCGGGCTTTTTTTTGAACAAAATTAATGAGAACAACGATGCAAACACCAAAACCGACACTCGAACTGCTTACCTGCGATGCCGCCTACCGTGAGAATCCGACGGCGCTGTTTCATCAGGTATGTGGCGCTCGTCCAGCGACACTGCTGCTTGAATCTGCAGATATCAACAGCAAAGATGATCTGAAGAGCCTGTTGCTGGTCGACAGCGCGTTACGCATCACCGCCCTGGGTGACACCGTCACTATTAAGGCGCTCTCCGCGAACGGCGCATCGCTGCTGCCCCTGCTGGATGCAGCGCTGCCTGCTGGCGTTGAAAACGAACAACAGCCGAACATACGCCATTTGAAATTTCCCAACGTAAGCCCGTTGCTGGATGAAGACGCCCGCTTATGTTCCCTTTCCGTATTTGATGCTTTCCGTTTATTGCAGGAACTGGTCAACGTCCCTGCGCAAGAACGTGAAGCGATGTTCTTCGGCGGTCTGTTTTCCTATGACCTGGTCGCCGGTTTTGAAGATTTACCTCAGCTTGAAGCAGGTAACCGTTGCCCGGACTACTGCTTCTATCTGGCTGAAACGCTGATGGTCATCGATCACCAAAAGAAAAGTACCCGCATTCAGGCCAGCGTATTTACCCCCAGCGATGGCGAAAAACAGCGTCTGAACGCTCGTCTGGCGCAACTGAGTCAGCAGCTTACCGAGCCAGCTCCGCCACTGCCCGTGACAGAAATCCCGCAGATGCGCTGCGAATGTAACCAGAGCGATGAAGAATTTGGCGCTGTGGTGCGCGGGATGCAAAAAGCCATTCGCGCAGGCGAGATTTTCCAGGTGGTTCCGTCCCGCCGATTCTCATTGCCCTGCCCGTCACCGCTGGCGGCCTACTATGTGCTGAAGAAAAGTAATCCCAGCCCGTATATGTTTTTCATGCAGGACAACGATTTCACGCTGTTCGGCGCCTCCCCGGAAAGCTCGCTGAAATATGATGCCACCAGCCGGCAGATTGAGATCTACCCGATTGCCGGGACGCGTCCGCGCGGTCGCCGTGCGGATGGCTCGCTGGACCGCGATCTCGACAGCCGTATCGAGCTGGAGATGCGTACCGATCATAAAGAGCTTTCCGAGCACCTGATGCTGGTTGACCTTGCGCGTAACGACCTGGCGCGCATCTGTACGCCGGGCAGCCGCTACGTTGCAGACCTGACCAAAGTGGATCGCTACTCCTTCGTGATGCACCTGGTTTCCCGCGTGGTCGGCGAACTGCGTAGCGATCTGGATGTGCTGCATGCGTACCGCGCCTGTATGAATATGGGCACGCTAAGCGGCGCGCCGAAAGTTCGCGCCATGCAGCTTATCGCCGAGGCCGAAGGTCGTCGCCGTGGTAGCTATGGCGGCGCGGTAGGCTACTTTACCGCCCATGGCGATCTGGATACCTGTATTGTGATTCGTTCCGCACTCGTGGAAGACGGTATTGCCACCGTACAAGCCGGTGCCGGGATTGTTCTGGATTCTGTACCGCAGTCTGAAGCCGATGAAACCCGTAATAAAGCGCGTGCGGTTTTACGTGCTATCGCCACCGCGCACCACGCACAGGAGCCCTTCTAATGGCTGACATTCTGCTGCTCGATAACATCGACTCATTTACCTATAACCTGGCGGATCAGCTGCGTACTAATGGTCACAACGTGGTGATTTACCGCAACCATATTCCGGCCCAGACGTTAATTGACCGCTTAGCAACCATGAAAAACCCGGTGCTGATGCTCTCTCCGGGACCCGGTGCGCCAAGCGAAGCGGGCTGCATGCCGGAGCTGTTAACCCGCCTGCGCGGTAAGCTGCCGATTATTGGTATTTGTCTGGGGCATCAGGCGATTGTTGAAGCCTACGGCGGCTATGTCGGTCAGGCCGGAGAGATCCTGCACGGTAAAGCATCCAGTATTGAACATGACGGTCAGGCAATGTTCAGCGGTCTGGCAAATCCATTGCCGGTAGCGCGTTACCACTCGCTTGTTGGCAGCAACGTTCCAGCCGGTTTGACCATCAACGCCCACTTTAACGGCATGGTGATGGCGGTCCGTCACGATACCGACCGCGTGTGTGGCTTCCAGTTCCATCCGGAATCGATCCTCACCACCCAGGGCGCACTTCTGCTGGAGCAAACGCTGGCATGGGCGCAACAGAAACTCGAACAGACCAATACGCTGCAACCTATTCTGGAGAAACTGTATCAGGCTCAGACGCTGTCCCAACAGGAAAGCCACCAACTGTTCTCGGCCGTAGTACGCGGTGAACTGAAGCCGGAACAGCTCGCTGCGGCCCTGGTGAGCATGAAAATTCGTGGCGAACACCCGCATGAAATTGCCGGCGCGGCAACCGCGCTGCTGGAAAACGCCGCCCCGTTCCCGCGTCCTGATTATCTGTTTGCCGATATTGTCGGTACCGGCGGCGACGGTAGCAACAGTATCAATATCTCCACGGCCAGCGCCTTTGTTGCGGCGGCCTGTGGACTGAAAGTGGCCAAACACGGCAACCGCAGCGTCTCCAGTAAATCGGGCTCTTCGGATCTGTTGGCGGCATTTGGCATTAATCTGGACATGAACGCCGATAAATCCCGTCAGGCGCTTGACGATCTCGGTGTGTGCTTCCTGTTTGCACCGAAATACCACACCGGTTTTCGCCACGCCATGCCGGTACGACAACAGTTAAAAACCCGCACGCTGTTTAACGTGCTCGGTCCGTTGATTAACCCGGCGCATCCGCCGCTGGCGCTGATCGGCGTTTACAGCCCGGAACTGGTGCTGCCGATTGCCGAAACGCTGCGCGTATTGGGGTATCAACGTGCCGCGGTCGTACACAGCGGCGGCATGGATGAAGTTTCGCTGCATGCGCCGACTATTGTGGCAGAGCTGCATGATGGCGAAATCAAGAGTTATCAACTGACGGCGGAAGACTTTGGCCTGATGCCGTACCATCAGGAACAGCTGGCGGGCGGTACGCCGGAAGAAAACCGTGACATTCTTAGTCGCTTGTTACAAGGTAAAGGTGAAGCCGCTCACGAAGCAGCCGTTGCCGCGAATGTCGCCATGTTAATGCGCCTGCACGGTGAAGAAAATTTAAAAACTAATGCGCAAACCGTGATTAATGTGCTGCGTAGCGGCGCGGCCTACGACCGTGTTACTGCGCTGGCAGCAAGAGGGTAAATGATGCAAACCGTTTTAGCGAAAATTGTCGCTGACAAGGCGATTTGGGTAGAAGCCCGTAAACAGCAACAACCGCTGGCCAGCTTTCAGAATGATGTACAACCCAGCGCTCGTGATTTCTACGATGCGCTGCAAGGCGCACGTACCGCCTTTATTCTGGAGTGCAAAAAAGCCTCGCCATCGAAAGGTGTGATCCGTGATGACTTCGACCCGGCACAGATTGCGGACGTGTATAAACATTATGCTTCAGCGATTTCCGTACTGACCGATGAAAAATATTTCCAGGGCAGCTTTGATTTCCTGCCCATCGTCAGCCGTATCGCGTCGCAACCCATCCTGTGTAAGGACTTTATTATCGATCCTTACCAGATATACCTGGCGCGTTTCTACCAGGCGGACGCCTGCCTGCTGATGCTGTCAGTACTGGACGATGAGCAATATCGTCAACTCGCCGCCGTGGCCCATAGCCTGAAAATGGGTGTTCTGACCGAGGTCAGCAACGAAGAAGAACTGGAACGCGCGATTGCGCTTGGCGCGAAAGTCGTCGGTATTAACAACCGCGATTTACGTGACCTGTCGATTGATCTGAATCGCACCCGCCAACTGGCGCCACGTCTGGGCCATGGCGTAACCGTCATCAGCGAGTCCGGTATTAATACCTACGGCCAGGTACGCGAACTCAGCCACTTCGCCAACGGTTTTCTGATTGGCTCCGCGCTGATGTCGCATGATGACCTGCACGCCGCTGTGCGTCGGGTTCTGCTTGGCGAGAACAAAGTCTGCGGTTTGACCCGGGCTCAGGATGCAAACGCGGCATATGAAGCGGGCGCAATATATGGCGGGTTGATTTTTGTGCCCTCATCTCCGCGCGTAGTTAGCGTTGAGCAGGCGCGGGAAGTGATGAGCGGCGCGCCATTACAGTATGTCGGCGTGTTCCGCAACACCGAGATTACCGAGGTGCGCGACAAAGCGTTGGCCCTGGGACTGACTGCGGTGCAACTGCATGGGAGCGAAGATCAGACCTATGTTGACGCTCTGCGCGATGCGCTGCCCAAACAGGTGCAAATCTGGAAAGCGCTGAGTGTTGGCGAAACGTTGCCGGCCCGGGATTATCAGCATGTCGATAAATACGTGTTCGACAACGGCCAGGGTGGTAGCGGTCAACGCTTCGACTGGTCGCTTTTAGGCGGGCAATCGCTGGAAAACGTTTTACTGGCTGGCGGACTTGGCGCTGATAACTGTGTCAACGCGGCAAAAACCGGCTGTGCCGGGCTCGATTTTAATTCTGGCGTAGAGTCACAGCCGGGCATCAAAGATGCACGACTTCTGGCTTCGGTCTTTCAGACGCTGCGCGCATATTAAGGAAAAGGACATGACAACATTACTCAATCCGTACTTTGGTGAATTTGGCGGTATGTATGTGCCACAAATTCTGATGCCTGCTCTGCGTCAACTGGAAGAAGCTTTCGTCAGCGCGCAAAAAGATCCTGAGTTTCAGGCGCAGTTTACCGATCTGCTGAAAAACTATGCTGGTCGTCCAACCGCGCTGACCAAATGCCAGAACATTACTCACGGGACCAACACTACGCTGTATCTTAAGCGTGAAGATTTACTGCACGGCGGCGCGCACAAAACTAACCAGGTGTTGGGTCAGGCGTTACTGGCGAAGCGTATGGGGAAAACGGAAATCATCGCCGAAACCGGTGCAGGTCAACACGGCGTCGCATCGGCGCTAGCCAGTGCGCTGCTGGGTCTGAAGTGCCGTATATATATGGGTGCGAAAGACGTTGAGCGTCAGTCGCCTAACGTTTTCCGTATGCGTCTGATGGGGGCAGAAGTCATTCCTGTTCATAGCGGTTCTGCAACGCTGAAGGATGCCTGTAACGAAGCCCTGCGCGACTGGTCTGGCAGCTACGATACCGCGCACTATATGCTCGGGACGGCGGCAGGACCGCATCCCTTCCCGACCATTGTACGTGAATTCCAGCGCATGATCGGCGAAGAAACAAAAGCGCAGATCCTGGAAAAAGAAGGTCGTTTGCCGGACGCTGTTATCGCCTGCGTGGGCGGTGGTTCTAACGCCATTGGTATGTTTGCCGATTTTATTAATGAAACCAGCGTCGGTCTGATTGGCGTAGAGCCAGGCGGTCACGGGATCGAATCCGGTGAACACGGCGCACCGTTAAAACACGGTCGTGTCGGGATTTACTTTGGCATGAAATCCCCGATGATGCAGACCGAAGAAGGACAGATTGAAGAGTCTTACTCTATTTCCGCAGGTCTGGATTTCCCGTCTGTCGGGCCGCAGCATGCATACCTGAACAGCATCGGTCGCGCCGATTATGTTTCAATCACCGACGATGAAGCGCTGGAAGCCTTCAAAACGCTGTGTTTACATGAGGGGATTATCCCGGCGCTGGAGTCCTCCCATGCCCTGGCACACGCCCTGAAAATGATGCGTGAAAATCCGGAAAAAGAGCAATTACTGGTGGTAAATCTCTCCGGTCGCGGCGACAAAGACATTTTCACCGTACACGATATTCTGAAAGCGCGAGGGGAAATCTGATGGAACGTTACGAAAATCTTTTTGCACAGTTGAAGGACCGCAAAGAAGGTGCTTTTGTCCCCTTCGTAACCCTGGGCGATCCGTCAGTTGAACAGTCACTGAAAATCATTGATACGCTGATCGAAGCCGGCGCTGATGCGCTTGAACTCGGCATTCCGTTCTCCGATCCGCTGGCGGACGGTCCGACCATACAGGAAGCCACACTGCGGGCATTTGCCGCAGGCGTGACACCGTCACAATGCTTTGAGATGCTGGCATTGATTCGCCAGAAACACCCCACCATTCCAGTTGGTCTGCTGATGTATGCCAACCTGGTGTTCAGCAAGGGTATTGACGAATTCTACGCTCAGTGCGAGAAAGTCGGTGTCGATTCTGTTTTGGTGGCAGATGTGCCTGTTGAGGAGTCTGGACCATTCAGAACTGCGGCACTCCGCCACAACATTGCACCTATTTTCATCTGCCCCCCTAACGCTGATGAAGAACTGCTCCGCCAGATTGCCTCTTACGGTCGCGGCTATACCTATCTGCTTTCACGTGCTGGCGTGACCGGTGCTGAAAATCGTGCGGCGTTACCGCTCCATCATCTGGTGGAAAAACTGAAAGAATACGGTGCTCCTCCGTCATTACAGGGATTTGGTATCTCTGCGCCAGACCAGGTCACCGGCGCGATTGAAGCCGGTGCTGCCGGGGCAATTTCCGGCTCAGCGATTGTGAAAATCATTGAGAAGAATGTTGCCGCACCTGAGCAGATGCTGGCTGAGCTGAAAGCCTTTGTCAGCGCAATGAAAGCGGCCACGCCTTACTAAGCTAAATCAACCGCCAGAGACTTCTGGCGGTTTTACCCTTCTTTGGTGTTCTTCATTTTGTACATGGCGTTATCCGCATTCTGAATTGCCACATCCAGCTCGCCGTTCACTTCCGCAATCCCCCACGACACTGACAATGGCACGGTATGACCGTCCACCACAAACACATGGCTGGTCACCTGCCCGCTAATACGCTGAGCAATGGCGATAGCGTCACTTGCCTGCGAGCGAAACAGCAGGATCATAAACTCATCCCCGCCGGTACGAATCACAATATCGTGGCTGGTTCGGGTGTTAGACAGCATTCTGTTAGCAATAATTTGCAGCGCCCGGTCACCTGCCGCATGGCCCCAGGTATCATTGACAGCCTTGAACTTATTGCAATCCAGTAACACAACCGAGCAGTGCGATAAATCACGACGCTTGATGATGTCGAGAATTCGGCGGTTAAAACAACCGGTCAGCGTGTCGATATAAACCTTGAGGTCGCTTTCATTCAGCCAGGATTTTAGTGAGAAACTGATGATGACGAAGAAGAACGGCGCCAGCAGGATCACAATTCCGGCATGCGAATCACGCACCATAAAACGGCCTAATGACAGCGAATAGTGCAGCGCATATTTCTCCGAAAAATTGCGCACCATATAGCGGGACTGGCCTGTACATCTACCGGATAAACAAAGGCTCTCATTGTTGGTCAAATTCACCAACTCCACATTCAGCTCAGGTGGAAGGTGGTAGTCAAAAGCTTGAGCCAACGCTTCCTGCAGTTCCGGCTTTGAATGGTCATAGACCAGATAGGCCACGATTTGGTCTGATATCTCTTTACCCGACAGATCGTAGATATAGCTCACCACGCTGTAAGCTTTTTCACCGGTAATTTTATCGGTATAGAAGTTCGTTGAACTAAGGGCTTTGTTTTTGACGTTTTTTTGCAACAGTCGGGTATAGAAATCGTCAGGTGGATAGAAAAAGTTGGTGATATCCCGCGCCATTTCAGAATTGGAGAAGCTGAAATGGCGCGAATCGGAAGCCATAAACCAGTAAAAATAATCTGAGTTTTTGGCGATAATGTAACGATGCGCATCGAAGCTCCCCGGGTTTAGCTCATTGACCATCCCGCGAATAAACTCCGCCGCCGTATACATACACAACGCATTATGACTGGTTCTCTGGGCAATAATTGTCCCCGTCGCCGAATGCAGCCGCTTTGGGTCGGCGTTAATGCCCCATTCATCATCATTGCGGGGAACAAATTGTGAAATATCGCCACATTGCTCGCCCGTTTTGATATGGTGATAGCGCTCGCCAATCGCGTCGGCGATCAGCTCGTTATCGTTAAAAATGTCCATCATGCGCGCTTGCAGGCGATTAACACCTTCACTGGCTGCCGCTATCCGCTGCTCATAGATAATAAACAGAAATAACGAAGTAAATATCAACGTAATGAGCCCTGATACCAGCAATGCCTGCTTGTTTCTGAGCTTATCCTGCACAATCTTCACGAGTCCACCCTGCTAGTTAACATATTGCCAAACCGGTTACCCGTTTATGTTGTTGCATAACTGCGCTGTACGTTGATTGAGAATATTTACCGCCCCTTCGCTGATGAGTAAAAGCTCGCCGTTGCGCGCGCTGAAGTTACCGATTTATACAACAAAAGCACATATTTGTTAACATAAATGCAAACTAAGCATCGCCTTCAATGGGATACCCTGCCCGACGGATAGCCTCACGGCAGTCGTTCACACCAGCGGCGTACCCCGCTTCAATCTCACAAACCGGGCTGGCGCTGCAATAAGGCAGTTTAACCGGAGTGGCCATAAGTTTCTCCAGAATCTCCATTTTATCCATGTAATTCAGCAGCTCACGAGCCACGCTTACGGCAAATTCGGCCGTATCATCGCCGGTGAACGGTTCCAGAAACGTGATTTTTTGTTGGAGTTGATGGCGGGTTAGCATCGTCAATACCCTCAAAGCCAGTTTGCTTAAAGAGTAGCATTACATCGAAGAAGAGAAATACACCACTGACGATTCAGGGGGGCTAATCTTAATCACAGCCTTCACAGTTATGGCTGAAACCGGGCACGGTATCCTCGTATTTTTACAGAACATATTCATAGGTAGCGAATAGCTCTGCCCATCCCACATCCGATCTGAGATGTTGCCGTTGTTTGCAATGTTTAAGAGATGAGCAGCGAAACGCTGAACGCATCAATATCATAAAGTTTTAGTAATGATTTACGTAAATATCATATTAAATGTGAATATTGCATTGGCTCATCAAGACTAAAATCATTATAGTATCAGAGTAATAGCGTTATTTTTGCAAGGTCTTGATAATTTCACTTAGGTCATGTTATTAACGTGTAAATTAGTTGTTTATAAATGCAGGATGCACCAAGACTATTTGCACTTAACTCAAATTCACCTTTTAAAAATATTCAGAAAGCCAAAGGGATCAAACCACAGGATAACGACTAAATAGCATTGAATAAAACGACATAACGGCGATCACACCTGAGACAGGTCTGTGAGGTTGCTACATGTAACTTATTCACCCTCAATAATTGCATAAGTAAACAATAAAAGCACATAAGAAGAAAATTCTTATGTTTAAAACATATTTTGTTTGTCAGGATATCTGGGTCCATAAATTAAAAATCATGTCTATCCAATTTAACCTTCAAATGGTCAGAAGTGGTTTACGCCCACTTAAAATTATTCCGCTAATTATTTCTGTGTTAATTATTGCCAGTGTTAATATATTAACTGCAAAATATAACACTGTGATTAATCGGACACTTGTGTTTTTCATGATCATGCTTTCATTACGATGCCTACAGTATGTCTTTTTCAGAAATATTCTGGCTGCTTTAATTTTAATACCCGTCGCAGCTGATATCACTCTTCAATTGCATGCCTGGAATAATTACAACTCAGAATTTAGTTATGGATTTGCGTTAAGTGTTTTAAATACAACTCCCAGTGAAGCAATAGCGATGCTGAGATTATATTGGCGCGACTGTGTTACGTTCTTTACACTTGTAATGTTTTTTATTTACTCTATAAACACTGGCGCGAGACCTGTACCCTATCGATTTCGTCACTACCCAATAGTTATTTTGGGCTTGATAATTTTCTTTTTGTTTTCGCAAGCTTATCTCCACCAGATAAGGAAAAGTAATGTTGAAAGTCTGGTGCAACGAGTCATCCGCTCTACTCCAGTAAGTACCGGAAAAGAGTTCATGCAGGCTATGCAAGATAACGCCATAATTTCTGATATCGGTACAAACATTCCCAATTATAAGATAACAGTAACTGATACAGGGATCGAAAACTATATACTGATCGTCGGGGAATCTGCGCGTGCGTTAAATATGGGAATATATGGATACACAAGGGATACCACCCCTGAACTTATCAAACAAAAGCAGCAACTTTTACTGTTTCATAACGCGATTGCGCCTGCACCGGTAACAATCATGGCCGTCCCCCTGGCACTTACTGCTGACTCAGTGCAAGCCCGTCACCCGCGCAATTACAGCGATAATATTATTAATATCACCAACCAGGCTGGCTATGATACATACTGGTACAGTCGCCAGGGAAATGGAGGGGCGCATAACAATATAATTACCGGGATTGCCATGAATGCACATCAGCATGAATGGATAGAATATGGCTATGATGAGGCGTTGTTGCCGTTATTACATAAGGCATTGCAGAAGCCAGGTAAGAAACTTATTGTCCTGCATTTATATGGCAGTCATGAACCTTCCTGTCAACGTTTTCCAGAAAGTCATACTGTCTTATTTGGCCAGAGTAAAGCTGACGATTGTTATGATAACTCAATTCGCTATACTGATGAACTGATGGGTACTATATTCAATGCGCTGGAAAACACTCGCTCATCAGTAATGTATTTTTCCGATCATGCGCTGATCCGTGATCCCGCTCGCTCGGTGGTTTATTCTCATGGTGGTGTTAGACCGCCTAAAGAGGCATTACAAATCCCGATGTATATTTGGTACAGCCATTTAGTCGATGAGAAAACAAAGTTCACTGGAGATTATAATACGCCGTGGTCTGCCGATGATCTTAACTCTCTTGCAGAATTGTGGCTTGGCATCCATCGTCAGGGCAACGCGAAAAAGTCAATGAAATCCTGGTTAATAAACTACCAAAAGGAGATTTTCATCATGGACACAACGGGTAAAAAATACCATTGGAATGATGTTCGTTAATGCTGAAGAGTTGGCAAAACTGGTCATCAAATGACCAGTTTTGCCGAAGGGCTTTGCAGAAGAGCTTAAAAACGATAACCCGCAGAGAACATAAACACCCACGGATCGAGACGTACGCTGTCTCGCTGCTGGACGCCACCCATTTTATAACTTGCGGTGGTGTCGATATCCATGTACCAGACCGATATACATCTGATTTTACACTATCATTATGAATTAAAAGCATTTTATTGATTTTTTGCCATCTCTAAATCAACATTTTGAAGGTGTTGTAAGCTTATGATTCGCCGATAGATTTAAATTGTTTTGCAGAACATATTTTATAAGATATTCCTTGAGCACCTACTCTTTCAGTCTAGAGACTGGAGGTGTGTATGTGTGGACGTTTCGTTCAATCAATGACGCGTGAAGATTATCTTGTCCTGCTCGCTAATGAATCAGAACGAGACATTCCATTCGATCCAGAACCCATCGGAAGATTTAACGTAGCGCCAGGAACAAAAGTTCTGCTTCTTAGCGAACGTGATGATCAGCTGCATCTTGATCCAGTTATCTGGGGATACGCTCCCGGTTGGTGGGATAAACCGCCGCTCATTAACGCACGGTCTGAAACTGCGGCCACCAGCAGAATGTTTAAACCACTCTGGCAGCATGGTCGCGCAATTTGCTTTTCTGATGGATGGTTTGAGTGGAAAAAGGAAGGTGACAAGAAACAACCCTATTTTATTCACCGGGCAGACGGTCAGCCGATTTTTATGGCGGCGATCGGCAGCACACCATTCGAACGTGGAGATGAAGCCGAAGGTTTCCTGATAGTGACAGCTGCGGCCGACAAAGGCCTGGTAGAAATTCACGACCGTAGGCCACTGGTTTTGTTACCGGAAGCGGCCAGGGAGTGGATGCGTCAAGATGTAGGAGGGAAGGAAGCCGAAGAGATAGCTGCTGACGGAACAGTGCCCGCTGACAAGTTTATCTGGCACCCAGTGTCACGCGCAGTTGGAAATCCTAAAAACGATGATCCAACTCTAATCATTTCTTTAATTTAGTTTAATATCATACAATTCTTCCTTAGAATGCCTTTCAACATTTAATCTTAAAAACATGGAGTAAGTAACATTATGGGAAATTCTATTTCATCATTTATTACAAAGTTAGTTCCACTAATCAATAAAGAACGAGAAGGTTTATTGTTTATTGACGGGCGTTGGGGTTCTGGTAAAACATACTTCATTCATAACAGGCTAAAATCTTATTATTCCGATCAACCTATTTTTTACATTTCATTATTGGGAATAACATCCCTTGCTGATTTCAAGTCAAAAATAATTGAATGTTACTATCTTGAAGGCGCTGAAAACCTTGCAAATGATTTTAATTCCTTAGCTGATGGCGTCAGTTTACTCAGGGGGAAAGCCGATGAGTCAGGGGTTTTAAGATCATTTTTTAGTTCTATAGGCACAAGTGTAAAAGGAAAGGTATTATCCAGTTTATCAGGATTGTTTATTCTTGATGATATTGAACGTATGAACGACAACGAACTAACATCCAATATATTGAATTATTGTCACTCTTTATATTTTCAAAGAGAAAATCGATCATTAGATTTTATAGTTGTAGGAAACACCACGAAGGAAGCAAATTTTGAAATAAAACATAAAGAAAAAATAATCTCAGATACTATTTCATTTGAGTTAAATCATCAAGACTTATCAGAAATAATCACGCCAAATCTAATTTCTTTCCCTGATGATGATAAAAAAATATTCCTTAAGATAATTGAACGCCAAGAGCTTTTTAATCTTAGAATAATAAACAGATGTATTAACAAAATCGAACCACTTTTCAAATACATAAATTCAAACCCAGATAAAATATGGACTGTTCGCTCTGAAGATATTATCGAATGTATTACTTCAAGTATCATACTACAATTCCAATTTAAAAAGAGCATTGATGAGTTAAAAGAGAAAAAACCAGAAAATTATTTATTCACTATCGATGATGATGCGACTTACGCTGAGAAAAACTTATGGGATTCATATCGTAAATATGCAGTACCCAACGTCGTACGTGAGTATAGCATGGGACTTGAATCTGTAATGACCGTACAACATTATATATTTTCAGAACCTAAGAAAATAACTATTGACTACATAGCAACCGCAGATCGCCCCCATATATTCGATATTGACGAAACCTCACTACAACAATACTTACTAGACGTCATAACCAGAAATAAAACTGTCACAGTTACCACATGGCTATTGGTTGTAAACAACTACCTATTCCTAACTAAAAATGAATATCTTGCAGTATCACCTTCCATCACTCATAGTTTTATTGAACAAAAAGCAAATGAATTTAGCATTGATGATATATCTATATTTATAGATGAAAAGGGAGGGATTGACAATCTACGTCGTTATGGAACTTCTTCGCTTTATGGTAACCCATACATTAGCTTGTTCATCAAGAAATATGAACTATATGATACAAATGAAAAAATTAATACGTTGCGTAACATTATTGAAAAAGATGGATGGTATCATGTTAACGTTAGTGACCATATAGATAACATTGATCATAACTCAAAATATAAGCCGTTGGAAATTATTGGCACCTCTTTTCTCGCAAAACACATATTGACCACATGGAAGCCAATAGACATTGAATCTTTTGAGTCTTATTTACAAAATTTGTACAACTTTAATAACATTAAAGATTTCTTATCTGGAGAAAAATTTCACCTAATGAAGCTGGAAATGTTAACGAGTATATTTTTATCGTCACACAGGCCAAGTCTTAAATTCGGAGCATTAAAAAGCCTTAACCATAAATTAAATGAAATCCTAAGCCGTCTTTAGTAACTTCATAATAAGGTCGATTATTTGACCTTATTATTTAACCCTTAATAGATCAGCATAGCGTGTTGTGTATCGTGGCGAGAGCATCTCTCTCTTCATCGCCCATTGTCGCTGGATCCCCTGTCCGGCGAAATAAAGCGCCCCCTTTCCTTCCTTTGCATTCAGATGATCCAGAACTTCCATCAATTTC